>NZ_JBHUKY010000041.1:0-36428 GCF_042684125.1 Paenibacillus rhizoplanae | reverse complement strand
CGGCTGGCCGCATCTGCGGCCAGCCGGCGCTTTGTTGTTGTAAACGGGTGATTCTGAAGATCACGGTTAGCCGGGCTGTTCTCCGGCCTGCTCCCGCTGGAAGTCGGCGATAGCCTGATATTGGTCCTCCAGGCTGCGGGTTACTGAGATGAAGATGGGCAGCAGCTGTTTGTAGGCTTTGGCGTGGGCTGTAACCGGCTCATGCCGGTGAGTAGAGCCAATCATGCTGAAGACAGCATCGAAGGAATCGATCCGCCGGATGGCGTATAATCCGAGTACGACTGCGCCGAGGCATGAGCTCTCGAAGCTCTCAGGGACGACCACCTCCTGATCGAAAATATCCGCCATCATCTGCCTCCATAGAGCTGAGCGGGCGAAGCCGCCGGTAGCAAGAATTCTAACGGGCTCGCCGATACATTCCTCCATAGCAAGCAACACGGTGTACATGTTGAAGATGACACCTTCCAGCACCGCACGGATCATATGCTCCTTGCGGTGATTCATGCTTAACCCGAAGAAGGAGCCGCGGGCATCGGGATTCCACAGCGGTGCGCGTTCCCCGGTCAGATACGGATGGAAGAGTAGTCCGTTACTGCCGGGCGGCACCTGCTCGGCAATCCGGGTTAATACTTCGTAGGGATCAATGCCGAGGCGCTTCGCGGTCTCCACTTCAGAAGCGGCGAACTCATCACGCACCCAGCGGAAGAGCATCCCCCCGTTATTCACAGGGCCGCCAATCACCCAGTGCTTGTCTGTCAGGGCGTAGCAGAAGATCCGTCCTTTGGGATCAGTCAGAGGATGGTCTACTACAGTACGGATGGCGCCGCTTGTGCCTATAGTTGCAGCGATAACTCCCGGCTCTATTGCACCTACGCCCAAGTTGGACAGGACGCCGTCACTGGCGCCCACTACAAACGGGGTGTCCTTGAGCAGACCCAGCTTCCCGGTAAGCTCTGGAAGCAGTCCCTGCAGGATATGGGTGGTCGGAACCGGACGGGATAGCCGCTGCGGGGTAACACCGGCAATCCGCAGCGCCTCCTCGTCCCAATCGAGCTTCTCCAGATTGAACATGCCGGTGGCCGAGGCGATGGAATGGTCGATCACATATTCACCGAACAATCTGAAGAAAATATATTCTTTGATGGAGATGAACTTGTAGGTCTGGCGGAACAGCTCGGGCTGCTCCTCGCCCAGCCACATCAGCTTGGTGATGGGAGACATGGGATGTATAGGCGTTCCTGTCCGCAGATACAGCTCATGTCCGTTCAGTTCATCCTTCAACCGCCGGGCACAGCGGCTGCTCCGGTTATCGGCCCAGGTGATGCAGGCGGTCAGCGGCTTGCCCGAAGCATCTACAGCGATGACGCTATGCATAGCGGAGCTGAAGGAGACCAGCAGAATGGCTTCAGGTGCGGCAAGGCTCTCCTGCATGACCGAGGCTATAGTATGAATTACGGCTTCCAGAATCTGCTCCGGGTCCTGTTCTGCGACAGAGGGGTAGGGCTGATGCAGCGGATAGCCCTGATTGCTCTGAGCGACAATTGTTCCATTCTCCTCAAAGAGGACAGCCTTAGTGCTGGTGGTTCCAATATCAACGCCAATCATATAGGATGTACTCAAGCCGTCAGTCCTTCTTTCTGCTTCTGAATTAGATGCCGGGAATACTTCATGGAGGAAATAAAGTACAATCATATTAACCTATTATATTCTCCGCTTATCCCGGTGGCAAAAGGAACTCTGGAATTCAAGCGAATTGTTGACGCAAAAGGATAGTCCGTGATACGATATTGCCACTACTTTACTTTGCTACCACTTTACCATGATAAAGCATTCAGTGATAACCCTTTAACATATCCGATGAGGTGAACAATGAAAATGGCCAAACCAAAAGGATTTGAAAAGCCTGCCGGCGTAAGGGATTATCTCCCGCGTGCGGTAACGAAGCTGCGCAAGATTGAGAAGGATGTACTTCACTGTATGAGCCGCTGGGGCTACCGGCAGATGATTACGCCTACTCTTGAATATTACGATACGGTCGGTGTAGCCAGCTCTACATCTGATCAGAAGCTGTATAAATTACTTAACAACCGTGGGCAGGCGCTGGTGCTGCGTTCGGAAATGACAGCACCTGTAGCCCGTGTGGTCTCCTCTCTATTGAAGGATGAGCCGCTGCCGCTGCGTCTGTCCTACCATGCCAACGTCTTTCGGGCGATTGAAGAAGAGGCCGGGCGGGAGGCGGAATTCTTTCAGACCGGTGTAGAGCTTGTCGGTGATGATTCGCCGGAGGCTGACGCGGAGGTAGTTGCACTGGCGATTGCTTCACTGCAGGCAGCGGGCGTAAAGTCTTTTAAAATTGCAATCGGACATGTCGGCTTCCTCGATGGTCTCTTCCAGGAGGCGGTATCGGGCCTGCCGCAGGCTCAGGAGGAGCTGAAGAGCCATCTGCTCAGCCGCGATTATGTCGCCTTCCGTGAGACGCTGCGGCGTCTTGAGCTACCTACTGCCCAGAAGCAGGAGCTGGACGGACTGCTGCGGCTGCGCGGTGGCAAGGAGATCTGCGGACAAGCGCTGGAGCTGAGCAACCACCCGCTGGCGCGCGCGTCGATTGAGCATCTGTGCAAGGTATGGGAGGTGCTGGTTGCGTACGGTGTCTCGCAGCATGTGCTGATTGATCTGACGATGATCGGTGATTTCTCTTACTATACGGGCATGACCTTCGAGGGGTACGCTTCCGAGCTGGGCTTCCCGGTATGCAGCGGCGGCCGGTATGACAACCTGCTGCAGCAATTCGGGCGTCCGATTCCCTCCACCGGCTTCTCCCTGAAGACTAACCGCATTCTGGATGGCGTCTCCGGGCTGCCGGAAGAGGAAGAACTGCCGATTTTGGTCCAGTACGATGCACTCCGGCGCCAGGAGGGCCTTGCGGAAGCCGCGAGGCTGCGGTCGGAAGGGCATGTTGTGGTCACACGGCTGGCGGCCGGCCCGGAGGAGCTGAAGACTGTGAAGCGGCTGGATGCGGATACTATTCAGGCAGAGGGCGAGCTGTACGGCGAGATATACACGTTCGTGTCGTTTGTCAGCGAGCATGGGTGAGCGGAGCTGGTGCGTGTAATTTTTGATATGATGAAGAGAAGCTGAAATACGAAACGGGGGCGGGTATTGATGGCACAGATTCTTAAGGTAGCCATGCCGAAAGGCCGGATTTATAATAAAGCGGCAGAGCTGTTCCGCCAGGCGGGACTGCCGATTCCTCCGGACGGAGAAGAGTCGCGCAAGCTGGTGATTTCATTGCCGGAGGCCGGAATGGAGTTCATTCTTGCTAAGCCGGTGGATGTGCCCACTTATGTAGAATATGGAGTGGCGGATATCGGGATTGTCGGCAAAGATGTATTGCTGGAGGAGAGCCGCGATGTGTACGAGCTGCTGGATCTCGGGATCGCCCGTTGCCGGATGTCGATCATCGGGCTTCCGAACTGGCAGCCGGGCATTCAGCAGCGGGTCGCCACCAAGTACCCGAACGTGGCTTCGCGGTATTTCCGTGAGCAAGGCCAGCAGGTGGAGGTTGTGAAGCTGAACGGCTCTATCGAGCTGGCGCCGCTGATCGGGCTGGCTGACCGGATCGTGGATATGGTGGAGACCGGCCAGACGCTGAAGGATAACGGGCTGGTGGAGATGACAAGCATCTTCGAGATCACCAGCCGCCTGGTGGCGAACCGGGTGAGCTACCGGATGAAGAATGAGGAGATTCAACAGCTATGCGACCGGCTGCAGGCTGTTATTGCAGGACCGGGGCTGCAGGTGAAATAAGCTAAGCACAATTATAGAGTTCAAGGGGGAAGCGGCGGTGAAGGTCCAGTCCAGTAAGGAATTTAAGCTGCAGCGTGAAGTGGAATACGGCACGCCGGAGCAGAATAAGGCCGTACGTGAAATCGTGGCCGATATCAAGCAGGAAGGCGATGCGGCGCTGCTCCGGTATACGGAGCGCTTCGACGGCGCCGCACTGACGCCAGCGCAGCTGCGCGTCAAGCCGGAGGAGCTTGAGGCCGCCTATGGCCGGGTAGAGGAGTCCTTCGTGACGGCGATCCGCGCGGCAGCCGTGAACATTCGTGCGTTCCATGCGCGGCAGAAACGCAATTCCTGGATGGATCTGCAGCCGGACGGCACGATCCTCGGCCAGATCATCCGCCCGCTGAAGCGCGTGGGCGTCTATGTTCCCGGCGGCAAGGCGGCATACCCGTCCTCGGTGCTGATGAACGTGATTCCGGCACAGATTGCCGGGGTGCCGGAGATTGTAATGGTGACGCCGCCTTCGACGGGCGGCTCCGAAGGCATTGATCCCTATATTCTCGTGGCCGCCGCTGAAGCGGGCGTACATGAGATCTACCGCGTGGGCGGCGCGCAGGCGATCGCCGCCCTGGCCTTCGGCACGGAGTCGATCGTGCCGGTCGATAAGATCTGCGGGCCAGGGAACATCTACGTGGCCCTGGCCAAGCGCGAGGTCTACGGCGCTGTCGACATCGACAGCATCGCCGGACCGAGCGAGATCGTCGTGCTCGCCGACGATACCGCCGAGGCCGCCTACATCGCGGCCGACCTGCTCTCGCAGGCCGAGCACGACGAGATGGCGTCGGCGATCCTTGTGACGCCGTCGCAGCGTCTCGCGGAGGCAGTGGCTGCCGAGGTCGAGCGGCAGCTGCAGACGTTGCCGCGCGAAGCCATCGCGCGGGCCTCGGTAGAGAACTACGGCGCGATTATCGTCGTGGACTCGCTTGAGGAGGGCATCTCCGTGGTCAACCGGCTGGCGCCGGAGCATCTGGAGATTGTCGTGAACGACCCGATGGGGCTGACCGGCGCGATTGAGAACGCCGGGGCGATCTTCCTCGGGCCGTACAGCTCGGAGCCGGTCGGCGACTACTTCGCCGGACCGAACCATATCATACCGACGAATGGCACAGCGCGGTTCTCCTCACCTGTAGATGTGGATGATTTCATTAAGAAATCCAGTCTGATCTATTACAGCAAGGAAGCGCTGCTGCGGGACGGGGCGGCAATTATGGAGCTTGCCCGGCGTGAGGGGCTGGAGGGCCATGCACGTGCAATTGAAATCCGGCTGGAGAAGGAAGCGAGAGGTGGAGACGGAAATGGAGAACAATAATAACGAACAGGCGCTGCGAAAGGCCGGACTTAGCCGTACAACCAACGAAACGGACATCAAGTTAACCTTTGCCGTAGACGGCAGCGGGGTCTCGGAACTGGAGACCGATGTGCCTTTCTTGAATCATATGCTGGATCTGTTCACGAAGCATGGACAGTTTGACCTGAACGTGCAGGCCCGGGGCGATATTGATATTGATGACCACCACACGGTAGAGGACATCGGCATCTGTCTGGGACAGGCTCTGCGCGAAGCGCTGGGCGACAAAAAAGGGATTAAACGTTATGCAAGTGTCTTCGTCCCTATGGATGAAGCGCTGGCTCAGGTAGTGATTGATATCAGCAACCGGCCGCATTTTGAATACCGGGCGGAGTATCCTTCACAGCAGGTGGGCAGCTTCTCTACGGAGCTCGTTCATGAATTTCTCTGGAAATTCGCGCTGGAAGCCAGAATTACGCTGCATGTCATCGTACATTACGGCTCCAACACCCACCACATGATTGAAGCGGTCTTCAAGGCGCTGGGACGGGCGCTGGATGAGGCGACATTGGTTGATCCCCGGGTGAAGGGCGTACCTTCGACGAAGGGAGTGCTGTAGCATGGCTGTTGCAATCGTCGATTATGGCATGGGCAATCTGCACAGTGTCAGTAAGGCGGTAGAGCGGCTGGGCTATACGAGTCTTGTAACGGCCGATGCCGCTGCCATTCTGGCCGCAGACAGCGTGATTCTGCCCGGTGTCGGTGCCTTTGGCGATGCGATGGAGCACTTACGGGAGAGCGGAATGGACGATGTCGTCCGGGCTGCAGCAGAAGCGGGACAGCCGGTGCTGGGCATCTGCCTCGGGATGCAGCTGCTGTTCAGCAGCAGCGAGGAGCACGGCGAGCATAAGGGGCTGGAGCTTTTGCCTGGCGCAGTGGTACGCTTCGCCCCCCGGGACGGATACAAGGTGCCGCATATGGGCTGGAACAAGCTGAGCTTCCGCCAGCCGGAGAGTCCGCTGCTGGCCGGCCTGACGGAGGGCCATGTGTACTTCGTGCACTCCTATCATGCACTCGCGGCGGACGGCGATCTGCTGGCCGTCACAGACTATGGACATCCGGTAACGGCTATCGTGGGGCGCGATAATGTATACGGGATGCAGTTCCACCCGGAGAAGAGCGGGGAGCTTGGCATCAAGCTGCTGGGTAATTTCCTGCAGCTCCAGGCACAGCAGGCTTAGCCTGCCTGAATCACTAATTTGCAATGAAAGCGGGGAGTATTCATGTCTTCTTTTATCCTATATCCGGCGATTGATATCCGGGACGGCAAGTGTGTCCGGCTACAGCAGGGCGATTATGCCCAAGAGACGATCTATAACGACAGTCCGGTAGAGGTGGCTAAGTCATGGGAAGAGCAGGGCGGACAGTATATCCATCTGGTGGATCTGGACGGAGCCAAAGCAGGCTGCCCCGTAAATGATGCCATCATTGGATCCATTGCCAAGCACGCGAATGTTCCTGTACAGGTCGGCGGCGGTCTCCGTACACTTGCCGATGTGGAGAAGCTGCTGGGTCTTGGTATCAGCCGTGTAATTATCGGAACGGCAGCCATTAATGATCAGGCGTTTACAGAAGCGGTTCTTGCCAAATACGGCGACAAAGTAGCCATCGGCATCGATGCGCGCAACGGCTATGTGGCTACGCACGGCTGGCTTAATACGTCGGAGGTTCGCGCGGAAGACCTGGCCAGGGAGCTGGCCGCCAAAGGCGCAGAGACCTTCATCTATACCGATATCTCCCGCGACGGGATGATGCAGGGGCCGAACGTGGAAGGTATTCTCTCTATGGCCAAGGCAAGCGGCCGCAGCGTAATCGCCTCCGGCGGCGTGACCAGCCTTAATGATCTGCAGCGCCTGAACGTACATAGCGGCAGCGGAATCGGCGGGGCGATTGTGGGCAAGGCGCTGTATACCGGTAATATTGATCTGGCTGAAGCGCTACAGGCCCTGGGCCAGTCCTCCGGATTGCGGTAAGTCTTATACTAGGGAGGGGTCTTGGAATGTTGGCGAAACGGATTATTCCCTGTCTGGATGTGAAGGACGGGCGTGTGGTAAAAGGCGTGAATTTTGTGAATCTGCGCGATGCCGGAGATCCGGTGGAGCTTGCGGCGCTGTACGACCGCGAGGGCGCGGATGAGCTGGTATTCCTGGATATTTCCGCTTCTGTGGAAGGCAGAGCGACCATGATAGAAGTGGTGCGGCAGACGGCGGGAGAGATTGCCATTCCTTTCACGGTGGGCGGGGGTATTTCGACCCCGGAAGACATGAAGCGGATTCTGCGTGCCGGAGCGGACAAAATCGGCATCAACACGGCCGCTGTCAATAACCCCCAACTTATCCTGGAAGGGGCCCGTCACTTCGGCTCCCAGTGCATTGTAGTGGCGATGGATGCCAAATATAATGAGGCTTGGGGCGAATGGGAAGTGTATACGCACGGCGGACGTACGCCTACGGGCATCCGGGCTTTGAACTGGGCCAAGGAAGCCGAGCGGCTGGGCGCGGGTGAGATTCTGCTTACGAGTATGGACGCGGACGGGACCAAGGACGGCTTCGACCTGAAGCTGACAGCGGCGGTCAGCGACCTGCTGAGTATTCCTGTCATTGCTTCTGGCGGGGCCGGGAAAATCGAGCATTTCTATGATGTATTTACGGAAGGCCGGGCAGATGCCGGACTTGCGGCAACCATTTTTCACTATAAAGAGATTGCTATTCATGATCTGAAGGCTGATCTGAAGCAAAGAGGAGTAGAGATCCGATGAGCGAGGACAAGAAGGATATCGCACTAAGCCAGCAGGAGGCAGTGTCAGGCATCCGCTGGAATGAATCTGGCCTGCTGCCTGCTGTCATTCAGGATGCGCGCACCCTGGAGGTATTAATGTTCGCCTATATGAATCCTGAGTCGCTGCAGCGCTCACTTACGAGCGGCCAGACCTGGTTCTGGAGCCGTTCACGCAGCGAGCTGTGGCATAAGGGGGGGACGTCCGGCAATACGCAGGCAATCACCTCGATCCATTACGATTGTGACAGCGATACGCTGCTGGTGAAGGTAGTGCCGGAGGGTCCGGCCTGCCATACCGGGGAGAACAGCTGCTTCTTCCGCGAGATTCCGCTCGATTCATCGGCAACCGTAGCTGACACTGCCGGGGCTGCCGTGAATACTGCTGACACAGAGAGCGGCCGGTTTGCGGTACTCGGTGAGCTGGAGCGTGTCATTGCCGAGCGTGAGGTGAACCGTCCTGAGGGGGCTTACACCACTTATCTGTTCGATAAGGGTGTGGATAAGATCCTGAAGAAGGTCGGTGAGGAAGCTTCCGAGACGATCATTGCCGCCAAAAATAAAGATAATGCTGAGCTGCGCCTGGAGGTCAGCGATCTGATCTATCACCTGCTGGTGCTGCTTCAGGAGCGCAAGCTTCCGCTGGATGAGATTCTGGAAGAGCTGAGCGCCCGCCATGAACGGCCGCGGCGGGATTAGGAGGACACTTCAGCATGCACATCGATTATCATACCCATCATGAACGCTGCGGCCATGCCGTCGGGAAGCTGGAGGAGTATGTGCAGCGGGGCATCGCTCTGGGTCTGGATCAGCTCGGGCTGTCGGATCATCTGCCGCTTATCCATGTCGACCCGGACCACTACTATCCCGAGATGGCTATGCCTCTTGCGGAGCTTCCGCGTTATGTGGAGGAATGCCTTACGCTGAAGGAGCGTTACCGTGGAACGATTGAGCTGCGTGTAGGGCTTGAAGCGGATTATATCGAAGGATATGAGGATCAGATCCGCGAGCTTTTGGCACCGTATCCGTGGGATTATCTGATCGGGTCTGTACATTTCCTTGGGGAATGGGATATTACGGACCACCGGCAGACCCATGGCTGGGAAGGTCAGGATGTAATGGACGTATACCGCCGCTATTATGATGCTGTACAGAAGTCGGCGTTATCGGGATTATATGATATTATAGGACATATGGATGTCATCAAAAGGTTCGGTTACGGACCCCGGACGCCGGAGGACCTGGCGGAGGCCAGAGCGCTTGAGCTGGATACGCTGAAGATCATCGCCCGCAGCGGAATCGCCATGGAGCTGAATGCTTCCGGGCTGACCAAGCCGTGTGCCGAGATGTTCCCGGCAGAGCATGTGCTCGTCCAGGCGCTGGAGCTAGGCATTCCGCTCACGGTTGGCTCTGATGCGCATGATCCCATGAAGCTGGGAGACGGCTTAACAGAGGCCCGGGACATGCTCTGGCGCACCGGCTTCCGCGAACTGGCCGTCTTTGAAGGACGCCGCCGTACATCTGTTCCGTTCAACGTATAAATTTATAATCCCAGGAGGGTACTATGCATCATCAATTACGGATTTTTTCCGGTTCGTCGAATCCGAAGCTGGCCGCTGACATCGCGGAGCGCCTTGGTGCACCGCTTGGCCTGATCAAGCTGACACGTTTCAAAAGCGGCGAGATTTATGTGCATTATGAAGAGAGCATCCGGAACTGCGACGTATTTTTGGTGCAATCCCTGGCTCATCCGATTAACGAGCTGTTTGTAGAGCTGCTGGTCATGATTGATGCAGCCAAACGTGCATCGGCAAGAACAGTGAACATTATCGTCCCTTATTACGGGTATGCCCGGCAGGAACGCAAATCCGCACCGCGTGAGCCGATCTCGGCCAAAATGGTCGCCGATGTGCTGACCACAGCAGGGGCGACCCGCGTAATTACCATTGATCTGCACGCCGCAGCTATTCAGGGATTCTTCAATATCCCGGTGGACCATCTGACAGCGCTCGATCTGATCAGCGGTTATTTGAAGGTGAAGGGTCTTACCGATCTGGTCGTAGTATCGCCGGATGCGGGACGCGCCTCCATGGCGGAGAAGCTGGCCAGCCGGCTGGATTCGCCGTTCGCCATCATGATCAAGAAACGTCCGGCCCATAATGAATCGGTAATTACGCATGTCATCGGGGATGTGGAAGGCAGAACGCCGATCATTATAGAGGACCTCATTGATACCGGAACGACCATCGTCAATGTGGTGGAGGGCCTGAAGGAGCGGGGAGCGCGGAACAGCATCGTCTGTGCTACGCACGGCCTGTTCTCCGGAGACGCGCTTGAGCGGATGGACCATCCCAATATCGACGAGATTGTGGTCACAGATTCGATAGCCCTGCCGGATGAGCATTCCAGCAGGTTCGCAGTGCTCTCGGTAGCCCCCATGCTGGCTGAGGCCACACGAATTATTATCGAGGGAGGTTCCATAGATAAGCTATTCAGAGACGCAGGGATTTAACGCCTGCGTTTTTTTTGTGAATGAGCCATGAAGCAGGCCCTGAGGCTGTATTTTCCCAAGCTTTCCCCTCCCCTTAGCTCTCTCTGGAGATTGAGAATCTCATTGCCACATGTGGTATACTGTGTGAAGAAGACAGCCGAGACCATAAATGGAAACGAACAGGTAAGGCTAGGGAAGCTGAAACAAGGGAGGTGCCTTGCTTCCATGATAGAGAGAACTTCAGAGAATGTCGCGGAGAACAGTAATATCATTCCGGTCACTCTGGATGCCAATTTTTTCTTTGAAAGAGCCGTACGGTCGCTGGACCGCTTTCAATATGATAAGGCATTAAAGAATTTTCGCAAAGCTGTTGAATATGAGCCGGATAATCCGGTGAATCATTGCAATATGGCGGGTATATTATCTGAGATGGGCAATTACACCGCCTCTAACGAGATTCTCATCCATGTCCTGGAGAAGATTGACCCTGCTATGACGGAATGCCATTTCTATATGGCTAATAACTTCGCCAATATGGAAAGCTTTGAAGAGGCGGAGCGTTCGCTGGTCACCTATCTGGAGGAGGACGCCAGCGGTGAGTTCATGGCCGAATCCGAAGAACTGATGGAGCTGCTGCAATATGAGCTGAACCGGCCTGCTCCGCTGGTGCGTATCCGCAGCCGTGAGGGAGTCGTAGAACATGACCGGGCGCGGAGTCTGCTGGAGGAGGGCAAGTTCCCTCAGGCTGTAGAGCTGCTGGAGGAGATAACTGCCAATACTCCGGATTTTTTGGCTGCGCATAATAATCTGGCGCTCGCCCACTTCTATATGGGCCGGTTCGCCAAGGCGAAGGCATGTCTGAATGAAGTGCTGAGGCAGGACCCCGGCAATTTGCACGCCCTGTGCAATATGGCTATCTTCTTACAGTATGCAGGGGACAAGGAGCAGCTTGAGAGGTTGCTGGGTATGCTTGAAGCGACTGTGCCATTCCATCAGGAGCATGTGTTCAAAATGGCCACAACGATGGGAATCCTGGGCCGGCACACCGCCGCTTACAGCCATTTCCGCCGTCTGCTGAAGGACGAGGAGGTCGCCGGAGACGCTGGCCTGTATCATTACTGTGCGGCGGCGGCAAGCAATAGCGGCCTGTACAGTGAAGCTCTGCGCTGCTGGAGACAGGCCGCCAAGCTGGACCCTGATTCTGCGGTCCCGGCGTTCTTCCTGTCCCAGCTCCAGCAGGCCCGGACAGAAGGGCGCCCTATGCCTGCTGTCAGCTATAACTATCAGCTGCCCTTCCAGGAGCAGCTGAAGCAGTGGAAGGGCAATACGGGCAGGTTCACTGAAGAAGTGCGGAATAATCCGCTGCTGCGCGCCTCGTTCTTCTGGGCGCTGCGCTATGGCGATTCCGCTACGAAGCTTCAGGTGACCGAGGCTCTGCGCTGGATTGAGGATGAGGACATGTCCGAGGTGCTGCGCGAAGTGCTGGAGCAAGAGCCGCTCCAGGAGGACCGGCTGCAGGAGGCGGCATTGTTCAGCCTTCAGCGGCTGATCGGAGAGAACCTGAATGAAGCTGTCAGCTCGCTCGGCGAAGAGCAGGAGCCTGCGGCTGCTCCCGCCTCCAAGGGGACGCTGCCGGAATGGAGAGAAGACTGGCAGCGGATTATGGATCATGCAGCGGCCATGATGGACCGCAGGTATGATGCGGTCCAGAAGAAGGATGCGGAGCATATCTGGAAGCAGTTCATCGGCAGCCTGTACCCGGATGTACCGCTGTTCCGCAATGACGGCGGCTGGTGCGCTGCACTGGAGTATCTGACGGCCCGGCTGCATGGACAGCCGGTTACGTTCCGTGAGGCTGCCCAGCGTTATGGAGTGTCGGTCTCGATGGTAAGCCGTTATGCACGGCGGATTGACAGCGAATGTGATATACGGGCGATGCTGCCCGGAACCGGCGGCTTATCGCCGTCCACCACCCGTATTTAAGCATTGCTGCTGTAAGACAAACCTACTTGTAAGGAGGCCAATGTAATGTACAAAACGATTGTAATCGGAACAGGCCCGGCCGGGCTGACTGCCGCGATTTATCTGGCGCGTGCGAACCTGAGCCCGCTGGTAATTGAAGGCTTGCAGCCGGGGGGACAACTGACAACGACGACAGAAGTGGAGAACTTTCCAGGCTTCCCCGAAGGGATTCTGGGTCCGGACCTGATGGACAATATGCGCAAGCAGGCAGAACGCTTCGGCGCTGAATTCAAGAATGGCTGGGTGGAGTCCGTGGACTTCTCACAGCGTCCGTTCAAGGTAACAGTGGACGGAATGGGTGTATTGGAAGCGGAGTCGGTCATTATTTCAACCGGGGCCTCTGCAAGATATCTGGGTATCCCGGGCGAGCAGGAGAATGTGGGACGCGGGGTCAGCACCTGTGCGACCTGTGACGGCTTCTTTTTCCGTAATAAAAAGATTGTCGTCGTCGGCGGCGGGGACTCCGCTATGGAGGAAGCCAGCTTCCTAACCCGCTTTGCGTCCAGCGTAACGCTGGTTCACCGCCGTCCCGAGCTGCGTGCCTCGAAGATTATGCAGGACCGGGCGCGTGACAACAGCAAGGTCACCTGGGCCTTGAACCGCACACCGGTTGAAGTAACGGTAGGAGAGACCGGAGTGAAGGGCCTTACGGTGCTTAATAATGAGACAGGTCTGACAGAGCTGGTAGAGGCAGACGGCGTGTTCGTAGCGATTGGACACACACCGAATACAGCCTTCTTGGGCGGGCAGATCAACACGGATGCCAATGGTTATATCGTGGTCAATCCGGGTACCACCGAGACCAACATCCCCGGTGTATTTGCCTGCGGCGATGTGCAGGATACACGTTACCGTCAAGCGATATCGGCAGCGGGAACCGGCTGTATGGCCGCCATGGATGCTGAGAAGTTCCTGGAAGGCACGATGGTGCACGACTGGAGCGAATCGCTGGACAAATAACGGGTTTACAAGAATTACCCACACAGTTAAAATGTATTTAATTAGATAAGATACCCACTAGGGGAGCCTGAATAGGCTGAGACGGGAAAATTGAATTCCCGGACCCTTGAACCTGATCTGGATCATACCAGCGTAGGAAAGTGGAGTCGGACCTTTTTTGAATACAGTCTTATTTGGCTGTTCCTTTAATAAAGCCGCTCCAGGTGGAGCGGCTTTTTGATTTGCAAGAATCTATAGATTCTGCGGCTCAATCTGCTGCGTGACCTCTTATCTGATGGGTGTACAGAGCGAAGAGGAGGAGATTGAAATGGCAGGAATGGTCAAAAACGAAGAGGTGGATCTTTCCGGATTCCCGGCAAGCCGTAAAGTGTATGTGGAGGGCTCACGCCCGGATATCCGGGTTCCGATGCGTGAGATCAGCCTCAGCAGAACCGAAGGCGTTGCCGGGGAAGAGGAGAATGCTCCGCTGCGTGTCTATGACACAAGCGGCATGTACACGGATGCAGCAGAGGAGACCGACATTCGGAGGGGGCTGCCGCCGCACCGTTCAAGCTGGATCGCGGAGCGTGGCGATTCGGAGGAATACACCGGAAGAGCCGTCCGGCCGGAGGATAACGGAATCCGCAGGGAGGGGGCCTTGGCAGAAGCTTGTTCAGGACTGAGCCGGAATCCCCGGCGGGCCTATACAGGCGGTAATGTGACTCAGCTGCATTATGCAAGGCAAGGAATTATAACACCGGAAATGGAGTATATTGCGATCCGCGAGAATACCCGGCCGGAGTTCGTAAGGGATGAGGTTGCCTCGGGCCGCGCGATTATTCCGGCCAATATAAATCACCCGGAGAGTGAGCCGATGATTATCGGCCGTAACTTCCTGGTGAAGATCAATGCAAATATCGGAAATTCTGCGGTCACTTCTTCTATAGAAGAGGAGGTGGAGAAGATGCGGTGGGCGACCCGCTGGGGGGCTGATACCCTCATGGATCTCTCCACCGGCTCCAAGATCCATACCACCCGGGAGTGGATTATCCGCAATTCTCCTGTGCCGGTCGGTACAGTGCCCTTATACCAGGCGCTGGAGAAGGTGAACGGCATAGCCGAGGACTTAACCTGGGAGCTCTACCGTGACACGCTGATTGAGCAGGCGGAGCAGGGGGTGGATTACTTCACCATTCATGCCGGAGTGCTGCGCCGCTATATTCCGCTGACTGCCCGGAGAATGACCGGCATCGTGTCCCGGGGCGGATCGATTATGGCCGCCTGGTGCCTGGCCCATCAGCAGGAGAACTTCCTGTACACACACTTCGAAGACATATGTGAGATTATGAAGACGTATGATGTGGCCTTCTCGCTGGGAGATGGCCTGCGTCCCGGTTCTATCGCTGATGCCAATGACGAAGCTCAGTTCGCCGAGCTGGAGACGCTGGGAGAGCTGACGGCGCTTGCCTGGAAGCACGATGTTCAGGTTATGGTCGAAGGTCCGGGCCATGTGCCAATGCACAAGATCAAGGAGAATATGGACAAGCAGCTTGAGATTTGCCACGAAGCCCCTTTCTACACCCTCGGTCCGCTAACTACGGATATTGCACCCGGCTATGATCACATCACGTCGGCCATCGGGGCAGCGATAATCGGGGGGCTTGGAACGGCAATGCTGTGTTACGTTACACCTAAGGAGCATTTAGGCCTGCCTGACAAGAATGATGTGCGCGAAGGAGTCATTACCTACAAAATTGCTGCACATGCCGCAGACCTCGCCAAGGGACATCCGGGTGCGCAGGACCGGGACAACGCGCTGTCCAAGGCGCGGTTCGAGTTCCGCTGGCGCGACCAGTTTCATCTCTCCCTGGACCCGGAAAGGGCGCAGGCGTATCATGATGAGACCCTGCCTGCGGAGGGGGCAAAGCAGGCGCATTTCTGCTCGATGTGCGGCCCTAAATTCTGCAGCATGCGGATTTCGCATGATATCCGTAATTCCCATAGATGGAGCAAATCGCTCTAACATAGCTGCTAATACAGCGGAATCGTAACATTCTCAGACTATCTCCCGAGCTGAAAGGCTGGCGGGGATAGTCTTTTTGTAGTTAGTGATTACAATCACAATTCACCTCTGTACCCTATGCTAAGCTGGTGTTGAGAAGAATTCTCATTAGTGAGGTGTGCAAAAGGATGAGCAAAGCGTTGAAGCTGGATGAATCGGTCTTTGAGCTGGTAAGCAGGCACCCGGAAATTGTTGAGATCATGGTGGAACTGGGTTTTCGTGATATTACGAAGCCTGGAATGCTGCAGACTGCAGGACGATTCATGACCCTGTCCAAAGGAATGAAATTAAAGAAAATAGAGCTGGAAACCGTTCGGCTGGCCTTTCAGCAGCATGGTTTCGAGATTATAGAATAGAAGGAGAGATTACGATGAGCGAACTGATTAATAACCGCGAGGTCGATGTGCAGGAACAGACACGCCGCCAGGCTATGCTGAGAGAGATCATCAAGGAGCTGCATGCGGGCAAAAGCGTGGAGGAGGTTAAGGCGCGTTTTGAAGAAGCGGTAGGCGATGTTACGGTGGAGGAAATCTCCGCCATGGAGCACTCCCTGATGACCGAGGAAGGCATTCCGGTAGAGGAAGTACAGCGCCTCTGCTCCGTGCATACGGCAATCTTCAAGGGCTCGATTGAACAGATTCACCGTTCTTCTAAGCCCGAGGAGCAGCCCGGTCATCCCGTGCATACGTTCAAGCTGGAGAACCGCGAGATCGAGCGTCTGGTCAACTTCCGGCTGGAGCTGCATGCGGATAAGTTCAAGAAGAACGCCAGTGATGAGATTATTTTCAAGCTGCTGGAGGACCTGAGTCTGTTGCTGGATCTCGACAAGCACTACAGCCGCAAGGAGAATCTGTTGTTTCCTTACCTGGAAAAGTACGGCATTTACGGTCCTACGAAGGTAATGTGGGGAGTCGATGACGGAATCCGCAATATGATCAAGGAAGCCAAGAAGGCGCTTAGCGCCTATGGCGGGGACAGTGGGCAGATTACAGCCGCACTGGAAGAGATCATTAAGGAAGTCAATGAGATGATCTTCAAGGAAGAGAATATTCTGCTCCCGATGGCGCTGGATAAGCTGACTGAGGATGAGTGGGTCAAAATCGCCCGCGAAAGCGATGAAATCGGCTTCTGCCTGACAGCGCCGGACCAAGAATGGATACCGGAACGTGCGGCGGAGCCTGAGGGCGCCGGTGTTCCGGCGGAAGAAGGGGAAGGTCTGTCCCCGCAGGGCTTCATCCGGTTCGAGACCGGGCTGCTGTCGCTCCACCAGCTTGAGACGCTGATGAATCATCTGCCGGTCGACCTCACCTTTATCGACGAGAACGATGTCGTCCGCTACTTCTCGCATGGCAAGGAACGAATCTTCGCCCGGACGAAGGCCGTCATCGGCCGCACCGTGCAGAACTGCCATCCGCCGCAAAGCGTGCATGTTGTTGAGAAGCTGTTGGCTGATTTCAAGGCCGGAGTGAAGGATGCCGAGGATTTCTGGATTAACATCAAGGATAAATTCATCTATATCCGTTATTTCGCTGTGCGGGATGCAGACGGCCGTTATATGGGGACGCTGGAATTCACCCAGAATATCGCACCAATCCGGGCCCTTGAGGGCCAGAAGCGGATTTTGTCCGAATAGCATTAAGGTATCTGGCACCCTACAATAGAAGAGAATGAACGGACTTTCTTGCCTGCCTGGTGAGAAAGTCTTTTTGTTAACAAATAAGAACTGAAGCCCATTGCCCCGGGTGTATCGCCTTTCCTTGACCGCAGGGGAGCCTTCTATTATAGTGGGTACGTAGGATTAACTATTTTAGCATAGAAAAAGGTGGCTTGTAACATGTCTGAACTTATCTACGTTGGCGTGGATTTAGGTGGTACCACGATTAAGGTTGGAATCTGTAATGCCGAGGGAAGCCTGCTGCACACTTACGAGGGTCCGACAGGGACTGCGGATGGCGCTGAGGCTGTCATCGACAATATCGAGAAGTATGTACGCCAGATTGTTGAAGACTCTCCGTATTCCTGGGACCAGCTGGCCGGTGTGGGAGCCGGACTCGCCGGATTTACGAATATTCGTGAAGGCATCATCATCCTTGCGCCCAACATAGGATTTAGAGATGTGCCGATCCGTTCCATTCTGGAGGGTCGTCTGAACAAGCCAGTCAAAATAGACAATGACGCCAACGTGGCTGCACTGGGCGAAGCCTGGAGCGGTGCCGGACGCGGCATAGAGAATTGTGTCTGCTATACGCTCGGAACGGGTGTCGGCGGCGGTATTATTATTAATGGTAAGGTGTATCAGGGCTTTGCCGGTCTGGCCGGCGAGCTTGGACATATCTCCGTGGTGCCCGATCTGGAAGCGATCCAGTGCGGCTGCGGGAACATGGGCTGTTTGGAAACCGTTTCCTCAGCGACAGGCATTATCCGCATGGCGAACGATGCTGTAGCACGCGGGGACCGTACCTCCTTGTCCACCGTTGAAAGAATCGCCGCGAAGGAAGTATTCGATGCCGCCAAGGCAGGCGATGAGGCTGCGCTGCGGATTGTGAACCGGGCGGCCTTCTATCTGGGCAAATCGATGGCTTCCGTTGCTGCTGTTCTGAACCCGGAAGTATTCATCGTCGGCGGAGGGGTCTCCAAGGCAGGCGATATTCTCTTTGATGAAGTCCGCCGGGTGTTCGCTAAGCTGGCGCCTGCACCGCTGCAGACCGGAGTTACTATTGTGCCTGCAGCACTTGGCAATGATGCGGGTATTATTGGAGCGGCTGGTCTGCTGCTGCGTTCTTAAAAGACTGGAATTATTCATATACTAATCTTAGGGAGGGATGCTGTAATGACCGACCTCGAGCATACCTTGCCTGCTCATGCCACCCTAATTATCATTACAGGCATGTCGGGTGCGGGCAAGACGATTGCTGTGCAGAGCCTGGAGGATCTGGGGTTCTTCTGCGTGGATAATCTTCCGCCTGTGCTAATCCCGAAATTCGCTGAACTGATTGAGCAGTCCAAGGGTAAAATCGCCAAGGTGGCGCTGGTCATCGACCTTAGAGGCCGGGAATTTTTCACCGCCCTGTCGGAATCTCTGGCCTACATCAAGGATGAGTCAACGATCGGGTGTGAGATCCTTTTCCTGGACGCCACAGATTCAGTGCTTGTACAGCGATACAAGGAGAGCCGGAGGCATCATCCGCTTGCTCCCAAGGGCATGCCGCTGGATGGCATCCGCATGGAGCGCCAGATGCTGGAGGAGCTGAAGAATTCAGCTACCCTGTGCCTGGATACCAGCAGCATGAAGCCTGCCCAGCTCAAAGAAAAAATAGTGTCACGCTTCTCCCACCTCGGGAAAAGCACCCTCTCGGTTAACATTACTTCGTTTGGATTCAAGTATGGGATTCCGATTGATGCCGATCTGGTGTTCGACGTCCGCTTCCTGCCTAATCCGCATTATGTGGATCAGCTGCGGCCCAAGACAGGCCAAGACAACGAGGTGTATGACTATGTGATGAAATGGCCTGAAACGCAGACCTTTCTGACCAAGCTGCTAGACATGCTTCAATTCCTTATTCCGCAATACCGCAAGGAAGGCAAATCGCAGATTATTATCGGTATCGGCTGTACCGGCGGCAAACATCGTTCGGTAGCGATAGCTGAATATCTGGGCAAAATGCTGGGGGTTAGTGAGACGGAAACGGTAGCAGTCAGCCACCGGGATTCTGAACGCGACCGGCATTGATGAGAGAAGGGATGAATAGTGGCTGAAGAACAAGGAGAGCGTCCGAAGATTGTCGTGATGGGCGGCGGTACCGGACTCTCCGTAATGCTCCGGGGGCTGAAGGAGAAGCCGCTGGATATTACAGCGATCGTAACTGTCGCAGATGACGGGGGAAGCTCCGGAATTCTGCGCAGTGAGCTGCAGATGCCGCCGCCCGGGGATATCCGCAACGTACTTACGGCTATGGCTGACGTTGAGCCTCTGATGGCGCAGATTATGAAGTATCGCTTCAGCAGCGGAGAAGGCTTAGCAGGACACAGCCTGGGCAATCTGATTCTGGCTGCGTTAACCGACATATCCGGGGATTTCGTTACGGCAGTCCGGGAACTCAGCCGGCTCTTCGCTGTTCGCGGCCGGGTGCTGCCTGCGGCTGGAGAGGCCGTAATTCTGCATGCCGAGATGGCGGATGGCACGCTGATTACCGGCGAATCCAAAATTCCGGAGGCGGGCGGCGTCATCAAGCGCGTGTTCCTGGAGCCAGTGGATGTAGAGCCGCTGCCGGAGGCACTGGAGGCTATCCGCAACGCAGACGCTATTCTGCTCGGTCCGGGCAGTCTGTATACCAGCATTCTACCGAATCTGCTGGTGCCGAAGCTGGCAGAGGCCGTAGTGGCTTCAGAGGCGATTAAGATTTTTGTATGCAATGTGATGACCCAGCCGGGCGAAACGGATAATTATACAGTTAATGACCATCTTCAGGCGGTATATGACCACATTGGGCTGCATCTGTTCGATTATGTGATCGTGAATGACGGAGAGATCCCGGAGCAGGTTCAGCTCAAATATGCTGAGAAGGGCGCCCGTCCGGTGCAGCTCGACCGCGAGGCCGTGGACGGCAACGGTTATAAGGTGATTGCCGATAAACTGGTATTATTCAAAACCTATTTGCGGCATGATACAGATAAGCTGAGTCATCATATTTTCCAGCTGGTGCAGGATTGGATTAACAGAAAGAGTTAACATGAAAGAGGTGAGCCCCTTGTCTTTTGCGGCCCTTACCAAAAAAGAGCTGACGATGGTCGAGAGCCCGCCCTGCTGCGAGAAAGCAGAAATGTCAGCGCTGATCCGAATGAATGGTACGGTGCAGCTTTCGAGCAAAAAGGTGGTTCTCGACATTTCGACGGAGAACGCCGCGATTGCAAGGCGGGTATATTCTTTGCTTAAGAAATATTACCAGGTCCATATCGAGCTGCTCGTGCGTAAAAAAATGCGTTTGAAGAAGAATAACGTCTATATTGTAAGAATCCCGAACCAGGTCCAGGAGATCCTGAAGGATCTGCGGATTGTCTCTGAGGGCTTTATTTTCACGGACGGGATTGATGAGGAGATTGTCGGCAAGAATTGCTGCAAGCGTGCCTATCTGCGCGGGGCCTTCATGGCCGGCGGTTCGGTGAATAACCCGGAGGGCTCTTCGTATCACTTGGAAATCGCTTCCATGTATGAGGAGCACTGCAAAGCGCTCGTTGAGCTGGCTGGTGAATTTCACCTGAATGCCCGCTGCATAGAACGCAAAAAAGGCTTCATCCTATACATCAAGGAAGGCGAGAAGATCATCGAATTCCTCAGTCTGATCGGCGCTCATCAGGCGCTGTTCAAATTCGAGGATGTGCGGATCATGCGCGATATGCGCAACTCGGTTAACCGGATTGTGAACTGCGAAACGGCCAATCTGAACAAGACGATCAGTGCGGCGGTACGCCAGATTGAGAACATCAAGCTGCTGCAGCGCGAGGTGGGTCTGGAAAGCTTGCCGGATAAGCTGCGGGAGGTTGCCGAAATTAGACTGGCTCACCCGGATATTAACCTCAAGGAAGTCGGGGATATGCTGGGCGGGACAGTCAGTAAATCGGGTGTGAACCACCGTTTGCGCAAAATCGATGAGCTGGCGGACAAGGTCCGCGGCGGCTGATTATTTTTTTTCTAGTGCGGTATGCGTTATAATGATATAATATTATAAAATTAATGTGAAATTTTTGGGCAGATCTCAAATAGGGGGTAAGCGTTTCATGACAAAGCACCCGGTAGTTGTTCGGTTGAAGACGGGGCTCCATGCTCGGCCGGCAGCATTGTTTGTGCAAGAAGCTAATAAGTTTTCGTCGGAGATTTTCGTGGAAAAAGACGATAAAAAAGTGAACGCCAAGAGTATCATGGGCATTATGAGCCTTGCGATCAGTTCCGGTACGGAGATTTATATCAGCGCAGACGGCGCAGATGCGGAACAGGCTGTAACCGCTTTGACCAGTCTGGTAAGCAAGGAAGAGCTCGAGAATCAATAAATGTTACACTGTTTTACCGAAAGCCCTTAGGGGCTTTTTTTCATATCAGCTTAGTGGTGAGGAGAGGTATGGGATGCAGCTGCAATGCCATCAACACCGCATCGGAACGGACAATCCGCAGGAATGGCGGTATCGAGGATAGCGAATATATAGAGGAGGACGGAAATGTCATCCGGCGGTTCTGGATCGGGACGGGGAAGAAATAAAAAATAAATATCGTACATCGCTCATGCAACTTTTACCATGCTGTCCCGTCTAGAGGGTAATAACACTTAAACGAATCGAAAGGAGATGGCAAGCATGAGAAAATGGGGTAAATCGATTGGGTCGGTACTGTTGGCAGCGAGCTTGATGATTGGAGGAATGGGGTTGAGCGGAGTGGTGAAGGGTCCTGAAAAGGCTTACGCCGACGAGGTGCAGAAGAATATTGTGAACGTGGTAGGCAAGGGCGAGCTGTCGATCAAGCCGGATATCGCGTATCTCTCCATCGGGGTGAGCACCACTGCCGATACCGCGCAAGAAGCGCAGAAAGGCACAGCGGCGAAGATCACCAAGCTGAACGCCCTCTTCAAGACCACTTGGGGCATTGCGGACAAGGACATTCAGAGCACCCAGTTCTACGTACAGCCTAATTACACTTACAGTGAGAAGGACGGCCAGAAGGTAAAAGGCTATAACGCCCAGCACACCCTGCAGGTATCCTACCGGGATCTGACGAAGGTCGGACAGTTGCTGGATGCTGCTTCTGCAGCTGGGGCCAACAACATCGGCAATGTGCGGTTTGCCATTGAAGATCCATCGGCTTTTGAAGCCCAGGCGATTGAGAAGGCTATGCAGAATGCAGATGTCAAAGCATCTGCTATCGCCAAAGCATCCAAGCGCGGACTGGGTCAGGTAGTCACTGTCGTGCAGAGCGATGACGGGAACCATCCGGTAGTCTATGCTGAAGCGGCCTCTGTACAAAAGATGTCCATGGATAACAATGCTGGCAGCTCTGTTGAGCCCGGGCAGGTTAAGGTCACTACCCAATTGAGTGTAACGTATGAACTGAAATAAAATGTTTTCTAAGAAGCGCTTGCTCTGCTGTTATAGCGGGGCAGGCGCTTTTATATAATTATATGAATGTATATATATGCACATATGCGCTATGTAAAGCTCTCAATTTGTTTAAATTGAGGTAACAGGATCTTTAGATAATCACGGCAAACCTTAAGAAACTGTAAGGCGGATTGTAACATCCCCCGCGCGTTCTTTTACTATAATAGGAACAGTGATACGAAGGAACACACATCATGACTAATCATACCACCAGGTGGAAGGGGAAATAACAATGAATTCGAACTCAAAGAAATACATGCGCAGATGGGGTGCGGGGATGCTCGCAGCAGGAATCCTGCTAGGAGGCACAGGAGTACTTCAGGCAGGCATTACGGAAGCTGCTCCAGCGGCCGCACAGGTCAAGGCCAACTCCTCTTCAGTAGTACTGAAGGTAAACGGTAAGGCCGTAACGCAGACCGGGATTGTTCAAGAGGGAAAAGTATGGGTGCCGGTAACCTTCCTGCGCGATGCGCTGGGGATGCCGCTCTCTTATGATAAAGCGGAGAAGACCTACTCCATAGGAACAGGTACTGCGCAAATGAAGCTGGCGAACATGGATTACGGCATTATGATCAGTGTGAACAACTATTATATCGGCGAATATCAGGGCAAACAACTGAATAACCGGCTCTATGTACCATTCGAACTGTTAAGTGATTACATGGGCTATAAAGGGGACTGGAGCGCAGCTACAGGACGGCTGAATGTAATGAAAAAAACGCAGAATGCCATAACGATCAAGACTGTGAGCTATGTGAAGGATCATAAGGATGCGCCAATCAAGCTGGATTATCCGCAGGTCAGTGGCCTGGCAAGTGCAGAAGCAGAGAAGGCAATCAATGATCTGATCAAGCAGACCGTTCTGAGCTATGCGAAGGATGCTGAGGATCAAATCTCCAAGCGGTCGAAGGATGACCGGCCGTATGAATTCGAAGGCGGTTATGTGGTCACGTATAACCAGGATGGCGTGCTCAGCCTGATCACTAATCAATACGGGTATACCGGCGGTGCTCATGGGATGACTTACCGCAATGCCTTCACCTTCTCGCTCAAAGACGGTAAACGCCTGCTGCTGGGCGACCTGTTCGGGGCCAACCCTAATTACAAGAAACAGCTTAATGCCAAGCTGGCCACCGAGATCAAAGCTAACGGAGGATATCTGGGCGGGTTCAACGGCCTGAATACCGAGAAGTACTTCTATCTAAAAGACGGCAAAGCGGTGCTCTTCTTCCAGTTATACGAATACACTGCATATGCCGCAGGCTTCCCGGAATTCACCTTCGGCTTCAAGGAATTGTTGCCGGATGGAAGCAGTCCGTTTGCAGCGCTGAAATAATAAATTCGATTATCCAGGATGCCCTTGCATCTCCTCCGGGAGAAGCAGGGGCATTCTTCATGTGCAGGGCCTATTCAGCCTGCCCTGCCGTTACCACTTCACCCGGTTGTTCATAAGCTATAGGAGGCAAGCAGCTTATAACGGGGAGGGAAGGTTATGGTCTATGCCTATACGGCTATCGGAGATTCACTCACAACCGGCTTCGGGGCGCTGCCCGGGAATGGTTTTGTCCCCATCTACCGCCGGATGGCGGAAGTGAGGCTGGGCACGCCGGTGGTGCCGGCGAATCTTGGCGTTAACGGTCTGACTACCGGGGGACTGAAGCAGCGGCTGAGGACCTCTAATGTCTACCGGGCAGCAGTGAAGGATGCGCAGATCATTACGATGTCCATTGGCGGCAATGACTTGATTAAGGCAGCCCGGGCAGCGGGGCCCAGGCCCGGTGAATTCCAGGGCTTGCTGCAGCAGGCGCTCCGGGATTGCAAGCGCAATTACAGCGACATCATGGGCACCCTTACACAGCTCAAAGCAGGTACACGCAGCCCCTATATCATCCGGTTGGTAGGCCTCTACAATCCATACCCTCAGGTGGACGAAGCAACAGAATGGGTACGGCAATTTAACCGCTATGCGTCAGGCTACAACAGTAATAACGTAGGTTTTGCTTCGATATATCATGAATTTGCCGGTAATGAGCGGGGGCTGCTGTTCCTGGACCATATTCACCCGAACGGGAGAGGCTACCGCGTAATCGCAGGCAAGCTGGATGCCCTGGGGTACGGGGGCTTGAGGTAGCTCATGTATAGGCATAACAAAAAGGCTGCAACGGGACCTGACCGGTCTGTTGCAGCCTTTTTGTGTATTCATTGGAGCGGGTACTTATACGCCTGTTGGCAGGGTCTTCTCAATTACCTTGTCCACGATGCCGTATTCAGCAGCGTCTGCAGCGCTCATGAAGTAATCGCGGTCGGTATCCTTCTCGATCTTCTCAATCGGCTGGCCCGTACGTTCGGACAGAATACGATTCAGCTTCTCACGCAGCTTGATGATGCGGCGGGCGCGGATTTCGATATCCGAAGCCTGGCCCTGAGCACCGCCGAGTGGCTGGTGAATCATGATTTCGCTGTTCGGGAGGGCGAAGCGCTTGCCCTTGGCGCCGGCGTTCAGCAGGAACGCTCCCATGGAAGCAGCCATACCTACACAGATGGTGGAGACATCCGGCTTAATGTACTGCATTGTATCAAATATAGCCATACCCGCTGTGATGGAACCGCCGGGGCTGTTTACATACAGGTGAATATCCTTATCCGGGTCCTCGGCAGCCAGGAAGAGCATTTGTGCGATGATGGAATTGGCTACCACGTCATTAACCTCCGTTCCAAGGAAAATGATGCGGTCCTTCAGCAGGCGGGAATAGATGTCATAAGCGCGCTCACCGCGGTTGCTCTGTTCTACTACCATAGGAATATAACTCACGTGGAAAACCTCCTTGAAATTGGTGCTTCGAATGTGTTCATTTTTACTGTTACCGTATTAACCACATGATAAACAAATTCAAACAAAAAGTCAAAGAAAGTCAAACTTACTTTCAAAAAAAAGAGCCCTTAAGTGGGCTCATTGGTTAAATATAATATAATCGTCACTAAATTATGTACAAACTTGAAAATAATGGCGCGCCCGCCAAGAATCGAACTTGGATCTCAGGCTTCGGAGGCCTACGTCATATCCATTGGACCACGGGCGCAACAGAAATTATTATAATACACATCCCGGATAAAAGCAATGTGTATTAAGCATCCAGCAGGAAATAGTTTTTCTCTATTTCATAAAGATAGGTGAAAGACATGGAGAAGAGCGCCTCCAGCCTGTAGATCGCCGGACAAGCCCATGTATAAGATGAAAGCGGGCTGAGAATTATAGTCTCGGAACACTTGCACTCGGCGTCAGTTTTGGGTAGAATAAGGGTGGGACTTAAAAAGTTAACCCGGGACATTTTGAGACCATGAACAAGGGATAAGAGAAAGACGAAGTTGCAGGAGTGAAAGCATGCGTAATCTATTGGAAATCCAAAAGCAGCTTCTGCCTGATCTCATGGAAACCCTTAAGAGACGGTATACGATTCTACATCAGATCATGCTGTCCGATATTATTGGGCGCAGAACGTTAGCCGCATCGCTTGATATGACCGAGCGGGTGCTGCGTGCCGAGACGGATCTTCTGAAATCGCAGGGGCTCATTGAGATCGAGAGCGTCGGTATGCGCATTAGCGATGCCGGTCGCGGACTGCTTGACCTGCTGGAGCCGATCGCCAAGAGCCTATTCGGCCTGGATGATCTGGAAGAGAAAATTCGTACTACGTACGGTCTCACCAAAGTAATTGTGGTACCTGGCGATTGTGAGACATCGCCGTTCACCAAGCGTGAACTGGGGCGCGCAGGCTCCAAGGCACTGCTCAGCGTCCTGCGCAGTGACGACACGATTGCCGTCACCGGCGGATCAACCCTGGCCGAGATGGCCGATCAGTTGAGCCCGCCGCTCCCCCTTTCCTATAAGGACGCCTGGGTCGTTCCGGCGCGTGGAGGACTGGGAGAGAGCATGGAGATACAGGCCAACACCATTGCTTCAACCATAGCCAAGCGGATTGGCGCCAATTACCGTCTGCTGCATGTGCCCGATCTGCTTAGCGGAGATGCTTATCAGTCGCTTGCGCAGGACTCCAATATTGGAGAGATTGTACAAATTATCCGCAGATCGCGTATTATTGTACATGGAATAGGTGATGCCATTGAAATGACCCACCGCCGCAAGCTGGACTCCGGGACGATCTCAGAGATTCAGGGCGAGGGCGCTGTAGCCGAATCCTTCGGATACTATTTCAATGAGGACGGCGAAGTGGTTCACACTATGCTGACCATGGGGCTGCGCCTGGAAGACATTATCCGTACAGAAGTCGTTATCGGTATTGCCGGAGGCAAACGCAAGGCGAAGGCCATTCATGCGATGCTGCGGTTCGGGCAAGAGGATATTCTCGTCATCGACGAGGCGGCTGCTGTCGAAATCGGTAAGGAAATCGACACACAGCTACAAAAGGTCCTATAGATTCCATTAAATGGGGCGCGCGCAAAGGGTTTATGCATTATACTTAACATTGTTGTCTTGACGAGCCTTACGGCCTGTCTTGAATAAATAAAACGAAATCTAGGAGGAACTATTCAATGAGTGTAAAAGTTGGTATTAACGGTTTTGGACGTATTGGACGCCTTGCATTCCGCCGTATTCAAAATGTAGAAGGTATCGAAGTGGTAGCAATCAATGACTTGACTGACGCTAAGATGCTTGCTCATTTGCTTAAATATGATACAACTCAAGGTAAATTCCAAGGCGATGTTGAAGTGCATGACGGCTTCTTCAAAGTTAACGGTAAAGATGTTAAGGTTCTGGCGAACCGCAACCCTGAAGAACTTCCTTGGGGCGAGCTTGGCGTTGATATCGTTCTGGAATGTACTGGTTTCTTCACAACTAAAGAAGCCGCTGAGAAGCACCTGAAAGGCGGAGCTAAGAAAGTAGTTATTTCCGCTCCAGCTACAGGCGACATGAAGACAGTTGTGTACAACGTTAACGATGACATCCTTGACGGTTCCGAAACTGTAATCTCCGGCGCATCTTGCACAACGAACTGCCTGGCTCCTATGGCCAAAGTTCTGAACGACAAATTCGGTATCATCGAAGGCCTGATGACTACTATCCACGCTTACACAGGTGACCAGAATACTCTTGATGCTCCACACGCAAAAGGCGACTTCAGACGCGCCCGCGCTGCTGCTGAGAATATCATCCCTAACACTACCGGTGCTGCTAAAGCCATCGGCTTGGTTATTCCAGCCCTGAAGGGCAAACTTGACGGTGCAGCACAACGTGTGCCTGTAGCTACAGGTTCCCTGACTGAACTGGTTACTGTTCTGGATAAGAGCGTAACCGTTGAAGAAATCAATGCAGCCATGAAGGAAGCTTCTGACCCAGAAACTTACGGCTACACTGAAGATGAAATCGTATCTTCCGACATCAAGGGTATGACTTTCGGTTCCCTGTTCGATGCAACTCAGACTAAAGTACTGACTGTTGGCGACAAACAGCTGGTTAAAACTGTTGCTTGGTATGACAATGAAATGTCCTACACTGCACAGCTGGTTCGTACTTTGGAGAAATTCGCTAAGCTTGCTAAATAAGACCGATTTCATATAAGCAGTACAATAGAGCGGAAACAAGGAAAGTCTGTTTCCGCTCTTTCTAAATCAAATGGATTCGTGTGAAATGGCTTCGTGAAGGAACCAATTTTGGGTGTGGAGGAAATGTTAATCATGAACAAAAAAAGTGTCCGTGATGTAGAAGTAAAAGGCAAACGCGTATTCGTGCGTGTAGATTTCAATGTGCCAGTGGAAGACGGCAAGATCACTGATGATACCCGTATCCGCGAAACCCTTCCAACAATTAAATACCTGATTGAGAACGGTGCAAAGGTCATTCTGGCCAGCCATATGGGTCGTCCTAAAGGCGAATTCGTTGATTCCATGCGTTTGACATCCGCTGCAGTCCGTTTGTCTGAATTGCTCGGCAAACCGGTAGCTAAAGCTGATGAGGCGATTGGCGAAGCGGTAAAAGCGAAAATCGCTGAACTGAATGATGGCGATGTGCTTGTACTTGAGAATGTCCGTTTCTACAAAGGCGAAGAGAAGAATGATCCTGAACTGGCTAAGCAGTTCGCTGAACTGGCTGACCTGTTCGTCAATGACGCATTCGGCGCAGCTCACCGTGCCCATGCTTCGACAGAAGGAATCGCTCACTTCCTGCCTGCAGTATCCGGTCTTCTGATGGAGAAGGAATTGTCCGTTCTCGGCAAGGCGCTTTCTAACCCGGAACGTCCTTTCACTGCCATCATCGGCGGTTCCAAGGTTAAAGACAAGATTGACGTTATCGACCACCTGTTGACTCTGGCTGACAATGTACTGATTGGCGGCGGCCTTTCTTACACGTTCACCAAGGCTCAAGGTTACGAAATCGGCAAATCTTTGGTAGACAACGACAAGATTGATGCAGCGCTTGGATTCATCGAGAAAGCTAAGAAGCTGGGCAAGAACTTCGTGCTTCCGGTTGACGTTGTTGTCGCTGACAAGTTCGGTGCAGATGCCAACACCAAGATTGTAGATGTAACAGAGATTCCTGCAGACTGGGAAGGTCTGGACATCGGTCCTAAGACTCGTGAAATCTATGCCGATATTATCAAAAACTCCAAGCTGGTTGTATGGAATGGACCTATGGGCGTATTTGAAATCGATAAATTTGCTGAAGGTACTATTGCCGTAGCTCAGGCTTGCGCAACTACTGAAGGCTACACAGTTATCGGCGGCGGAGATTCCGCAGCAGCTGCTGAGAAATTCCACCTCGCAGACCAGATGGATCACATCTCCACTGGCGGCGGCGCATCGCTCGAGTTCATGGAAGGCAAGGCTCTTCCAGGTGTAGAAGCACTGAACGACAAGTAATACCGAAGAGGGAGGCAATACATCACTATGAGTAGAACACCTATTATTGCAGGCAACTGGAAAATGTTCAAAACTGTTCCGGAAGCCGAAGGCTTCATCGCTGAAATCAAAGGCCAGGCGGAAGTGGCAGGCGTAGAGACTGTTATCTGCGCGCCATTCACTAATCTGCCTGCACTGGTTGCAGCAGTACAAGGCACCACCATCAAAATTGGTGCACAGAACCTGCACTTCGAAGATAACGGCGCTTATACAGGTGAGATCAGCGGCGTAATGCTGAAAGATCTTGGCGTAGAGTATGTTATTATCGGCCACTCCGAACGCCGTGCTTATTTCGGTGAGACGGACGAGATCGTCAACAAAAAAATGCATGCGGCATTCCGTCACGGCATTACTCCAATTGTCTGCGTAGGCGAAAAGCTTGAAGAGCGTGAAGCTGATCAGACTAAGGACGTATGTAAGGTTCAGACAGAAGCTGCATTTGCCGGTCTTAGTGCAGAGCAGGCAGCAAGCGTAGTTATCGCTTACGAGCCAATCTGGGCGATTGGTACAGGTAAATCCTCCACTTCCCAGGATGCCAACGAAGTTATTGCTTATATCCGTACCCTTGTTAAAGGTCTGTACGATGAAGTAACAGCGGAAGCGGTTCGTATCCAATACGGCGGCAGCGTGAAGCCTGAGAATGTAACGGAGTACATGAGTCAAAGCGACATCGACGGCGCTCTAGTCGGCGGTGCCAGCCTGCAGCCTGCTTCCTTCGTTTCACTCGTTGAGGGGGCGAAGTAAGGATGTCAGCTCCAAGACCTGTAGCACTGATTATCATGGACGGCTTCGGATTGCGTAACACGGATGAGGGCAACGCCGTTGCCCAAGCCAACAAGCCGAACTACGACCGTTACCTGAAGCAATATCCGAATACTACGCTAACCGCTTGCGGCGAAGCTGTAGGTCTGCCGGAAGGCCAAATGGGTAACTCTGAAGTAGGGCACCTTAACATTGGAGCCGGCCGAATTGTATACCAGGACCTGACCCGTATCGACAAGTCGATCCGTGATGGAGAATTCTTCGATAACGAGACGCTGGTGGCTGCCGTAAGAAGCGCTAAGTCAACCGGCAAAAAGCTTCACCTCTATGCGCTGGTATCCGATGGCGGTGTACACAGCCACATCAATCACCTGTTCGCCATGCTCGATCTGGCCAAAAAAGAAGATCTGCATGAAGTTTATATTCATGCCTTCATGGATGGCCGTGACGTAGCACCTGACAGTGGACAGAAGTTCATTCAGGATCTGGTCGGCAAGATTGAAGAGGTTGGCGTAGGTACGATTGCTACGGTATCCGGACGTTACTTCGCGATGGACCGTGACAAACGCTGGGAACGTGTAGAGAAGGCTTACCGTGCAATGGTATATGGCGAAGGCCCTAAATATACCGATGCCCTTCAGGCCATTACTGCATCCTACCAGAATTCTGTGTTCGATGAATTCGTGGAACCAAGTGTGATTGTGGACAGCCAGAATAACCCGGTGGCGACAGTGGAGAGCGGCGATTCCGTCATTTTCCTTAACTTCCGTCCTGACCGTGCGATTCAGCTGTCACAAGTGTTCACGAACTCGGATTTCCGCGGCTTCGACCGTGGTCCTAAGTTCCCGCAAGGCCTGCACTTCGTATGCCTGACTACCTTCAGTGAGACCGTTCAAGGCTTCGTGGCTTACTCCCCGAAGAACCTGGACAACACGCTCGGTGAAGTACTGGTTCAGCAGAACAAGAAGCAGCTGCGTATTGCGGAAACCGAGAAGTATCCTCATGTGACCTTCTTCTTCAGCGGTGGACGCGATGAGGAGCTTCCTGGTGAGACCCGTATCCTGATCAACTCGCCCAAAGTGGCAACCTATGATCTGCAGCCTGAGATGAGCGCATACGAAGTGGCGGCGGCCTGCGTAGCGGAGATCGAAGCAGACAGACAGGATGCCATTATCCTGAACTTTGCTAACCCTGATATGGTAGGACACTCCGGCATGCTGGAGCCTACGATTAAGGCAGTTGAAGTTACGGACGAATGCGTAGGCAAAGTTGTGGATGCGGTGGTTGCCAAGGGCGGCGTTGCTATTATCATTGCTGACCACGGGAATGCGGATATGGTATTTGATGAGAACGGCCGTCCGTTCACAGCCCATACCACCAACCCGGTTCCGTTCATCGTTACCACCGAAGATGTAGTTCTGCGTGAAGCTGGTATTCTGGCAGATGTGGCACCGACAATCCTAGATCTGATGGGACTTCCGCAGCCTGCGGAAATGACCGGACAATCCATGATTGCCAGCCGCAAATAAGCAAGACATCCGTTTTTTGTAATCCCAAAACCATTGTATAAAAGGAGATTAAACTTACATGACTATTATTTCTGATGTGTATGCACGCGAAGTCCTTGACTCCCGTGGTAACCCTACTGTAGAGGTTGACGTTTATCTGGAATCCGGTGCTAAAGGCCGCGCTATCGTTCCTTCCGGCGCTTCCACTGGCGCTCATGAAGCTGTAGAGCTTCGTGATGGCGACAAATCCCGTTACATGGGTAAAGGCGTTCTGAAAGCTGTTGAGAACGTAAACGAAATTATCGCTCCAGAAGTAATTGGTATGGACGCTCTTGACCAAGTGGGCATCGATAAGCTGATGATCACTTTGGACGGAACTCATAACAAGGGCAAGCTGGGCGCTAACGCAATCCTGGCTGTATCCATGGCTGTAGCACGCGCTGCTGCAACTGCTCTGGACATTCCTTTGTATGTATACCTGGGCGGATTCAACGCCAAGACTCTTCCAGTACCAATGATGAACATCATCAACGGTGGTGAGCATGCCGACAACAACATCGACGTTCAAGAGTTCATGGTTCTTCCTGTAGGCGCTACAAGCTTCAAAGAAGCTCTTCGTACAGGTGCGGAAATCTTCCACAACCTGAAGTCCGTACTGCAATCCAAAGGCCTGAACACAGCTGTTGGCGACGAAGGCGGCTTCGCACCGAACCTTGGTTCCAATGAAGAAGCAATCACTACCATTATCGAAGCGATCGAAAAAGCCGGTTACAAACCAGGCGTTGACGTATTCCTCGGTATGGACGTTGCCTCCACTGAGTTCTACAAAGATGGTAAATACACACTTGCAGGCGAAGGTAAATCTTACACTTCCGCTGAATATGTGGACCTTCTTGCTTCATGGGTTGAGAAGTACCCAATCATCACCATCGAAGACGGCATGTCCGAAGATGACTGGGATGGCTGGAAATTGCTTACTGAAAAATTGGGCGACAAAGTCCAATTGGTGGGTGACGACCTGTTCGTTACGAACACTGAGCGTCTGGCAACAGGTATTGAAAAGGGTATCGGTAACTCCATCCTGGTTAAGGTTAACCAGATTGGTACACTGACTGAAACCTTCGATGCTATCGAAATGGCTAAACGCGCTGGTTACACAGCAGTTATCTCCCACCGTTCCGGTGAATCCGAAGACAGCACCATCGCTGACATCGCTGTTGCGACTAATGCTGGCCAGATCAAGACGGGTGCTCCTTCCCGTACAGACCGTGTGGCTAAATACAACCAACTGCTTCGCATCGAAGATGAGCTGGGCGAATTGGCTCAATACAACGGCCTGAAATCCTTCTACAACCTCAAAAGATAATTCCTTTTGAATATAGGTACAATGAGCCTGCCGGTTTCCGGCAGGCTTTTTTGAAGCTGATATCCGCGATAGAAGCCAAACTTGAGATTTTCATAGTGAGATAAGGCTAGAATGCAGTCTGGAAGGTTGTATTCAATCTTTGGCTATGATAAAATAAGAATGCTGTTTATGAAACGGAAATTCTAATTTAGCATAGATAGTGATGCTTGGACGTAGGAGGTGGAAGTGAATGGATATCTTTTTGAAAGTGGTGCTTCTGATTTTTGCCGTAGGTCTGATTGCGGTCGTTCTTCTGCAAAAAGGGAAAAGTGCAGGTCTTTCCGGTGCCATCTCCGGCGGTGCTGAGCATCTCTTCGGTAAAACAAAGGCTCGCGGTATGGAGCTAGTGCTGCAGCGTGTAACAGTTGGTCTGGCGGCCGGATTCTTCATCATGTCAATTGTTGTTGCCATTGTTGTTGAATAGTTGGTCTACAGTAAGCCTTCGCTCTGTTCTGAATGGAATAGACGGGGGCTTTTTTGTATGCGGATTTAATATTGTGAACATCATAACAGGGATGCCCGGGATTAATTTCGTGTATACTAGGGTATGAAGTATATAAAGGTAAATTTTACTTGAAATGATTACCGTGCAATAGGACAAGGCATACATATATGCCAGTGCATAGGAATGCTGCAGGAGGCTGAGGTGACGAACATGTTAACACAGGAAATCTTACTTGATTTCATGCGGGAGACCGCTTATAAACCACTAACTTATGAAGAACTGGTGAGCCATTTCGCCATTCAGGATAGTACCGATTTCAAAGCCTTCGAAGCTTTATTGGTGGAACTGGAGAAGGACGGCCGGATCATATTGACCCGCAGCAGCCGCTATGGTGTGCCCGAGCGGATGGATTTGCTGCGCGGACGGCTGCAGGTCCATGCGAAGGGTTTTGCTTTTCTGATTCCCGATAACCGGGAGCACCCGGATGTGTATATTCACGCGAACGATCTGAAGGGTGCAATGAACGGCGATATTGTCTTGATCCGTGTTACCTCGAAGAGCCCGTCCGGCGGGCGCATGGAAGGCGAAGTGGAACGGATTCTGATTAGAGGCGTGTCGCAGACGGTGGGTGTCTTCCAGAGCCTGGAGTCCTATGGCTTCGTGCTGCCTGACGATAAGCGGATTAACCGGGATATTTTCATCCCCAAGGAGTCTTTCAAGGGTGCGGTTGACGGGGAAAAGGTGGTTGTCCGCATTGTAAGTTATCCGGAGGGCCGTGCTGCGGCTGAGGGCGAAATCATTGAAATCCTTGGCCATAAGGATGATCCGGGCGTGGATATTCTGTCGGTCATCCGTAAGCATCAGCTTCCGGAGGCTTTCCCGGCTGAGGTGATGACGGAAGCGGAGCAGGCGCCGGATTCCATCACGGATGAAGAGATTATCGAGCAGGGGCGGCGTGATCTGCGCGGGCTCAATATCGTAACGATTGACGGCGCAGATGCCAAGGATCTGGATGATGCGGTCAACGTGGAGCGTCTGGAGAATGGCCATTATAAGCTGGGCGTTCATATTGCTGACGTAGGTTATTATGTGCGCGAAGGCTCTGAGCTGGACAAGGAAGCCTATGACCGCGGGTGCAGTGTGTACCTGGTGGACCGTGTCATTCCAATGCTTCCGCACCGGCTGTCGAACGGCATTTGCAGCTTGAATCCGCAGGTTGACCGTCTGACGATGTCCTGTGAAATGGAATTCGACGAGCAGATGAAGGTTGTGAACCACGATGTCTTCACCAGTGTGATCCGCACGAAGGAGAGAATGACCTACTCCGACGTACGGAAGATTGTGGAGGATGAAGATCCGGAGCTGCTGGAGCGTTATGCTCCGCTGATCGGGGATTTCCGGCTGATGAAAGAGATCGCGATGAAGCTGCGCGATGCCCGGATGCGGCGCGGCGCGGTGGATTTTGATTTTGAAGAGAGCAAGATTATTGTAGATGAGGCCGGTAAGGCTATCGATATTGTAAAACGTGAGCGCTCTGTGGCGGAGCAGATTATTGAGGAATTCATGCTGGCGGCTAATGAGACGGTGGCGGAACACTTCCACTGGCTGAAGGTTCCGTTCCTGTACCGGATTCATGAGGACCCGGACCCGGAGAAGCTGCAAAACTTCATGGCTTTTGCGGCTAACTTCGGCCATCACGTGAAGGGCCGGGGGAATTCGGTTCACCCGCGTGCCCTCCAGGATCTGCTGGAGCAGATTCAGGGAACGAAGGAACAGACGGTGATCAGCACGATGATGCTGCGCTCGATGAAGCAGGCGAAGTATGATGCCGAGAGCACCGGGCACTTCGGGCTGGCAGCGGAATTCTATTCCCACTTCACCTCACCGATCCGCCGTTATCCCGATCTGGTCATTCACCGCGTCATGCGTGAGGTGCTTGAGAATGGCGGAGCGCTGAACGAGAAGCGCCATGAATATCTGGCTTCGCGGATGCCGGATATTGCCCAGCAGTCCTCGGAGCGTGAGCGTGTGGCCGTCGAGGCCGAGCGCGATACCGAGCAGCTGAAGAAAGCGGAGTTCATGCAGGACAAGGTTGGCGAGGAATTCGACGCCATGATCAGCAGCGTGACCAGCTTCGGGATGTTCATTGAGCTGGACAATACGGTCGAAGGTCTTATTCGCCTCAGTGCGCTGACAGATGATTACTACCACTTCGATGAAGCTCATATGGCGCTGATCGGCGAGCGTACCTCCAAGGTCTTCCGCATCGGCGATGAAGTGAAGATCCGTGTCGCCAAGGTCAACATGGATGACCATACTATCGACTTCGAGCTACTCGATATGAAGCCGCGCGCGGCCGGAGATCACCGGAGCTACGGTGGCCGGGGCGGCAAAGGCGGCCGTCCGGGCGCTGGAGGCCTCAGCAAGCCGTTCGCCGGCAAGGCTGGAGGCGGCAAGGGCCGTGGCGGTAAAGGCAAGCCCGGCAGCGCTGCTGCCGGAGGCAAGAACGGCGCCGCCAAGAAGAAGGGCGGCGCGGGTACAGGCGGCAGCTTCGGCGCTGCCGGGAAGAACGGTGCCCCTGCCGCAGCAGGCGGGGGCGGAAGCCTCGGTGCCGCTGGAGCCGGCACCGGGAACGGGCCGCGCGCAGACGGAGCGGCGGCGTGGGACATCGCCGGCGCAGCAGGCAGCGGCCGCAAGCGCGGCCGCGGGCCGGAAGCGGCAGCGCGGCGCGGTCTTGCCGCCGCAGGCGCAGCGGGCGGGGCGAAGG
>NZ_JBHUKY010000040.1:0-8428 GCF_042684125.1 Paenibacillus rhizoplanae | reverse complement strand
CCGTTTTCGTTGTTCACCCATGGCAACACACCTCCGTGATCCTTATTATCCCTCCGTCCGTTAAGTGGCGTCTACTATCTATTCTAAACCCACTCAGTCCGTTACGCTGAACCACATATGCGCCCCGCCGCGTCCAGCCTAGCCGCCCGTGAGGCAGGACCCCGCGGCGCCGGCAGCCACCGCCGAGGCTGCCGCCAGCGGCGAGAGCACGCGCAGCGCGCCCGGCTCGCAAGCCACGGCCAGCGGCGCCGTGCCGAGCGCTTCGCCGTCGCCGATGGCGTGGCGCGGCTGCGCGAAGTGGACGGCTACGCTGCGTCCGCGCAGCATAGTTACATAGGGCAGCTTCGTGTGCCTGCCCTTCACCACCGTCGGGAACAGCCGCAGCAGTTGCCCGCGGCTGACCCCGTGCACGACGCAGACGTCAAGCAGGCCATCGCCTGATTCCGCCTGCGGGCAGATCAATAGCCCGCCGCCGTAGCTGGGCAGGTTGCAGACCGAGACCAGCCACGCCTGGGCATAGGCCTGCTCCTTACCGTCGCAGGTCACGCTGACGCGGCAGGGCTTGAAGGTCATCAGCGTATGCAGCACGCCGATGATATAGGCTAGGCGCCCGGCGCCAATGGCGTTGCACAGCCGCTTGTAGCGGCTGGCGTTCACATTGACGGCCACCTGCGCGTCGAAGCCGCTGGCCACCGCGGTCAGGGTGAGAACACCTGCCGCGTTAAGCAGATCGGCTTCGATGCAACGCTCCTGCAGCGCGTGATCCAGCGCTGCCTCAGGCGCGAGCGGGATGCTGAACCCGCGCGCGGTGTCATTGCCCGAACCCGCCGGGATGACTCCCAGCGGGACCCCACTGCGCCGCAGTGCGCCCAGCACACTGTGGATCGTGCCGTCGCCGCCGACAACGATGGCGGCGCGCCAGTCCTCGCGGCGGGCAAGCGTCTGCAGCACCTGGCTCTCCGCACTGTCAGCGCTATGTGTGAGTAGCGCTTCATACGCAGCGGCCCGCTTCTCAAGCAAGGCCTGGATGGTGTGCCAGGTCCGCAGCCCCGCTCCGCCGCCGGAGCGGGAATTTATGATGAACAAATACATGGATGCTTCCCCCAGCCTGTAGATTCCTGCATGTCTTATCCCATTGTAAGGAGCGGACAGGCAAAAGGGAAACTATTTTGAAATACAAGAAATTATATGTTTCACACGATAACTTATCCTTCTATTTCTCGCTGAAACGAATGCCGCCCTATAAAAGGACGGCAAAGCCGTTTCCACTTGTGCACCACGGAGCTATAGCTGCCGCAGCTGGCTTTCGGCGATTTGCCCTACCCAGGGGAGCTTGAACCATCTGCTGCCCAGGGCATGGTAGATCATCAGGAGCCAGACCGCGAAGCTGCAGAGGGAGATCAGGGCGCCCGCCACATCACCGAGAAGCGGAATGAAGCCGCTGAGCACATGGGCGATCATGAGCGCACCGAAGGCAATCAGGGATTGAAGCGAGTGGAACAGGACGAAGCGGCTGCGCTTCTCCAGCGCGAGGAAAATAATTGCCCCGATGAACGGGAAGAAATAACACAAGGCGGCGGCAATGTTATCAGGCAGTCCGGTGGAAGATCTGAAAGGCGACAAAGGGCTCACTCTCCTTGGATTGTAGAGAAAAGGACGAATAATATTCATGCTTCTTCCCTACAAGCCTATGAGGTGTCCAGGCAAAGTATGAGCCGTGCGGAGATGCTGTCCAATAATTTCTGGGGATAGGGGGCACACTATGTTCAGGTTCCCAAACGGGAGGGCAAGCATATACTATAAAAAATTTCCATTTGCATTTTTACATGGAAAGGTGGAAGTTAATCTGGAATATGATACAATATAACGATAAGGCCCGAAAGGAGTGATTCAGCAAGTGGCTCTTCGGGTAATTAAAGTGTCAAGGTGTCTTTGCAGTGGGACATCCTTACTCTCAGCCCAAATCACGACGAACCTGCTTCACCGGCAAGGCGGATTTCCAAGTTACTGGAATGGTAGTCTGGACGGGTAATGCAAGCCGCGTATGTGTAATGGTTCTTACTTGCATTTCAAGGTTACGGCGAACTTTTCATCATGCATTCTCTACAACGGAGCATTCATTTTCAATGTTTTGGGAGGGAACTGATCATGGCAAGTAAAGGTCATAACGAAGTCAAGGAAAGTCTAAGGGAAATGACACGTATTTTCCGGCCCAAAGATCCCAAGAAATTTGTGAAAGAGTACGTCCGGAAATATCGGATCACGGGAGGCTATGAGGAAGAACTGACCATGGTTGTGGAGCATGAGCTGGTTAGAATGAATTCTTCCGTCTCGTGAAGCAGCGGGCAGAGCGATTAATTCTGTTTCGTGCTGTGTGATTCCGACACTATACATTTAATTTACATTCGAGCGATAACATCCATGAGGATTCTCATAAACCGTGCCCGGGCAGCCTGCTGCTTCTGGAATCGGTTTTTTTTGTATGTCCTTTGCAGATGATCTTCGTATGTCAAATGAATTAATAGACACAACTACATATGAATACGCTTCAAAAGTAGTTTAACAGTTTTTCGGCAATATTGAAAGCGCTTTTAAAATCAGTATTGACAAGCTTTCCGCGATTCAAAAATGATTATGTGAATTTGTTGTGAACGATTGACAAAACCGTGGGCCGAACTTATATTAATAGTGATTGTTATAATTGACAGGAAAATACTCTAATCTACGAATTCGGGAAAAGCGGGGTAGATCAATGATGAAAACGTGGCAGGCTGGTAAGCGGCTTCTTCCCATGACGGCAGCGCTTGGACTCCTTCTGGCCGGATGCGGGCGGGAGGACTTGTCGGTACTCAGACCGCAGGGACCCGTAGCGGAAAGCTCTTACGGACTGATGAAGCTGTCGATCGCAATCATGATTGTGGTGCTGCTGATCGTCTTCTCTATTGCGGCTTATGTATGGATTCGCTTCCGCCGGAAGAAGGATCAGGATGAGATTCCGAAGCAGGTGGAGGGCAGCTTCAAGCTGGAGGTGCTGTGGACGGTCATCCCGCTTATCCTCGTCATTGTGCTGGCGATTCCCACGGTGAAGGTGGTGTTCGCTGCCGGCAATGATCATTCGGATGACAAGGACGCGATCAAGGTCAAGGTGACCGGCCACCAATACTGGTGGGAGTTCGAATATACGGATTACGGAATAACGACTGCGCAGGATCTGATTATTCCTACAGGCAAGCACATCGCCTTCGAGCTGAGCACCAAGGATGTGCTGCATTCCTTCTGGGTACCCTCGCTGGCCGGGAAAATGGATACTAACCCCGACGGCACGGTGAACCGCTTCAGCTTCAGTGCGCCGAATGAAGGCGTTTACCGTGGAAAATGTGCGGAGCTGTGCGGCCCTTCCCACGGGTTCATGGAGTTTAAGGTGAAGTCGGTCAGTGGTGAGGCCTTTGACAACTGGGTGGCTTCGATGAAGGCACCGGAGTCTGTGATGCCGGAAGACCCGGTACTGGCTGAGAAGTTCAAGTCCCAGTGCCTGAGCTGCCATGCGATTGGCAGCATGCCTGCATCACCGGTGGCTCCCAGTCTGACCGGAATCGGCTCGCGTGAATCGGTTGCCGGGATTCTGCTTAATGATGACACCCGTGAAGACGGGGCGCCGATTCTGGAGAATCTGAAGACTTGGCTGCATGATCCGCAGAGTGTGAAGCCCGGCAACAAGATGCCGAACCCGAAGGATATGGGCTTAAGTGATGAAGAGATCGACGGCATTGCCGAATATCTGGCCGGTTATACGCTGGACTAGGGGCCTATGACCGAAGCGGAAGCAGCATATTTGATAAGGGGGTACATACCTTGGCTCACGCAGCGCAATCCTTGCAGCCCTCCCAGCCCTTGCAGCCCGGCCACAGCGCCAAGCGGCATACCGGGCTGATGGACTGGATTACCACCGTCGACCACAAAAAAATAGCCATTCTGTATCTATGGGCCGGCGGCCTCTTCTTCGGCATAGGGGGCATTGAGGCGATCCTGATCCGTATTCAGCTGATCAAGCCGATGAATACCTTCCTGGACGCTCAGACCTTCAACGAGCTGATTACCATGCACGGCACGACCATGATCTTTCTTGGAGTCATGCCGGTTATTTTTGCGCTGATGAATGCGGTAATTCCGCTGCAGATCGGCGCGCGGGATGTCGCCTTTCCTTTTCTCAACTCGCTGGGCTTCTGGACCTTCCTGTTCGGCGGTCTCTTGCTTAACCTGAGCTGGGTGATGGGCGGTGCGCCTGATGCAGGCTGGACCGCATATACCCCACTCTCCGGTAAGGGATACAGTCCCTCGCACGGAGTGGATTTTTATACGATAGGGCTACAGATTGCCGGTCTCGGCACACTCATTGGCGGGATTAACTTCCTGGCTACCATCATTACGATGCGTGCGCCGGGGATGTCCTTCATGCGGATGCCGATGTTCGCCTGGGCTACCTTCATTACCTCAGCCATTATTCTGTTTGCATTCCCTGCGGTTACCGTAGGACTTGTCCTGCTTACCTTCGACCGGATACTGGACGCCAATTTCTTCAATGTTGACGGTGGGGGCAATCCCGTACTGTGGCAGCATATCTTCTGGATCTTCGGCCATCCCGAAGTGTACATTCTGATTCTCCCGGCCTTCGGCATCATCTCCGAGGTCATTCCGACCTTCTCGCGCAAGCGGCTGTTCGGTTACAGCTCCATGGTCTTCGCCACGATTCTGATCGCCTTCCTGGGCTTCATGGTCTGGGCGCATCATATGTTCACCACCGGCCTCGGTCCGGTAGCGAACGCCTTGTTCTCCGTCTCTACCATGCTGATTGCCGTGCCGACCGGGATCAAGATATTCAACTGGCTGTTCACCATGTGGGGCGGACAGGTGCGCTTCACGACCCCGAATCTGTTCGCGGCCGGGTTCATTCCCACCTTCACGATGGGCGGGGTAACTGGGGTGATGCTGGCCTCCGCGCCGGCGGACTTCCAGTTCCATGATACGTACTTCGTGGTAGCGCATTTCCACTACGTCATTGTCGGCGGTCTGGTGCTCGGGCTGTTCGCCGGGCTGCACTACTGGTGGCCGAAGATGTTCGGGCGGATGCTCAGCGAGTCCTTGGGCAAGTGGACCTTCTGGACCTTCATTATCGGGTTTCACTTAACGTTCTTCGTGCAGCATTTCCTGGGACTGATGGGGATGCAACGGCGCGTATTCACCTATTTGCCGAACCAGCAGTTCGATACGCTCAACCTGGTCAGTACGGTGGGGGCGTTCCTGATGGGAGTGGGCATGATTATCTTCCTTGTAAATGTGTTCTTGACCTCCAGACGGCCAGCGGATGCGCCGGAAGACCCGTGGGAAGACGGGCGTACCCTGGAATGGACGATACCTTCGCCGCCGCCGGAATATAACTTCAAGCAGACGCCGCTGGTGCGTGGCTTGGATGCTTTCTGGAAAGAGAAAATGGCCGGACATAAGGCCATGACTCCTGCGGAGCCGATAGGCCCGATTCATATGCCGTCGGCTACGATTCTGCCGTTCCTGATGTCCGTCGGTATCTTCATTGCGGGCCTTGGCTTCATGTTCAGCCGCGATGAATTCAGCAGCAGCATGATGAGCTTCCTGTTCAATAACTATATTGTTACGGCGCTGGGGCTTCTTATTACCTTCGGATCGATGCTGATGCGGTCGCTGTTCGACGATCACGGCTGGCATATCGAACCCGAAGAGCTGGAAGGAGGGGAGCAGAGATGACAACGGCACATGCTGAAGCAGCGGACGGTACACTCCCGCATGAACCTGAGAAAGCGACCCTGGAAGGACGAAATAAAGTGTTGGCCTTCTGGCTGTTCCTCGGAGGGGAAGCGGTGCTCTTCGGCACCCTGTTCGCTACCTTTCTGGCGCTGCGCAATCAGACGAATGAGGGACCCTCGGCGGCTGAGCTGTTCCATCTGCCGCTGGTTGCGGCAGCAACCTTCCTCCTCCTGGTCAGCAGTCTGACCAGTGTGTTCGCTATCCAGGCCATGCACCGGGGAAATGTAGCCCAGCTAAGGAACTGGCTGGTGGTGACCGTCCTGCTTGGCCTTGCATTCCTGATCCTGGAGATTTACGAGTTCAGTGTATATATCCGGCATGAGGAATTTGGGATGACCACGAGTGCGTTTAGCTCGGCGTTTTATACGCTGGTCGGATTCCACGGTGCCCATGTTGCCTTCGGGATTCTGTGGATCTCCGTGCTGATCGGACAATTGCTGTATAAAGGCTTGACGGTGGTTACCGCACCGAAGATCTACGTGTCGGCGATGTATTGGCATTTCATTGATGTGGTGTGGGTCTTTATCTTCACAGTCGTATACCTGCTCGGAAAGGTGGGGTGAAGCCATGACGACGAAGCAGCCTTCTTCAGATTCTGCGGTGAAGCACCGGCACCGTCCGGAAGGACCGCAGCGGCATATTGTGGTGTTTGTGTTCTCCGTGGTGCTGACGCTGATCGCTTTTGCCGCGGTGGCAGCCGGAGGGGTGAATGCTACCTTTGCGATTATCCTGCTACTGGTAATGGCTGTGCTGCAGGTGTTCCTGCAGATGGGCTTCTGGATGCATCTGAAGGACAAAGGGCATATGCTGCCGATTATCTTCATGCTGGGCGGCTTTTTTATCGCAGGCACCAGTATTGTAATGGCGCTCTATTGGGTATGGTGGGATTGATTCTATCTCCGGGGAGGTCTTGAGGATGATACCGGGATTGCAATATTTCAGCTTCACAGAACTATGGAGTCCGCTGTTTCTGGCCCTGTTGCTCCTCCTGACTGCCGGATATTTTGTGTTGATCGGTCCGCTGGCCTCCCGTTTTGAGGGCAGTACTGCAGTCCCCTTCTGGCGGAGGGGGCTGTTCTTATGCGGAATGCTGGCCCTCTATCTGGCGCAGGGGGGACCGGTCAGTCTGCTGGGACATATCTTATTTTCATTCCATATGGTTAGTATGGCCTTATCCTATCTGGTGGCGGTCCCGCTAATTATGCTCGGTATCCCCGACTGGTGCTGGCGTGCCCTGCTGCGGGTGAATCCGCTGAAGGGACTGGCTTTTCTCGCTAAGCCGGTGGTGGCGGCTCTGCTCTTCAATGGCCTGTTCTCGCTCTACCACATCCCCGCCATCCATGATTATGTCATGCTGCATTTCACCGTTCACCGTCTGTATTATGGCGTTCTGTTCCTGACCTCGGCGCTGATGTGGTGGAATCTGATCAACCCCTTGCCGGAATACCGGGCGCTTAGCGGTCTGGGGCAGGTGGGCTTCATCTTCCTTAACATGGTGCTGCTGACACCGGCCTGCGGGCTGATTATCTTTGCCAGTTCCCCTCTGTATGCAACGTATAGCGACCCGGGCACCTGGGCGAAAGCGATGGGCTACTGTGTTCCGCAGAGTCCGGCTGCATTACTGCAGGCTTTTGGCGGTCCCGGCTTCTTCGGATCTCTCTCCCCCAAGGTAGATCAGCAGGTCGGCGGCATCGTGATGAAGTTCATTCAGGAATTTATTTTCGCCTCGATGCTTGCTTATGTGTTCTATCATTGGTATAAAAAAGAGAACGGACAAGAGGACACGGATGTGTCCGCGTCACCCTCTGCCCTGGCGGAGGAGGTCTGAACTATAATGAGCTGGTAAGTACCGAGGGGGATATTCATGGATATTTTCACATTGTTTCCTACGATCAGTACATCGTTCATCGTCATAAGCGCGGTGCTGGTGGCAATCGGCTGGAGACAGATCATTCAAGGCAAACGCGAAGCGCACAAGAAGACAATGATTGCGGCTGCGGTGGCAGCGATTCTGTTCTTCCTGGTGTACTCGTCAAGAACGGTGTTCGTAGGCAATACCTCCTGGGGCGGGCCGGATGAGCTGACGACGATCTACCATGTCTTCCTGATCTTCCACATTGTGCTGGCTACCGTCGCTGCCGTATTCGGCATCACTACGCTGACGCTCGGCTTCAAGGCCAAGTATGCCAAGCACCGCAAGTGGGGCAGAGTGACCGCCGTCATCTGGTTCATCACCGCCATCACCGGAGTCGCTGTCTATGTATTGCTGTATATCTTCTATCCGGGCGGCCATACGAAGCCGGTCTGGGAGATCATCCTGGGCGCTTAAGCCGAGGGGAAGCCTGAGGTTAAAAGGAAAAAAGCCTGTCCATCTGCCGCTGCTGCGGGGAGGGGCGGGCTTTTTTTGAAATGGGGAGCCGGGATGCGGGCCGGATGTGTGCGAAAAAACGAATACAATGAGCTGGTGTGAGGTATGTAGGCCAAATGTATGCGAAAAACAGGCATGACAAGACAGAGGCCTTGTCACCCCCAGGAATGAAAATAAGTGGGTGGCATCCGTCGCATCCATTCTAAAAGATGCTGTAGTCGT
>NZ_JBHUKY010000039.1:0-15876 GCF_042684125.1 Paenibacillus rhizoplanae | reverse complement strand
GCGATGCTCGAAAAGCGCAATAGAACGGTTTTTCGCACGGGGTGTGTCCCAGTAACCGCTTCCGCCCTTTGATTTGTATATGTAGTGTTGACGACTACAGCATCATTTAGAATGGATGCGACGGATGCCACCCACTTATTTTCATTCCTGGGGGTGACAAGGCCTCTGTCTTGTCATGCCTGTTTTTCGATTACATTCGGCCTACGTGGCGCGTCCGGTCCAATTGTGGACATTCTGTTTTTAGGCACGCTGCTCATTTTCATGCTGGAGCTGTGCCTTGAAAGACATGTTTGTTTTCGCATACATCGGGTCGATTTCTCTTCATAGCAATACATCGCCCCTCATGACAAGACCTCACTCCTTGGGTTAGCGGCCTTATTTCCAGAACTCTATTCATCTTCCTTCACAATTGCATCCTGAACCTTACCCGCACCCGTAACCTTCGTTGACATATTCAGAATCGCCTGCGTCACCGTTGTCCCTTGATCCAGCTCTATCTTAACCCCTATTGCAGAGGCAGCGGTCTTAAGCGTGCGTATGGAGCCTTTTTGCAGGTGGAGGACGGGCCCTTTGGCTTCAATGTTCACATCTCTGAAATTGCCGTTAAGCGTCACTACGATCCCGGCTGCAAGGCCGGATGGCAGATCAATATCTGTGAACCCTTCTCCGGTACCCTCCCCCTCTTCCAGATTTACACCGGACTGTACCGACAATGCCTTCACCCAGGTTGTACCTTCGGTGACCAGGCGGGCAGTTCCACTATTCTTCTGCACAATCACTTGGTTCATGGTTGTGTTCTTGAGCTGCACTGAGGGATCTCCGCTGCCCTGTATGATGACCTTGCCTAGTACTTCAACACTGTCCAAGTTCACCTCTCCGTTGCCGATCCCTTCCTCCAGGACCAGGTCTCCAAAAATCTTCAGATTCTGCAGCAGCACATCATAGCCGGATACAGTGACATTGTTATAGTATTTGATGGCTCCTGGTTCAAAGCTTCCAAGCCCCTCAGAACGGCTTATAGTTACACTCTGCAAGCCGCCGCTTGTGACATTGTAGTAATCCAGCAGTGCAACCGCTTCGGCCCGGGTCATCGCCTGTTCTGGAGCAAACCGCCCGTCCGGGTACCCCTTCATTCCTCCGGCATTGATCATTGCAGCGACATCGGCTTGGCTCCAGCCTGCAATCTGATCCTTATCGCTGAGCATGGATAATACCTCCGTGCTTCCTGTCTCATAATGCATCATTCTGCTCACCATAATCGCCGCCTCCTGCCGCTTAACGGGATCGCCCGGACGAATGGTGCTTCCGTCCCCCTTGATGATGCCCACTTCCAGCGCTTTGGAGATTTCTTCGTATGCCCAGCTCGTCTTAGGCAGATCGCTGAAATCGGCCTTCACCTTGCTCTCAGTCGTCAGCCCGGCCAACTGGTTGATTAACGCGATAAATTCCGCTCTAGTGATCGCCTGATCCGGCCGGACTGACCCGTCCGCGAATCCCTTCAGCCATCCCTGTTCCAGCCAGCGGCTCATCTGCTTCTGCGCCCAGTGTCCTTCATAATCGGCTGCCGCAGACATATGCCCGGCTGAACCCAGCAGCAAGCCCAGACTCAGCCCGACCGTTACTAATTTTCTTCCTATCATTACTGCGCTCACTCCTAAGTATGTATGTGATGCCAAATGAACCAAGCACCTAATCACAGTGTATCGGAATACATAGCCGTTGGGAACAATATCCAACCATGTGCATCCAGACATGCGAAACAGCCCTGGAGGCCGAGGCTTCCAGAGCTGTTATCACACTGCCCATCCGGCAGCAGGTTATTTAGATAATCGTGTTGTAGACCATGAAGAAAATCATGATCACCAGGGAAACCATCAGCAGCAGACTCATAGTACGGATCTTGGCAGTCTCCGCAGAGACATCACGGTTCTCTCTCATGCCTGCCGCAGCAAGGCGCAGAGGCTTGGTCATAATCCCGCCGAACGCGAACATAGCCAGCAGAAGCACCGTAACAATGATCATCCAAGGTACAGAATACTCGCCCTTGGTCATCATATAGCCGCCGGTCAGCAGCTGGATCACAAGGCCGTATTGGGCAAAACGGTTGAATCCGCCAATAGCACTCAAGGTGCCTTCCTTCGCCGGGGAGGACAGCTTAGCCGTCCCGCTTAAAATAAACGGCAGCACCAGATAGAAACCGAGTGCCAGCGTCCCGATCATATGCAGAAAAAAGAAAACATGACCCATCATAATCTCCTCCAATTTCAATTTGAGGGGCTCCGGCAGATTGCCGGGGTTACATAGTTAACGAAGAAGTCACCGCTCGGACCGAATCAGCGGACTGATCGAGTGCCGCCTGTTCCTCCGCCGTAAGCTCCAGTTCAAAAATCCGCTCAATGCCCTCCGCTCCCAAAAGCGCAGGAACTCCCATGAACAGGTTCTCATAGCCGTATTCACCCTCAAGCAGAGCGATTACCGGTATGATCCGTTTCTTGTCCTTGAGAATAGCCTCCGTCATATGAACCAGCGAGGCAGCCGGAGCATAATACGCGCTGCCGTTCCCCAGCAGGCTGACAATCTCACCGCCGCCGACACGGGTACGCTGCACAATCTCCGCAATGCGCTCTGCCGGGATCAGGGTGTCGATCGGAATACCGCCCACGCTGGAATAACGCACTAACGGCACCATATCATCCCCATGGCCGCCCAGCACGAATCCGCGTACATCCTCCACCGATACATTAAGCTCCTGAGCGATGAAGGTGCAATAGCGGGCCGTGTCCAGTACACCGGATTGTCCAATTACGCGGTTCTTGGGAAAACCGAGCGCATGATACGCCACATAGGTCATGGCATCCACCGGATTACTCAGAATGATCACAATGGACTCTGGAGCCACACGCTTCACATTCTCACAGACCGACTTCACGATACCCGCATTCGTGTTGACCAGATCATCACGGCTCATGCCGGGCTTCCGTGCGATTCCTGCCGTAATGATGACAATATCCGAGCCTGCTGCATCCTCATAGCTGGAGGTTCCGGTAATTTGAGCATCGAAGTTCTGCACGGGTCCCGCTTGAAGCATATCCAGCACCTTGCCCTTGGTCTGATTCTCAAGCTGAGGAATGTCAAGCAGCACTACATTGCCAAGCTCCTTCTGGGCAAGCATAAGCGCCGTAGTCGCGCCGGTGAATCCGGCACCTACGATAGTGATTTTAGAACGTCTGATGGCCATAGTACCCCTCCCTCCGAATATGATGTTGACCTTGAGGCGGCCTGACGCAAGTATAAGCTACACAGATGTGCAGCTTATACTTTGTAGTACTATCCGTCCTGGCCTAATTACAGATGGTTGATGATTTCGTCGGCAAAAGCAGAGCATTTCAGCTCCGTCGCGCCTTCCATTTGGCGGGCAAAGTCATAAGTAACCGTCTTATTGTTAATCGCCGCAGTCATTCCCTTGTAGATCAGGTCAGCCGCTTCCTGCCAGCCCAGATGCTCAAGCAGCATAACGCCGGAGAGAATGACAGAGCCCGGATTCACTACATCCTTGTCTGCATACTTAGGTGCAGTACCATGAGTAGCTTCAAAAATGGCATGTCCCGTAAGATAGTTGATGTTCGCTCCTGGAGCAATACCGATGCCGCCGATCTGGGCAGCCAGTGCGTCGGAAAGATAGTCCCCGTTCAGGTTCAGCGTCGCAATGACATCGAAGTCTGTCGGGCGTGTCAATACCTGCTGGAGTGCAATGTCTGCAATGGCATCCTTGACGATGACCTTGCCTGCTGCTTCAGCTTCCTTCTGGGCAGCATTCGCAGCCGCTTCACCGTCGCGTTCCTTGATGACATCATACTGGTTCCAGGTGAAGACCTTGTCGCCGAACTCCTGTTCAGCCACTTCGTAGCCCCAGTTCTTAAATGCGCCTTCCGTGAATTTCATGATGTTGCCTTTGTGAACCAGGGTCACGCTCTTACGTCCGTGCTTGATCGCATATTCCACTGCCGCACGAACAAGGCGCTTCGAACCTTCTTCGGATACAGGCTTGATGCCGATACCGGAGGTTTCCGGGAAGCGGATTTTGTTCACGCCCATTTCCTTCTGCAGGAATTCGATAACCTTCTTCACTTCAGCGGAGCCTTCCTGATACTCAATACCGGCATAGATATCCTCAGTGTTCTCCCGGAAAATAACCATATCGACCAGCTCAGGATGCTTCACCGGAGAAGGAACGCCGTCGAAGTAACGCACCGGGCGCAGGCATACATACAGGTCAAGCTCCTGGCGCAACGCCACGTTCAGGGAGCGGATTCCTCCTCCGATCGGAGTGGTCAGCGGGCCCTTGATCGCCACAATGTACTCGCGGATCGCTTCCAGCGTGTCGTTCGGCAGCCATTCACCATATGTATTGAAGGCCTTCTCGCCGGCAAACACTTCGTACCACGCAATCTTTTTCTCACCGCCGTAGGCTTTCTCTACAGCTGCATCCAGCACCCGCTTGGAGGCTTTCCAAATGTCACGGCCTGTCCCGTCACCCTCGATGAATGGAATGATCGGCTGATCCGGAACCAGCAGCTTGCCGTCTTCGATTGTAATTTGTTCGCCTTCTGTGGGCAGATCGTATTGTTCCAGTTTCAACATTTGTAGATATTCCTCCTAAAAGTATGATGTACAAGCATTCCTATCATTCATTGTACTAAAGGGGTAGAGCAGCCCGCAAGGGCCGCCCTGCCTGTCACCCTGTTATCGTTCGTCAACAGGGACGTATTTCATGTCGGACATGCCTGTATATTCCGCACGCGGACGGATGATACGGTTGTCTTCGTACTGCTCCAGAATGTGGGCCGTCCAGCCCGAGGTCCGGCTGATCGCGAAGATAGGGGTGAACAGCTCCCGTTCAATCCCCAGCTGTGTGTAGACCGAAGCCGAATAGAAATCCACGTTCGGTTTCAGCCCCTTTTGGCTGGTGATCAGCTCTTCCACCTTGACCGACATGTCATAGAGACTGGTGTCATTCTTCATCGTCCCCAGCTCGCTGGACATCTTCATCAGGTGCTTGGCGCGCGGGTCGCCGTTCTTATAGACGCGGTGTCCGAAGCCCATAATCTTCTCGCGGCGCTCCAGCTTGCCCTGAATATACGGCTCCACCGCGTCCAGGCTGCCGATCTCCTCGAGCATCTTCATTACGGCTTCATTCGCCCCGCCGTGCAGCGGCCCCTTAAGCGCACCGATCGCCGAGGTCACACCGGAATAGATGTCGGACAAGGTCGCAACCGTCACCCGTCCTGCAAAAGTCGAAGCATTCAGCTCATGGTCGGCATGCAGCACAAGCGCCGTATCCAGCGCCTTAACCGACACCGCATCCGGCTCTTTTCCCCACAGCATATAGAGGAAGTTCTCGGCGATGGTCAGGCCCTCTTTGGGCGCTACCGGCTCCAGGCCTTTGCGGATGCGTGCCAGTGTGGCAACTACAGTCGGAATCTGCGCCTGCAGCTTCAGCGCCTTAATCTGGTTCGCTTCCTTGCTCATATCATCGGCTGCTTCATCATACAGCGCCAGACTCGATACGGCTGAGCGCAAAGCGGCCATGGTGTTGGCTTCCTTGGGATACAGCTTCATTTGGGTGAGCACCTGCTCCGGGATCGGAGCATAAGCGCTGAGGTCGCGCCGCAGAGCTTCAAGCTCCGGCACCGTCGGCAGACTGCCGAACCACAGCAAATAAGCAGTCTCCTCAAATGTGGCATGATCTGCAAGATCGTCAATATCATAGCCGCGGTAAGTGAGCACTCCATCTACGATAGAGCTGATCGAGGAGGTCGTTGCAACAATGCCTTCAAGTCCTTTGGTAGCTGTCATAGTTATCTCTCTCCTTTGCCAACAAGAGTGTATAGTGCCGCTTCAAACCTCATGTAAACATTTACATTTGTTAGTATTTCAACTCTCTGAAAAAAAGCTTCAGGACCGGCTCAGAAGATTGCAACTAATTTTCTGCTCTTTAACCTTTAATTATCATACCGGATTTTGACGGTTATGTGAACAACGTGGAAGCTTTACAGCACATCAAATGATTTTATCGGAGGGATAGAAAAAAACGAATGCAAAGAATGTTTCATGATTGCGCTTCCAGGTTAGAGTTATGGCTGCAGTCTGCCCTTTTCTATCGCTGCTAGTCTTTTCACACCCCCTATGAATATACATAAGACGAGCCGTTATTCCTGGAATCCGCCAGAGTGGGAGGGACCGAAGATCGATACACTTGTGCTTAAAAGATTGCTGCGCGGCCTCTGGGTCGTGCTTGCCGCCGCCCTGATTCTGCTGGCTGTCTATGTACTGCTGCCGCTCCTGTATCCCCTGTTGGTCGCCTGGCTGCTAGCTTACCTTATGCATCCCCTTGTCCTGGTGCTTAAAGGGCTGAAGCTCCCCGGCTGGCTCGCTGTATCCCTCTCGCTGCTATTCTACATCGGAGGCACCGCTCTTGTACTGACCGCCCTCATCACAAGACTGGTCAAAGAGCTGATCGGGCTGATTCAGACCTTCGATCTTCATACCGACCAGTGGCGGGAGCTGCTGCTGTCCCTGAGCCGCAATGCCAGCATTCAGAATATTATTAACCAAATCAACCAGTTTTACCACGACAACCCCGGCTATCACGCCACCATTGACAGCAATATCAACCGGACCACTGAAACTGTCGGCCAAGCCGTGACGCAGATGATTACCGGGTTCTTCAATCTCATCCTGAAGCTGATCTCTTCGCTGCCGAGCCTGGGCACCATTCTAATTGTGATCGTGCTGGCTGCCTTCTTCCTCAGCACCGGATGGGAACGGCATAATGCCAAGCTGACCGCCCTGCTCCCAGCCCCGCTGCTAAGACCGGTGTCGGAGATCTGGAAGGATCTGCGCAAGGCGCTGTTCGGCTACATCCGCGCCCAGCTGGTGCTGATCTCCGTAACAGCGGTGATTGTGATCATCGGCCTGCTGTTGCTTGGCGTCAGCTCAGCCTTCGCCATCGGCCTGACCATCGGTATCGTCGATCTGATTCCTTATCTGGGCGTCGGCATCGTCATTCTGCCGTGGGCCTTGTATTCATACATGACCGGGAACATGGCGCTGGCCATCGGGCTGCTGGTGCTCTACGGCGTCATCCTGATCACCCGCCAGGTGCTTGAGCCTAAGGTACTCGCCAGCAGTATCGGCGTCGATCCGCTCGCCATGCTGATCGGCATGTTCGCCGGCCTTCAGCTAATGGGCATGCTCGGCCTGATCCTCGGCCCGGTGCTGCTCGTTATTCTCGACGCATTCGCCCGCGCCGGCGTATTCCGCGCCCTGCGCAGCTATATCCTCAGCGGCAGGCTGCATTAGGGCGGCGCTCGAAACTAGCGGTGGCCCTCCGCCGCGGGAAACTGCCTATAGCACCCCTCCCTAACGCCAAAAAGGCATCCGGCCGCAGCACCCTGCAACTGAACACCTTCTGACAAGCCTGATTACTTCCTTATTACCCACTTACCTGCGGTAGAAGGTGAACGTGCCGTTTTTCATCTTTTTCTCGATCCATTTCAGCAGAAAAACCCGGTAAAGCGGCCGGGTCAGCGGAAATACCAGAGTAAAGCCGATCAGATCCGTGACAAATCCCGGCAGAATCAGCAGCAGACCGCCGAAGAAAATACATAAGCCGTCCAGCATGGTCCGTCCGGGCACCCGGCCTTCCTGCATATGTGTTCTGCTGTCCTGCAGCACTTTCTTGCCTTCGAACCGCATCATTAGCAAACCGATGACCGAAGTAGCCAGCATGATCAGCAGCGTCTTGGGCGCTCCAAGAAAACTTGAGACATAGATGAAACCGAATAATTCCACGGCCGGGACTGCAAATAGGGCGGCCCACAGCCATTTGTTCCTGATCATACTGCTCCTCCTTCTTCTTCCATTAACGCTATTCTTCTTCCTTCAGCGCAGCCAGGATGGCATGGAACAGCTCAGGCTGTGCCCTGTCGATCCGCACCGGCCGCCATTCCCCGTTCAGCCAGACATGGCTCGTCGAGCCGCTGACCAGAAGCTCGCCTGCGGTCCGCTCCTGCCCTTCCTGACCCGCCGCCATCCGGCGGATTTCATATTCATACACAACCCTCAGAGCCGAGAAGGTGGTTAACCGCGCATACACGGTAATAAGATCATCATATCGCGCGGGGCTTTTAAATTGCAAATCTGCAGAGGTCACCGGCAGCAGCAGACCGAGGCCCTCCAGCCTCCGGTAGTCGAAGCCCAGCTCACGGAACATCTCCGTGCGGCCGCACTCAAACCAGATCAAATAGTTGGCATGGTAGACGACGCCCATCTGGTCGGTCTCCTGATAACGTACGCGGATGGAGGTACTGTGCCAGCGGCTGGCCCATCCCGGTTGATGCGGATTCATATTCATGCTCCTTTCTAAAATACAGCCTATCCGGCAGCCATCAGCCCGCTAAGCGCCGATCCCGCCGGATGCAGACTTCAGCGGCAGCTTGCGGCGTGAGCTTCGGGCGACATAGAACAGAAGGGCCGCGCCCGCAGCCGCACTAAGCATACAGGAGAGGTTCATCAGCTCGACCCCGCCCTGATTCAGCAGCATCCCGTTCAACAGATTGCCCAGAATGCCGGCTAACCCGGAGAATACGATGTTAAAGACACTTTGCCCGGTCGCCTGCATCTCCGCTGAGGTAATCTTCGATACATATTCAACCGCCGCGATATAAAAGAACCCGAACGAGAGGCCGTGAAGCACCTGTACGCCGATCATAACCGAAGGGTACGGGAAGGCCACCTGAATTCCCCAGCGCAGCACATAGATCAGCGCACCGAGCAGCAGCGTCCGCTCCATGCCCAGCCTGCGGATCACACGGGAAGCGAAGAACATGGACGGAACATTGGTAATCGACGCCAGGAACAGAGCGATCCCCGCAGAGCTGGTGGACCCTCCGACCGACTGGAAGGCAATGACGAAATAAGTCCCGAACGCCGTCATGGTCTGATTGACCAGAAAGCTGCCGCCAAGGAAGGCCAGGAATATGCGGTTGCCAAGCAGTTTTTTGATCCCCTGGGAGAAGGACTGGCTCATCATATGATTCTCCTCCGCCTGCTTGGGAAGGGTGAAGGCAATCACTACAGCGACGCTATTCAGCAGCAGAAACGGCAGCCAGATGCTTGATACGGAGAACTTGGATACATACTGTCCCCCCGCAATGGCCCCTACGGCGGCGCCTATGCTCATCATCATGCGGATGCTGCCGTAAGTGGCTCCAGCCCTGTTCGCGGCCACTATGGCGTAGGAGTCGGCTATAGGCGCCTGTGTAGAGGAGAAGATCGTGGACACGGTATACACCAGCATCAGCACGATAAAATATTCCGAGCGGTATAGGACCGCAAGCACTGCCGGAACCGCCACGCTCAGAATCAGCACCAGCCGCGCCTGGTTATACCGGTCGGAGACCACTCCCCATAAAGGCTGGACACAGATGGCGATCAGCGTACCCATAGCCATCAGCACGCCGATCTGGCTGACCTCAAGTCCATTCGATTTCAGCAGCAGCGACAGGTAAGATCCGAAGGAGCCCCCGGCCAGTCCCAGAAACAGATAGAACCCGCGCAGCTTTGTTATTTTTTCCATGGGGATTACAAGTCCTCTCTCATTCTTTTTAACAGAATACCCAACCTTCATAGCCGCCTGCTGCATTAAATAGAGCACAACCTATTATGAGGCGGTGGACAAGTGGGCCAAGTCAATAGATTAACACGAAGCAAACCCTGTCTGAAGGATAAACTCAATACGGGCAGAGCCGCCAGTTCAGGCTTCGGCTGGACGTCAAGCAACTGGAGCGGTTATGCCATTTCCGGCAAAAAAGGCAGCTACCGGCAGATATCCGCCGACTGGATCGTCCCTTATGTAAAGCCTACGGTAAAACCTACGTTCTCCTCGGCCTGGATCGGCATCGACGGCTTCAAGAACAGCAGCCTTATTCAGACGGGCACCGGCCATGAGTCGGTGAACGGAAAAGTCCGGTATTATGCCTGGTGGGAGATTCTCCCCGCCTCCGAGACCGTAATTCCTCTCCCCGTCTCTCCCGGCAACCATATGCGCGCTTCCATTGTCAAGATAAGTCCCGGCAAATGGTGCATCACCCTGCGCAATCTCAGCAAATGCTGGGTTTTCCGCACCGTACAGCGCTATAACGGACCGCAAAGCTCTGCCGAATGGATTGTCGAAGCACCGCAGGTAGGGTTCGATATCGCGCCGCTGTCCAAGTTATCCACAGTTTGCTTCACCTGTTGCCAAGTCAATGGACGTAGCCCCAGACTAAAGGTCTCAGACGGCGGCATTATGATCCAGAATAAGAAGCTGCTGGCCGTGCCTTCTCCTCCGCGCTCTTGCGGAAGCGCCTTTTCGGTCAGACGAATTTATCATAAAAGTCCCCCTGCCGTGTATTCCAGGAACCCTATTTATACGACTCCCTGACCTGCCGTCCTGCTCCACACACTCAGGTCCAATATATCCATTTGCATCATCGATATCAAAAAAGAGCAGCGGCAATCAAGCGCCACTGCTCTTTTTATTATATCTTATTCGTGCTGCAGATGCTCTTCCAAATCCTAGTCGGCTGGAATCGTATCTACCTTCACCAGGTTAGTGGAACCGGAACGTCCAAGCGGGATACCTGCAGTGATGACTACAAGATCGCCGGCTTTAACCAGACCGGAAGCTTTACCGCCGTTAAGAGCTGTTTCCAGCAATTCGTCAGTAGAATGAGCTTCAGGACCGAATACAGGAGTTACGCCCCATACCAGCGCCAGCTGACGCATGGTTCTTTCCTGGGTAGTCACAGCAATGATCTGTGATTTAGGACGATATTTGGAAACCACGCGTGCAGTGTGGCCAGTTACAGTCGAAGAAATGATCGCCTTGGCATTCAGATCCAGAGCGGAGATCGCTACGGATTGGCTGATCGCTTCAGTTACAGTAGTTTCTTGAGCAATCTGCTGCTTCATGAAGATCTCACGATGGTTCAGAGCAGATTCTGCTTTCTCAGCAATACGGGACATAGTCAGTACGGATTCTACCGGATATTTCCCGGCAGCAGTCTCACCGGACAGCATGATTGCATCGGTTCCGTCGAAGATTGCGTTCGCTACGTCACTTGCTTCAGCGCGGGTTGGGCGCGGGTTGCGCTGCATGGAATCCAGCATTTGGGTAGCTGTGATTACCGGTTTGCCGGCGATGTTACATTTCTGAATCATCAGCTTCTGAGCCAAAGGTACATCTTCAGCAGGGATTTCTACACCAAGGTCGCCACGGGCAACCATCAGGCCGTCGGATACTGCCAGGATTTCATCCAGGTTATCGACACCTTCCTGGTTCTCGATCTTGGAAATGATCTGGATGTGGGAAGCATCATGCTTCGCAAGCAGTTCACGGATTTCCAGAACGTCGCTGGCTTTGCGTACGAAAGAAGCGGCAATAAAATCAATGTCCTGTCCGATCCCGAAAATGATATCATTGGTATCTTTTTCCGTAATACCCGGCAAGGAGATAGATACTCCTGGTACGTTAACACCCTTCTTGCTCTTGATCGTACCGCCGTTAACAATACGGGTCTTGATTTCAGTGCCTTGAATGTCGACAACCGTAAGGCCGATCAGGCCGTCGTCGATCAGGATCGTCGATCCTACTTGAACATCGTTAGGCAGGTTGTTGTAAGTGATGGAGATACGGTTGTGGTCGCCAAGGATCTCTTCCGTAGTCAATGTCAGATACTCATCCTGAACCAGTTCAATCGGTTCTACTTCCAGCTTGCCTGTACGAATCTCAGGTCCTTTGGTGTCGAGCAGGATGGCAACGGTCTTGCCAAGTTCCTTGGATGCTTGACGGATCGTGTTGATCCGGGCTCCATGCTCATCAAAATCGCCGTGGGAGAAGTTCAGACGGGCCACATTCATACCAGCCAAAATCAATTTTTTGATATTCTCCAACGATTCACTTGCAGGTCCGATCGTACATACAATTTTACTTTTCCGCATTAGGTTTTCCTCCGTTTTTTCGTTCTCTCTGTCTCGTCTTTTCCAACTACAAAATCTACTATAAGGTTCGCTCTCTGTATAGGAACTTTATCACATGTAAAGACATGCACGTTTTATTGCGCCCTTATGAATATTACTGCATGTTGAACACAAAATCAATGTTAGTGCCTGTTTTTGCTGTAAATTAAAGTCGAATAATATAGGATGGCCGATAAAAGAAAAATCATCCTGCAAGAAGAACAGGATGATCGGAATGGGATTAATTGTATAATTGGTCTTGTCCCGATTACGGGCTGGAATAAGCTGGAATATGTTAAAAAGTGCAAACCGGAGGTATCGGCCATGCCGCTCATTCCCCGGAGAGAATCTCCCCGCTTACTCCACAATCTGCACTTCTTCCTGATCGGAATCCTGCTCTAGTAGCGACTCGGAAAACTCGCCGATTTTGCGGAATTTCAGGTAACGGTCTTCCTTCAGCGCCGCTGCATCCATACCAGACAGCTCTTGCAGGTGACGCCAGACCGTGTACTTAATCGCCTCAGCCGCAGCTTCGTAATCCCGGTGCGCACCGCCTCTGGGCTCAGCAATAATCTCCTCGATCACTTCCATCTCCAGCAGATCGGTGGCCGTAATCTTCATGGCCTCTGCCGCCTGCTCCGCCTTGGTTGCATCCTTCCACAGAATCGACGCTGCACCGTTAGGCGAGATCGCAGAATAGATCGCATTCTCCAGCATCAGCACGCGGTTGCCCACGGCCATCGCCAAGGCTCCGCCGCTGCCGCCCTCGCCTATGATCACGCAGATCACCGGTACGGCCAGCTGAGACATCTCGAACAAATTGCGGGCGATCGCTCCCGATTGTCCGCGTTCCTCGGCGGTATTGCCGGGGTAAGCCCCTTTGGTATCAACAAAGGTGATGATCGGGCGGCCGAACTTCTCCGCCTGCTTCATCAGCCGCAGTGCCTTGCGGAAGCCTTCCGGATGGGCACTGCCGAAGAAGCGCAGAATATTCTCCTTCGTATCCTTGCCGCGCTGCTGCCCGATGACGGTCACCGGCTGGCCGTTCAGCTTGGCGATTCCGCCGACTACAGCAAGATCGTCACCGTACAGGCGGTCACCATGCAGCTCGATGAAATCCGTGAAGATAAGCCCGATCAGATCCAGCGAGGTCGGGCGTACGTGATGCCGGGCCAGATGCATCTTCTGGGCCGGGGATATATTGGAATAGATCTCATTCTCCAGTTCGCTGTAGCGCTCTTCAAGCCGGGCTACCTCATCGCTGAAATCAATGCCCTTCTCTTCGCCGAACTGCTTGAGTTCGGCGATTTTTTTGCGCATTTCTACCAGAGGCATTTCAAAAGGCAACTCTCCTGCCAACCTAAAATCCCCCTTTCACATCATGCAGCTCCAGCAGCTTGGTGAGTGTGGAGCGCATTTCCTTACGGTGCACGACCATATCCAGCTGTCCATGCTGCAGATTGAACTCTGCCGTCTGGAAATCCTCCGGCAGCTTCTGGCGGATCGTCTGCTCAATGACAATCCGTCCGGCAAAGCCGAATACCGCTCCAGGCTCGGCAATAATAATGTCGCCCAGGCTGGCAAAGCTAGCGGATACCCCGCCGGTGGTCGGATCAGTAATAATGGAGATATAGAGGCCGCCCGCTTCACTGAACCGGGCCAGCGCGGCACTTGTCTTGGCCATCTGCATGAGACTGAGGATGCTCTCCTGCATTCTGGCCCCGCCGGAGGTGGAGAAGATCAGCATCGGTAATCCCCGCTCTGTCGCTTCTTCAACCGCTCTCGTAATCTTCTCGCCGACCACGGACCCCATGCTGCCGGTGAAGAACTCAAAGTTCATCACAGCTACAATAACAGGATGTCCGCCGATGCTGCCCTGGCCGGTGATTACGGCTTCAACCTGTCCGGTTTTGGACTGCTGCTGCTCCAGTTTGGAGGCATAGCCGGGGAACTTCAGCGGATCAATGGACGCCATCTCGCTATCGAACTCAATGAACCCTTCCGGGTCAAGCGTCATGGCAATCCGTTCCGCCGCATTCAGGCGCATATGATAGCCGCAGGACGGGCATATTTTCAAATTCTTCTCCAGTTCCTTGCTGTACTGGATCGTTCCGCATTTGGCACACTTGCTCATGAGGCCTTCGGGAATCTCCCGCTTGGGGCGCTCGCCTTCTGCCGGTCCGCCGCTTCGCTCCAGACGTTCTGAAGGAATAGTGGCGTACTTCCGTTTTTTCTGAAATAAATCTTTGAACAAGGGTCGCACCTCTTCAGCCGTTTATTTGCGTAAATAGCAGCTTGCCGCTGTCATGAATGCTCTTGAATCTCTACGCCATACTCTTCAGGGATGCAGAATCAGATTGAGAACCTCCTGCACTTCTTCAAGCTCTCCCGAAGGAACCAGAATCTCAAACTGCTGCTTGGACATATTGATGGGACGGCATTTAATCAGAAATCCTTCTTCCGTAAGCTTCCTCTGGATCATCTCCGCCACTTTGGCGGTCGGCGCTATATAGATTACCGTCCACATGCCCTGCAAGGCCTCCCTAATCTCGAATCCAGCCGTATCCTGAATATAATGAAATTATGATAACACAGTTTTCTTTTTTCCCGCAAGCAAGTCTGGCAGGAAGGACTCAGGCCCGGGAGGCCGCACACAACGTATCAGGAGCAGCCGTTATTCGGTCCCGGTCACATGGGGATATACCTTCGCACCCTCATGCCGGTGGGCGATCCGGGCTGAAGCTGCAGCCGCGATTCCGGCCACAAGATCATCCAGAAATACGTGAATGCTCCCCTTATCATCATTCAATTTGCCGATAATTCCAAGCTTTATTTTATCGAGGTAGCCGAAGCTGGTCAGACCGATCATTCCATACACGCTCGTGATGCCCAGCGCCAGAGTCTCGTCCGCCCCATAGAGCGATTCATCCGCTTCCATTACCGCCTGAAACGGCTGGGGCAGCAGCTTCTTCTCGGCCAGCTCATCCAGCGCAATCCCGGTCATGAGCGTATACTGGACCTCTCTTTTGCTCAGGACCGACTTGACACTTACCAGACATTCTTCCTCTGTTAGAGTCGGATAGTAGACCGATTGCAGAATATAGACGATCTCCGCGATCGAGCTCAGCGATACTCCCCGGCGCCCCAGCAGATCCTCCGCCATTTGATAGGACATGATATCATTCCCCTTCCGTACGGGACAATGCCCCGCTATGAATTAGATGAACTTGAGAGTGAAGCCTGACAGATTCATAAGTTCACTCTATTGGTTCCCTAATGTATGCGGATGAGGGGGCAAATGTGCTAAAAAGATCAGGGTTGCCATGCCCCGATTATGGTGCATTGAGTATGCTCATTATTACACCTGTCTGCATGTTCGCTTCGAACATGCTCCAAGGATGGCTTGGCTGCTCCTATCTGAGGCGGACCGTTCCGGCACCCAGCATCTCCTCAATGGCTGCGAACAGCTCCTCCGAGGGCTCGATCCGGTAGCTGTCGCTGAGCGCAAGCACCTTCTGGTTGCGCTCATAGAACAGCAGCGTCGCTGCGGGTCCCGGATGGTTCTGCAGCAGCGCCTGGAGGCGCGGCAGCAGACCCTTCAGCTCAGCGCCCGGCGTGATCTTGATGAAGACACGCTGGGCGCTCTGCGCTGAGTCTGCGAAGCGCTCAGCAGCCGGGGCCTGCCCCGTGCGCAGCGGGGCAGGACTGCCCGGCCGCGCGTCTGACGCGGCCGCGGAAGCGCGCGCACCGGGCGGCTGTGCCGCCGGTGTGCGCGTGCCCGGTGCAGCGGCGGCGCCAGCTGCACCACCGGGC
>NZ_JBHUKY010000038.1:0-15087 GCF_042684125.1 Paenibacillus rhizoplanae | reverse complement strand
TTCAACCCTTCTTGTTATAAAAGGAAATGGAGAAAACCGAAGGAGCTACAATTGCGTTTGACAGTCTCGTTCATATCAGCGATTGGAACAACGGTCCGTTCGCGCAGCGTCCACCCAAGTGTTCACGTTGATCTTACTCCAAAACAAAGGGCCGTCCCAAGCAGCCATTTCATGGCTTTTGGGACAGCACCTTCTTTGTGCGCAAATATAAGAATGTATAGGTTTCACTTGCCTCACACCTTCCCCCCGCCATCCCCCGCCCGGTACTTCTTCCGGTACTGGGCCGGGGTCATGCCGTACACCTTTTTGAAGCTGGAATAGAAGGTGTTGAGGGACGAGAAGCCGAAATGCTGCACGATAGGCTCGATCGGGGAGTCGGAGGCAATGAGCTCCTGGCAGATGAAGGTTAGCCGTTTCTCGGATATTTTATCGGTGATGGACTGGGTGGTCTCTGCTTTGTACAGACTGCGGAAGTAATTGACCGACAAGCCCAGGTGATCGGCCAGCATGGTGGCCGACAGATTCGGGTCGGTGAGATGACTCTCGATGAACTGGTCCACCTGGCCGATCAGGGCGATATTCTTGGATTGGCTGCGGGCCGCCGTAATGTCTTCGAGTGTTCGGGTAATCAGGGCTTCCATCCATGGCATGACGTTATCCATTGTTTCCTGCCGAATGATCTGTTTCTCGATGGACGTCAGTCCCCACGAGCTGGGCAGCGGCTGGGAGGAATGCTCCTGGATGAGACGGCGGATGTCCATGAACAAGGTAATCAGAGACATTTTACATTCAAAATAAGGCAGTTCCCGCAGCTTCACTACCGCTGAGCGTAAGACCTCCAGAATGACGGCGGCGTCCCCCTTGAGTATGGCCTGGGCGATCTGCCGCTCCTGGCTCACAGGCAAATGATATAATTCCCCGGGCGCAGCGGGCAGCCATTCCTTCACAATGAGCGACCGGTGTCCGAACCGGAACCGCTCCTGCGTCAGATCATACGTCTCCAGATACACCTCATGCATGTCGGTTAAGCCAGGCAATGTCCGGCCCCAGGCCACGGTGGTTCCCACGGACAAATACTGCTGGATCAGCTGCCCTGCAACTTGCAGCTCCTTCGCGAATTCCTCTGACAAGGGAGCCGATAAGACTACAGCCACGTGGTCGTCCCCCATATCTACCGTCTGCAGTTTGTGTCTGGATGATTGCAGCGACTCCTGAATGATATTGGACATGGCGAACCGGAGCAGGCGCCGGTCCTTCTCCGGGTATACTCCCGAGAATTCTGCGAAGTGGTCGATCCGGAAGATGGCTACGGACAACTCATCGCTCGGCAGATCAATCCCCCATTCCACGAATTGAGCGCGGATCTCCGCTGCCGAATGGTAGGTCTCCCCCAGGAAATCCCTTAAGAATCGCTCTCTGCCCAGAAATTTATTATGTCGCCATTGCTCGGTAAGCTCGTGAATCTGATTATGCTGCGAGGTAAAAACGCTCGATAAGTATTCGAGTTCATTGGCGTTCACTCCAAGGCCGGGCTTCTCCGCCTGATGCTGCCGCATGACCCGGCTGATCAGCTCCTGAATGGGTGAGTATACCCGTTTGGAGATTAGAATAATCACCGCCAGGGAGGCCGCGAACAAGACGAGGAACAGGATCAGACTGGTGTCGCGCAGGACCGTGATTTTATTCAGGATGGCGGACTTCGGGATCATCTCAATGAAGGTCCAGTCCTGAATGCCCTTAACGGAGGAGTCGGCATACACCACTAGCTTTTCCCCCTGATCCTGGGGCTGGAACAGCTTCCAGCCGCTGGCTCCCTTCATTCCGTGGCTTCTGAGCTCGGCAATCTGTTGCGGATTCATTGGCGTGCTGCTAAAAATCGTCTCGTCCCGGTCATTCAGCACGGTGATCGACCGGCTCGCGAAGTTTGAATTGTTCTGAAGCAGGGTCATCAGATTCTGAGTATCCACATTCATGACGAACGCGGAGATAGAGCTGCCTTTTTCATAAAATCTTACAATAGTCATCACTTCTTTGGGTGTGTTCCCGGTAAGAGGGAGGGACAAAGTTCTCGGAATAAGCACGCTATGGTTCGCTGTTTCCGGGTCACGTAAGCGCTTAATAATGTCCTGGTCGTAAAAAGTTGCGGTATCATTTAACCCAAGTCTGGAGTCAATGACTGTACTCGTATAATCGTTAATGAGGTAGACAGAATCAATCGAGGGGTTGGCGTTCTTAATGTCCGTCAGCTGGCTCCATACCTCATAGGTCTCGAAATCGCTGTAATGGTCCGAAAGGGCATACACCTTAAGCGCGCTGTCATTACTGGAGGAGAAGCTGAAATCAAGCGCCCATTCCATCAGCCTTGACGTATTCCGGGCCCCATTCACGAGGAGGGATTCCGAATGATCGCCGATTTCCTCCAGCAGTGTCTTGGAAGATTGCCCATAGAGCAGTACGAAGGATATCCCTAAGACCAGAACGTTCGCACTGACAAAGTAAAAAATAAGCTTCATGTAGGTAGGGTGCCGCTTCAGCGAGGCGAAGAACGGTTGTCTGAATTTCATGGCTCTGGAACCTCCGTAATCATAACTGTCCGGCTCATTATAAGTAGATTTATTATAGCACACAGGGTATTTTCGTCTGCCGAATCGTATGTTTTGGGAAGAGTGTTGTTTTTGGGAAGGCGGTAAATCTGCACTTGCGGGAAGGATCGGCGTTTCTCGGAATTGCTCAGGGCGCAAGGGCTTGATAAGGTGACGGCATAGATAACGGGACGCTCTTGGGGCGATTACCGGTCTTGAGGAAGGGGGGGTGTACAAATGAACTACCAGCTTAACGCAGGTAAACGTTCAAAATGGAGGCATATCACGCAGAATCCTTTTCTGTATGTGATGGCTGTACCGGGGCTGTTGTTTTTTCTCGTGTTCAGTTATTTTCCTATATACGGGATTATGATTGCCTTCAAAGATTATGATTTTGCCAAGGGGATCACGGGGAGTGACTGGGTAGGATTTAGAAATTTTGATTACTTTTTTACATCAGATGATTTCTGGAATATTCTGCGGAACACACTGCTGCTTAATGTGCTGTTTATTGTGTTCACGACAGTAGCGGCCGTTCTGATTGCGCTCATGTTCAATGAGATCCGCAATAAGTATTTCAAACGGATATCGCAGTCGCTTATTTTCCTTCCTTATTTCATGTCCTGGATTGTGATCGGGATGATTGTCCAGTCCTTATTCGGCGGGGAAGAGCCCATGATTAATGTCTGGCTGCAAAATATCGGCATGGAACCGGTCAACTGGATGTTTGAGTCGAGTCTTTGGCCTTATATTCTGACGGTGATCCGGGTGTGGCAAGGGGCCGGTTATCTCTCGATTATTTTCCTGGCCGCCATTACGGGCATATCGGAGGACCTGTATGAGGCTGCCCGGATTGACGGGGCTTCTAAACTGCAGATTGTGACGCGCATTACGCTGCCGCTGCTGGTTCCGACGATTATGATCATGACGCTGCTGGCCGTGGGCAAAATTTTCAACGGGGACTTTGCGATGATCTATGCCATCATTGGCGACAACTCGATGCTGTATCCGACTACCGACGTTATTGATACCTTTGTCTTCCGCTCCATGCGGCAGCTGCACGATTTCGGCATGTCTTCGGCAGTGGGTTTGTTCCAGTCCATTATGGGTCTGATCTTCGTCATTGCTGCCAACTGGGTAACCCGGAGGGTATCTAAAGAATCTGCTTTATTCTAGGAGAGTAACTATGAGACAGAAACATAGCGCTGCGGATCGCACCTTTACGGCATTCGCCCATACGTTCATTTTGCTGTTTACTTTATTTTGTCTGTTTCCTTTTCTGCTGATGATTGCCGGTTCTTTTACGGATGAGGAGGAGCTGATTGCACACGGCTATACCTTATTCCCGCAAAAATTATCGCTGGCCGCGTATAAGGCGGTCCTGCAATCAGATGTACTGTTCAATGGCTATGGCGTTACCTTGTTCATCACGGTTGTCGGGGCCTTAAGCGCCCTGTGCATTTCCGCCATGCTCGGCTATTCACTGGCGAATAAACGGAATGTTCTGCAAACGCCCTTTCTGTTTTTTTGCTACTTGCCTATGCTCTTCTCGGGAGGTATCATTCCGTTCTATATTGTAGTCAGCCAGTGGCTGCATTTGCAGAATACGATCTGGGTGCTCATACTGACGATGTTATGCCAGCCGTTCCTCGTCTTCCTGCTGGTCAGCTTCTTCCGCACCATACCTGAGGAGCTGGAGGAAGCCGCCAGAATTGACGGAGCGAATGAGATGAGAGTGTTCTTCCAGATTATGATTCCGATTTCCAAGCCGATTCTGGCTTCTGTGGGGCTCTTCTATGCGCTGAGCTTCTGGAATGACTGGTTCATGGGACTGATGTTCATCGATAACGAGAAGTTATTCCCGCTGCAGTTAATCCTGCGCCGGATGGTCTCCAATATGGAAGCGGCCAGGAATCTGATTCCTTCCGGTGCAGCGATTGCAGTGACTCCACCGACGTACGGGGTGCGGATGGCGACCACGGTACTCACCATCGGCCCGATTGTGCTACTGTATCCGATGCTTCAGAAATATTTTGTCAAAGGTCTAACGGTTGGTGCTGTCAAAGGGTAAGCCATTCAGATTGTCCATAGATACAGGAGGGTAACGAGATGATGTTAAAAAAATGGTTCGGCACGGCAACAACAGCGGTATTGGTGTCGTCACTGGTGCTGGCAGGCTGCGGGGGAAATGCGAAGAATGAAGGCAATACGGCGAATTCTACGAATTCCCCGTCCAGTTCAGAGGGGGCAGCGTCTGCTTCCAAAGAAGTAGTGACGCTGAAGGCTTATTTCCCGGGAGATAAACCTGCGGGGTTCGATGCTGTGCTGCAGGCAGTCAACGACAAGCTGAAAAAGGACAATATCGGAGCCGCGCTGAATATCAACTTCATGCCTTGGACCGATTACGGGAATGCGGTATCCGTGAAGATGTCTGCCGGGGAAGAGTTCGATATGTATCTGGATGCCCCTTGGATATCCATGAACCAGATGATCGAGAGTAAATCGTTAACGGAGCTGGATGCGGCAGTGGCTGCACGGCCTGAGCTGAAGGCGTCTATTCCTGAGGAAATGTGGGAGTATAACAAATTCGGCGGCAAAATTATGGGGATTCCGCTCGGCACCACCCAAGGCCAGCTGTATGGCGTACTGATCCGGAAGGATTTACGCGAGAAATACGGGCTTCCCGAGCTGAAGACTCTCGATGATCTGGAGAAATTCCTGTATGCGGTTAAGGAAAATGAGAAAGACATCAAGCCTTTTGTCATTAACGGAATTAAGGCCGATAAGCTGCCATTCTTCCTGAGTAACTCTGCGAATCTGGCGCAGGATGAAGTGCTGGAGATTGGGGTCAACATGTTCTCGTATTCGATCAAGGATAAGAAGGTCATTGGCCAATGGGCCAGCCCGACAATTGCCGATGCTTATGAACGCGTTACTAAATACTACAAGGATGGGATTATCTCCAAAAATATTGCCCAGGAGCAAAATGCCGAGACGCTGTTCAAGCAAGGTAAATATGCGGCGACCTACTATGCAGCTGATGGGGTCGAAGGGCTGAAATATTCGGAAATGCTGAAGGATGGCAGCGACAAGCTGGAGATTTTCATACCGAACGGGGAGCAGGCTAAGCCTTATACGGCTTATCAGCAATGGAACTTCCTGTGCATCCCGACGACCTCCAAGCATTCCGATGTCACTATGGATGTAGTGAACTGGCTGTCGATTAAGGAGAACCATGATCTGATGGAATACGGTATTCAAGGAAAGGACTGGGAGCCTGTCGGCGATTCGAGCTATAAGGCGCTGTCCGGCTATACATTCCCTGGGTATGTGCTGACCTGGCGGCCGACGTTGAACCGTACACCTGATACCATGATGCAGGATGATAAGAAGTGGTTCGACTTCTCGACCAAGACGTCCAATTTCACGCTGAGTCCGATTGCAGGCTTCAACTTCAACGCAGAGAAGGTAAAGACGGAATACGCCAAAATCACGCCGCTGCACGATTCGATCTTCCTGCCGCTAAGCCAAGGCCTGATCCCTGCGGCGGAAGGAAAGAAAACGATGGAGGATAAGATGGCCAGTCTCGGCGGGCAAAAAGTGATCGATGAAATCCAGGCCCAGATTGATGCCGTTACTTCCGGGAAATAACCGTACTTCACACACAGAAAGAGGTCACTCTAATGAAAATAACACGCAGCACGCATAATCCGCTGATTGAAGCCGGGGATGTTGCCCCCTCCCGTCCCGATTTCCGGGTGCTGGGCGCGTTCAATGCAGGCGTGGCGCAGTTACAGGAGGAGACGATCCTCTTGCTGCGCGTTGCCGAAGCGCCAATATCAGACCGGGCGGATGAGGTGCTTGTTCCCCGGTTGAATGAAGCAGGGACGGAGGTGCAGGTCGAACGGTACGACAGGAATGATCCGGGCTATGATTTCTCCGATTCGCGCTTCGTAGCCAAGGACGGACAGACCGTGATGCTCACCTCCTTATCCCATCTGCGTGTAGCGCGGAGCCAGGATGGCGTTCATTTCGAGGTTGAGCCGCAGCCGGCCCTGTTCCCGGAGCATCCTCTGGAAGCATGGGGGATTGAAGATCCGCGTGTGACCCAAATTGGGGACACCTATTACATCACTTACAGCGCTGCCTCTGCCCGCGGTGTCGGTGTCGGGCTGGCGGAGACCCGCGACTTTCAGACCTTCAAGCGGCGAGGGATGATGCTGCCTCCCGAGAATAAGGATGTGATGATTTTCCCTGAGAAAATCAACGGTAAGTACTACGCTCTGCATCGCCCAGTGCCGAAGTCATTCGGCGCGCCCGAGATGTGGATCGCGGAATCGCCCGATCTCGACCACTGGGGGAACCACCGCTTCCTGATGGGACTCGGCGAGCAGGGCTGGGACTCGGCCCGCATGGGCGGCGGAGCAGTTCCGATCCGCATACCGCAGGGCTGGCTTGCGCTGTATCATGGCGCGGACAGCAGTCACCGCTATTGTATGGGGGCGGTGCTGCTGGATCTGGAGGACCCGTCCCGGGTGATTGCGAGATCCCGTGTCCCTGTGCTGGAGCCGGAAGCCTCCTATGAGGTGAACGGATTCTTCGGCAAGGTCGTGTTCTCGTGCGGTGCGCTGCTGCTGGACCAGACGGTCCGCATGTATTACGGTGCGGCAGACGAAGTGATGGCTGTAGCGGACATCCCGCTCCAGGATATATTAGATACTCTTGTGTAAGGGGAGGAGGGCAGTGTGAAGCTGCCTTCTCTAATCTCTACAATAGAAAGCGCTAACAAAAATATGGTAGATAGGCAAAGGAGCGTGTACATGGCTGACAACATGCAAAGCAGGATCAAGAGATGGATATGTCTCGTTATGGTTGGATTAATGATCTCGACCCTCGGTTTCCATTACCCTGTATCGGCGGATGCTTCGTCGCAAGAGCTGGCGGAAATGAAGCTGATGAAGCAGCGGGCGGTGGATTTTTATATCTCCAAAGACATCATCAATGACGGCACGAATGGCCGGGTCGAATGGACTTTTAAATCACAGGCCGGAACCTACTTATCGAGTCAAAAAGCGAATGGAAGCTGGGCGGATGTGGATTATGCGAATACCACCTCCAGCGCGAACGGCAGAGGCTGGTCGCCTTACCTTGCGCTAGACCGGATGCAATCGATGGCCCAGGCCTTCGCTGACCCGAAGAGCCCTTACTATCACGATGAAGCCATGGTAGCCGGTATTCAGAAAGCGCTGGATCACTGGTTCACGGTTAAGCCGACCTCCACCAACTGGTGGGAAACCGGCATCGGGAAGCAATTGCGGCTGGGCAAAATCGCGCTGCTGTGTGAAGGCTATCTGACTGCGGAGCAGGCTACGAGTATTGTTGACACATTAGACAGCAAACCGAATACGGTCGATGGAGCTAACTCCTCCTGGTACAATCAGAATTATATGATTCGCGGCCTTTTGCTGGAGGATGCCCAGAACGTCCGTAACGCCGTAGAGGCGTTTAACGTGCTTTCGGCTGTGACAGTGACGCTAACGGGAATTCAGTCCGACATGTCCTTTTTCATGCATGGGAAGACGAATTATACCACGGGCTATGGAAGAAGCTTTGCCAGAGATATGTCCTTCTGGGCTTATGTGGTCTCGGGCACAAGCTTCGCCTACAGCCAGGCGGCTATTGATTCGTTATCCTCCTACCTGCTGGATGGGACCAGGTATCTGGTGAGAGGCGATGTTGCCGACCTGGGGATGGGGATGAATGGACCGGAGTGGCCGGATTATGAGAGCTCTGCGCTGACCTTCTACGAAGATCCGCTGGAGTGGATGCAAGCGGCTAACCCGAAGCGGGCGGATGAGTTCGCTGTCTTCCTCGATAATATCCGCAACATAGGAACGGTCAAGAGTAATGGACTGGACGCAAATAATATGACGCAATGGCAGACCCTGGTCTCCTCTCATATGCGGAAGGATTACGGAATTACAGTCAAGATGTCCTCCAGCACGGTCAAAGGCGGCGAATGGAGAACGATTAATCCAAGCGGATACAACCTGCTCTACTGGACTTCGCAAGGCGCCACGGCCATCCAGAGAACCGGGGATGAGTACAGAACCGTGTACCCGCTGATGGACTGGGCTCATGTTCCAGGGACAACAGCTCCCTACGTATTCACGAAGGAGAATAATTTCAACAACCCGAAGACCTTTGTAGGCGGTGTGACCAATGAGCGTTACGGAGCCACGGCGTTTGACTTCAATAAGCTGAGTACCAGCGGGAAAAAGGGCTACTTTTTCTTCGATGATGAAATGGTAGCGCTGGGCGCAGGCATCACTTCAACGAACGCTGCACCAGTCCATACCACGCTGAACCAGAGTCTGGCAACAGGCGATGTGCTTGTAGACGGCAAAGCCGTTGACGACGGAACCTCGCAGGTTAACGGGCGCTGGGCGTATAACGATCATACCGGGTATATTTTCCCGGACAAGACGGATTTCCAAGTGAAGCAGGAGACGAAGACCGGGAAATGGAGCGATGTGGTTACTGGCAGTTCAACGGAGCCAATCACTAAACCAGTGTTCTCGATGTGGCTGGATCACGGCGTGAAGCCGGTCAATGCCTCCTATCAATACATTGTGCTGCCGGGTAAAACTGCCGGAGAGGTTGGCAGCTACGCAGAAGCAAGCCCGATAAGTATTCTCTCGAATACACCTTCCGTACAGGCAGTCCGGCACCGTGCGCTGGGCATTTCGGAATTACTATTCTATCAGCCGGGTACAGTGACGCTAAGAGAAGGCCTGACCGTCACCGTAGATAAACCTTCGATGGTGGTTGTCGATGAATCCGCGGACCCTGTCCGCATCTCGGTGGCGAATCCCGAAACGCCGGGGATTACGGTGAATGTAACGTTGAACCGGAACGGAGAGCAGACCACAACTACGTACAGACTCGGTAAAGATACGTTTACCGGCCGGAGTATGACGCTGAGCGAGGGAGCTTCTATCGACGATAGAGGGTATGATCTGGCTTACAGTAAAGGTGCGGTGTCTTCCTCCAGCGTGGGCAAGCAGTTTGCCTCGAACGCTACCGATTTGTACAGAACCTCCAGTTGGAGCTCGAACGCTTCGGGCGATGAGTGGATTTACGTGGATCTGCAGGATCAAACTATGATCAATAAGGTTAGACTGCATTGGGAGAAGGCTTACGGCAAAAGCTATAAAATTCAAGTATCCGATGATGCGGCTACCTGGAAGGACGTTTATGCAACCTCCATGGGGGATGGCGGCATCGACGACATTGCCTTCGGTAAGACCAGCGCCAGGTTCGTCCGGATGCAGGGCATTCAGCAGGGAACCGGAGAGGGCTACTCGCTTGCTGAATTTAACGTGTATGAAGCGGTTGCCCCCAACCTTCCCGAAGGCATGACGGTAAAAGCAAGCTCGTCCAAAGCCGCTGATGTATCAGTGGAGAATGCGGTAGACGGCTCATTGACGACCCGCTGGGGGTCCAACTATGCCGATCCGCAGTGGATTTACGTCGATCTTGGCGCAAGCCAGCCCATTTCCAAGGTTATGCTGCACTGGGAAAGCTCCTATGGGAAGGAATACCGGATCGATGTCTCCGATACGCTGGAGGATTGGAAGACAGTGTATAGTACGTCCAGCGGAGACGGGGATATCGACGAGCTCTCCGTAGGTCCGGTGAATGCCAGATATGTCCGGATGTATGGAACTCAGAGAGCGAGCAAATACGGATACTCGCTCTGGGAATTCAAAGTATTCGGACCAGAAACGCAGGAAACCGTTCCCGCCCGGGTACAGCTTGCGGCAGCGCCATCTTCGGTGGTGCCCGGAGGCAAAGTATCCGTTACGGGGGCCGTCTACAGCGATGGCGATCTTCCGGTTCCCGGTGTGGAGGTTGAACTTACAGCAGCCGAGGGAAGCCTTGGGCCTGCAAAAGTAACTACAGATGTGTACGGCCGGTTCAGTACGGTCTTTACCGCACCTTCCGTTCCCGGCGAGGTATCCATCTCAGCCGTCCTGCCGGCAAGTCCATCCGTGACAGGGGTGGTCAACGTGTCTGTAGAAGAAGAGGCTGTGCCTGTGTCGGCCCGGATTGAACTGGAGGCCACGCCATCCTCCGTATCTGCTGGAGGCAGAGTGTCCGTTACCGGAACCGTCTATGACGGTGAAGATCTTCCGCTAGCGGGCACTGGGGTCAGTCTCATGGCAGCATCAGGCAGCTTTGAGCCTGCGCTTGCTGTAACGGATGAGAACGGCCGGTTCAGCACGGTCTTTACGGCACCGTCTACGGCTGGGGATGTGGTCATTACGGCTGTACTGACCGACAATCCTTCCGTGACCAATACGGTAACTGTATCTGTGAGCAAGGCGGTTCCAGTCCCTGTTCTTATTGAACTTCAGGCGGCACCGTCTGCCGTGAATACCGGAGATGACGTATCCATCACGGGAATCGTCTCAGGTAGCGACAATCTTCCAGTCTCCGGCCTGGAGGTCGAACTCGCGGCATCATCGGGCAGCCCGGAGCCTGCTCATGCTGTAACGGATGCAAACGGCCGGTTCAGCGCGGTCTTTACGGCACCCTCCACACCAGGAGAAGTGACGATTACGGCGGTCTTGAGTGCGTATCCGTCCGTTACGGGAAGAATTAACATCTCGGTTAACGGGCGTTCGGGCGGCGATCCCGGAGGTGAAGCGCCAGTGACTCCGCCAGTAACAGTGCCGCCGGTTATTGTTGGAACGCCTAATAAGCCGGACGAGAGCCCGCAAGTCCCGGCTACTCCGGTGCCCGGTCCATCCTTCACCGATATTGCCGGACATTGGGCCGAGGCCAGTATCCGCGAAGCCGTCAAGCAGGGCATCATTACAGGATATCCGAACGGCTCGTTCCAGCCTAACCGTAACGTGACCCGTGCTGAATTCACGGTGATGCTGGCAAAGGCACTGAAGCTTCAGAACACAGAAGCTGCATTGTCCTTCAAGGACAGCGACCGGATCGGACCGTGGGCCAAGGCAGCCGTTGCACAGGCGGTAGCTCTGGGAATTATCCAGGGGGATAACAACAGCAATTTCCGCCCGGATGCACCTGTAACCAGAGCGGAAATGGCGGTCATGCTGGCAAGAGCACTACACCTGGCTCCTGTTGCCCGTTCCGCAGGATTCACGGATGACCGCGACATCCCCGCCTGGGCGGTTGGAGCGGCAGCCGAGATGAAGAAGTCGGGACTGATGCAAGGCAAAGGCAACAACAACTTCTTCCCCAAAGATGCCGCAACGCGGGCAGAGACGGTTACGGTTCTGCTGCGGATGCTGGAAGCTAAGTAAATAAAGCCAACCTTTCATCGTTATACGTTAGAACACAGCAAAGCAGCGATTCTCCTGTTAATAGGGAATCGCTGCTTTGCTTATGCTATAATTTAATAAAGTGTTTTTGTGCTTAGAGAAAATTGGATAAAGGATGCATTGACCAACCATGTATGAGAATCAGACTTCTATGCACCATAAGCTTTTTATTATCGGCGCAGGTGCTGCCGGACTAATGGCCGCTGTTACTGCGAGTGATATGGGGATCGATACTGCCATTCTGGAGAGTAACGACCGGATTGGCAAGAAGATCTTAATGACAGGTGATGGCCGCTGCAACATTACGAATGAATCCACTGTGACAGATACGGATGAAGCAGCCGCTTTATCGCGCAAGTATCATAGTAATCAATCCGGATTTCCGCTTGCGGTAGTGCAGCAATATGGCGTCGGCCAGACGATTGATTTTTTCTCCTTTCTTGGGCTTCCGCTGACAAGACTCAAGGGGGGCTTGATGTATCCGATGTCGCTGCAGGCAGCGGCGGTACTGGATATTTTCCAGCTGGCGCTAGAGGATCGGAATGTTCCCGTATACCTTAAGAATAAAGTGGTGGATGTTGCTGTTTCGGCAGATCATCCGCGCTTCACGATAAAATGCCTAACGGAGACAGAGGAAGAGATTGTTTATACTAGCGACTATCTGCTTCTGTCTACAGGTGGCAGCACCGGTCCAAATGCAGGAAAAGAACCTCCGGGTTATACACTTGCCGAACGTCTGGGGCATACCCTGATTGAGCCTTTTCCGGCCATTGTGCAATTGAAGCTGCAATATCCGAATATGAGGGCACTGTCCAGTATCAAATCTCAGGGACAAGCTCATATCCTTGTAAAGGGTAAAGTCATCGGCAGTGAACAGGGTGAGATAGCCTTCACAGACTATGGGATTACCGGTCCGCCCATTCTCCAGCTCAGCAGGAAGGCTGCGTATCATCTGGCAAGGGGAGAACAGGTGAAATTGTCGGTGGATCTGATGCCGGGCCGCACAGAGGAAGAGTTAGTTGATTTTTTAGAAAAGCTCTGGGAGACCTTTGGGCACCGGACCGTGGCGGATTCCCTCGTGGGTATCTTCAACAAGAAGCTTGTTACTGTCCTGCTTAAGGAGACGGGCTTAGATCAACAGCCACAGCTTCTTTGCCAGAATCTTCCGCCGAAAACTAAAGAGAATTTTTATCGGATCCTGAAGCGTTGGGAATTTAAAGTGACGGATACCAATGGCTTTACGAATGCGCAGGTGACAGCCGGCGGCATTGATACGTCGGAACTCACCCGGGGAACGCTGGAATCCAAGCTGGTGCCCGGGCTGTATTTGGCTGGCGAAGTGATGGATGTGGACGGAGATTTCGGCGGCTATAACCTGCAATGGGCCTGGAGTTCCGGATATGTGGCCGCCATGGCGATAGCTAAGTCAATTCAATAAATTTATTAGGAAAAGGGATGCATCAATTAACATGTATAAGGATCAGACTTCTAAGCACCACGAGCTGTTCATTATCGGTGGGGGTGCTGCAGGTCTAATGGCTGCAGTTACAGCGAGGGATCAAGGTATTGATACAGCCATTATTGAAAGCAATGACCGGCTCGGGAAGAAAATAATAACGACAGGTAACGGGCGTTGCAACATTACGAACCAATCCACCGCCACAGGTACGGATGAAGCAGCCGCTTTATCAGTTAAGTATCACAGTAATCAGGCAGGATTCCCAATACATGTACTGCGGCAATTCGGTGTCCGCCAAACGATCGATTTTTTCTCCTCGCTCGGGCTTCCTTTTATGAGCTTGGAGAATGGCCGGATGTATCCGATGTCGCTGCAGGCGGCTTCGGTGCCGGGGGTGTTTAAGCTGGCGCTGGAGGACCGGAATGTTCCCGTATATTATAAACATAAAGTGCTCAATGTGACCGTCTCGGCGGGACATCCGCGGTTCGCGATAACCTGCCAGACGGAGACAGAGGAACAGGTTGTGTATACCAGCGACTATCTTTTTCTATGTACAGGCGGCCTTACCGCTCCAAAAACTGGAACAGACGGCTCCGGTTATACGCTTGTCCAACGTCTGGGGCACACCATGATCCACCCGGTGCCGGGCATTGTGCAATTGAAGCTGGATTATCCGTATTTGAAGGAACTGTCGGGCATCAAATTTGAGGGAGAGGCCCATGTTATCGTAAACAATGAAGTCATCCGCACGGAGTCTGGCGAGATTCTTTTTACGGACTATGGTATCTCGGGTCCGCCTATACTTCAGCTAAGCAGAAAGGCTGCGTATAATCTCGGCATAGGAGAATCAGTGACCCTGTCGGTTGATTTGATGCCGGAGCGCACGGAGGAAGAGTTAATTGATTTTCTGGAAATACATTGGGGGATCTTCGGACACCGGACGGTTGCTGATTCCCTGATAGGCATCGTCAGCAAGAAACTGATTCCAGTGCTGCTGAAGGAGGCTGGAATTGATCAACAGCTGCATCTGCTGTGTCAGGATCTAACATGGAAAACCAAGAAAATATTCTATAAACTATTGAAGCGTTGGGAATTCAAAATCACCGATACCAATAGCTTCACGAATGCCCAAACCACAGCCGGTGGCATCGATACGACGGAGCTAGTCGAAGGAACGCTGGAATCTAAGCTGGTACCTGGGCTCTATTTGGCCGGTGAGGTGATGGATGTAGACGGAGATTGCGGCGGCTATAACCTGCAATGGGCCTGGAGCTCCGGATATGCCGCCGCGATGGCGCTTGCTGACCGGCGTGCCCGCACCACGTAAGAGTTAGATAGAGGGTTGCTGATATCTTGGTGCGTTGCGGTGAATACATGCATGCATTGAATGCGCGGCGGCTAATTGTGGATTTACCATGCCGTGCCTCGGCTCCAAATGCAGTAATAATGGGGGCTGTCCCAAAAGCCATGAAATGGCTGCTTGGGACAGCCCTTTGTTTTGGAGTAGAATCAACGTGAACACTTGGGTGGACGCTGCGCGAACGGACCGTTATTCCAATCGCTGTGGTCTCCAGATTTTTTTAATTCCCCTTAGCGGTGAAAATCCGGAGACCAAGGCGACCGCTATCGCTTTTACACAATCGTTCCGTTCTCTCCGCTGTTTAAGCGGAAAATGGATGACAATATT
>NZ_JBHUKY010000037.1:0-1659 GCF_042684125.1 Paenibacillus rhizoplanae | reverse complement strand
GAGTCAATTTCATAATTCGATTTGTTAAATAGCAAGACTGGGCCAAAATCTAAGGTCACATTTTTAAAAAGATTAGGCGATTTGCTGAGAGTTTCTCAACTGCTGGTTCAACTTGTCTAACGCAAACTTACTCAAATTGTACGCGAGCGTACTGAGCTGGAAATCGACACTGGCCCGGACACCGCGGTGGCGTGTGCGTTTCATCCCGAAATACTCTTTGAGATAGGCAAACACACGCTCCACTGCCGTACGTTTTTTGTACAGTTCTGTAAAACGTTCGCTACCTCTTGCGGGGTAGGAATGCAAACGTAAATCCGTTTGTATGCGGATTTTAAACACCTTTTGGCAATCGGAACCGGAAAGCGCACAGCCTTGGCATTCGCTAGGCCGGGTATACTTCAGGGTCTCGTATTTGGCATCAAAACTATCGTAACGATACGCATGACCTTGAGTGCAAACCGGAGTGTAATCCAGGTTCATTCCCGCAGGCGGGTCTTTGTGGTGAATCAGGGCAATCGCAGGATAGGCGCCGAGCGAATGAATCAACTGGTAGATCGCCGCGCAGTCGTATCCTTTGTCGCCCAAGATATGCTTAACCTTCAGCATCGGAAACTTCAGAAGCAGGCCTTTAAGAAGGACGACCGCCATACGCTGGTCATTCGGATTGGCCGAACTCCAGAGGCCACTGAGGATATACTGGCTGTTCGTGTCGACAAGCAGATTCGCCTTGAACCCGTAATAGCTGGTCATTCGGCCCTTTGTATTTTTCTTGTCACAACGCGCGGCTTGCCGGGGCAACGCGGTCAGCAGTTCATCGTACGTGTAGGGCAACATCGCTTCAATGGTTTTCTGGAACGGTCCGAGACTTTGTTCATAGGCTTCCATTTCCTCGCGCCGACGTTCCTTTTCCGCCTGGGACGGACGACCTGGCTTGCTGTACCTGGGTTTCTTCAGCGGTTCGTTCACCGTTTTAGGCTCAGTCTCAGGATGTTCGAGCTGAAGTTGCTCGGCCACCGGAGCTTCGTGTTTCTTTTGCTCCCGGCGAGCCGCACGACGCTTGGAGGCCGATTCGCTAAATTGGCAATCCCAAGCCTCGACCATGGAGGAATCCACCGCAAGATGGGTACCGCTCACAAAGCCTTCTTCTAGAGCAGAGGTTACGAGGCGATCCTGAAGTTGTTCGAGCATTCCCGTTTGCTCTAGTGCATGAATCAAACGAGAATAGGAGGACTGGCTTGGAATGTTGTCCGAGCCCGTAAACCGGCACTGGACTCGAAATTCGTGGCTATGAATCAGTCGACGGACCAAGGCAGAGACAAACTCGATGTTCTCCATTTTTGCAATCAGTAGCGAGTAGATCATGGCAGGTATGTTTAGTTTTTCAGGCCGTCCGCGATGGTTCTTTTTTCCCAGTGCGGACAGAACTGGAGCTAAATTCAAGTGTTCAAAGATTTGGCTGTATTTATCTTCCGGACCCATCTGGAGCAATTCCTCAAAGGAAAACAGTTCTTCTTGTCGAATAGAATAGATAGGGATTACCTCTTTTCTTCTCGGGTGTTGGTTTCGTCACCTATAACTTCGAGAATTTGGGGAGGTACTCCTTTTTCTATGCTCAAAAAAACCAGGTATAGCAAGGGTTTTTAATTATGAAATTGTCTC
>NZ_JBHUKY010000036.1:0-839 GCF_042684125.1 Paenibacillus rhizoplanae | reverse complement strand
TCCAACGGGTTTTTCTTGGACGTCTCATCGCCTAGTGAGACGTCTATTTCTTGGTATGACCTTTTCTCCCGCATCAGGGCATGGAGGATTCGAATCAGCAAATGTGCGGTGGCGACGTTTGCTTTTTTATCTCCTCGTCTCTTACGAATTCGTCGAAAGAATTGGCCGATCCGGTTCGAGGAGCGAGCGTTCGCCCAAGCCGCCTGACACAAGGCCCCTTTCAGATGCTTGTTCCCTTGCATCGTTTTTGACTTTCTTCGCTTTCCCGCGCTTTCGTTGTTCCCTGGACACACTCCCGCCCATGATGCAAACTGCGCATCACTCGGGAACATTTCCGCGACATGCGGCCCCACTTCGGCAAAGATGGTCACGGCAGACGTCCGCTCAATTCCTGGAATGGAGTCAATTTGTTCAATCCTCTCCAGGTACGGTTCTGCCTTCGCCTCGATTCGAGCTTCCAGTTCAGTGATCCGTTTCTCCAAATAGACCAAGTGGTCCCAGTGGTCTCGAATCATCTCCCGATGATGACGGCGCAACTTGCCATTGAGCGCGTCTAGCAACTGCGGAACTTTCTTTTTTAAACGGGTTTTGACCAGGTTTTTAACGGTCACTTCGTCTACGACCTCGCCGTCCATGATCTTCTGGAGCAGGCCCCGTCCTGAAACCCCATATAGATCGGACATAAAGGTGGTTAGCTTGATGTTGGCATCCTGCAGGATTTTGTGAATGCGGTTTTTCTCCGCCGTCACCGCCTGCACCATCTTACTCCGGTAACGGGTCAAATCTCGCAAATCCCGGATGTCCTGTTCTGGCACCATACTGCCTTCAATGAGCCCGCA
>NZ_JBHUKY010000035.1:48344-141315 GCF_042684125.1 Paenibacillus rhizoplanae | reverse complement strand
TAAGACCCCTTGAAGACGACGAGGTAGATAGGTTGGAGGTGGAAGTGCAGCAATGCATGGAGCTGACCAATACTAATCGGTCGAGGGCTTATCCAAATTTCTAATACGCAGATTCATTTCGGATTCAGTTTTCAGGAATCAAATTGGAATTTAAAGAGCTCAAGCAGTTCTGTAAAGGAGATTTGTTTTCAGCATTTGGCGATGTTGAGACCTGAATTATAGCATTTGATATTCAAATGCCCGTTTGGTGGCGATAGCGGAGGGGTTCCACACGTACCCATCCCGAACACGACCGTTAAGCCCTCCAGCGCCGATGGTACTTGGACCGAAGGGTCCTGGGAGAGTAGGACGTTGCCAAGCACACATGACCACTGTTGATTCCTCGACAGTGGTCTTTTTGTATTTTCGGCGCTGACTGAAGGCAGGCCAACCAAACCAGGAGGTATGGTCTCATTTTACAACTCCATAACAACTGTCACTCTACTTTATAACATGTTGAGAGTAAGGTAGTGGTAGAGAAGGCAGCGCAGCAGCACAGAATGATCTCAGACTGACACTGCCGGAGAGTACAGTTCCTGTATTGAAAGTAGCGGCACCCGTGCCAGTATCTACTGTCGATGATTACCTGCGGAAGAATATGAACAAGGAGCTAATGGAGCAAATTTATGATTCGCTGAGCAAAGCACCTGAGCCCACGGTAGTTGGCGGCCAGGATCAAACCGAATCTGAGCTTAACCTTCGAACTAAGCGTCAATGGGTGCTGGAAGATCAGTATGAGTATGATGGCCTTCGGCCTCAGAAGCCCCTGCCCTTCGAGGCGGGACAAGGAGATTTATATCTGGATCTAAAGACCAATACGCTCTACGTTCCAGATAGAACTTGGACCGATGAAGAACTGCTGCAGCTTATAGACTGGAACTATCGCCAGACGCATGCAGCCTCTAAACGTTTTCCGGAAAAACCTGTTCTTCCTCAAAAGTACAGCGAATCTAAATTCATAATGCGTGCAGTTGAAAGTGTGCGGAAGCTCTACGATGCCGATGTGTCTAAGATGCAAATGGCAACTAATCTGAGAAAAGCGGAATATGGCTTCTCTTCACAATGGTGGGTGTATTTCTCTCCCTACAAGGAGCGCACCATGCGTGGGCAAGGGCAGGAGGTCTGGACATACAATGTGTGGATTGATCCAGAAACCGGAGTGGTAGTGGATACGACAGCAGTTAATTTGGCAGCGATAAGAACGCCTATTGATGAGGCTGCGGCTAAATCAGTCCAAAAGGATCCTAGCTGGATCAAGGAAGCTATACGGATTGTTAAGGACAAGCAAGGAGAGCAAAGGAAGATCGTAAAGACCTATCTGACCGATACCGAGGTAAACAATAAGCGCGGAATGGTTGCGGTGGATGTGTTATTAGAAGACGGCAGCAAATATAATGCGGAATTTCGCTATCCGAGTATGATGTTGCGTTGCCTCATTTATGAGCCTGCCGATAAGGGGAAATAAGCGGGAAGCTTATGTTCAATGAACAAACTAGTCCTGACGATCAAGCAGTTCTTGACTCGTCAGGATTTTTTGGCAGGTGGGTGTGTAATGTCAGGTTCGGCTTATAGGTTATGGATGCTCTGTAATCTGGTATGATTAAGATTAGGTTACCTATGAACAGGCACCCTGTGGCTACAGTTAGGAGGATATTCGACAGATGGCTCATATACTTGTTGTTGAGGATGAACAGGCGATTAATGATTTAATAACGATGAATCTTAAGCTGGTGGGACATACGTATGCCAAAGCCTATAGCGGCTCGGAGGTAGCGGATATGCTGGAGAAGGAACGTGCGGATCTGGTCTTGCTGGATGTCATGCTTCCCGGTCTGGACGGGTTCGGGGTGATGGAGCAGATTGCTCCACTGCGGATTCCGGTGATTCTGATTACGGCCCGGGGTGCACTCTCTGACCGGATCAGGGGCTTCGAGCTGGGGGCGGATGATTATATTATTAAGCCTTTTGAGATTCTGGAGCTGCTGGCCCGGATTAATGTTGTGCTGCGGAGGAATGAGCAGGCCGCCTCTGCTTTTGTATGCGATGGGGTTGAAATCCGGTTCACGGAGCGTCAGGTGTGGGTGGAACAGCTGCTGGTGGATCTGACAGCCAGAGAATTCGAGCTGCTTGAAGTGCTAATTCGCAACCGGAATATTGCTCTTTCCAGAGAGAAGCTGCTGGAGCTGGCTTGGGGCTATGATTATGCCGGTGATACCCGTACCGTGGATGTACATATAAGGCAGCTGCGTAAAAAACTGGGCTGGGAAGAACGGATCAAAACCGTGTTCAAGCTGGGCTACCGGCTGGAAGTTCAGGTCTAGCCATGCGGTTCTGGCATAAGATTCTTCTTGCTGTCCTGGTGCTTTTTATAGCGGCCCTTGATGTGAGTGTCGTGATGGTGTTGAAAAAAAGCTGGCAGCTGAACATGGCGAGTGAGCGTAAACGCGCGGCCAGCGAGCAACTGCTAATTACAAACAGTATATATGAGAATCTGGAATCCAATCGGTTCAGAGGGATGTCGCTCAACCCTGAACTGCTGGTAAACGTGACTCAATCTTATGGTCAGCATTACCGCAAACAGGGAATAGAATTGGAACTCCGGGAGAATGGACGGCTGCTTTATCCCATTGAGGACGGGGGGAGTCCCGGTCAGGAGGAGACGCGTTCAGCACAGGAGGAGCATATCATGACGTTAGCGATGCCGCTCCCGGCTCCCTACCAGCATCTGGAGCTGGCCTATAACCGCGATATTAGCGGGCTGTATGCCCAGCAGCAGGAGCTTAACCGTTTTTTTGTGATGATTAACTGGATTGTGGGGCCAACTCTTGTGGTGCTGCTCTACCTTCTGATCCGGCATCTGACCAAGCCGCTCAAGCTGTTGTCAGAGACGACGAAGACGATTGCCGAAGGTGACTATTCCAATCGTGTGGAGTTGAACAGCAGGGATGAGTTCGGGGAGCTGGCCGTAAACTTCAACCGGATGGCTTCAGTGATCGAGCAGCGGATAACCGATCTCGCAGGCATGGCTGAGGATAAGCAGCGGATGGTCGATAATCTGGCTCATGAGCTGCGGACACCGCTGACCAGTATGCAGGGATTCGCGGAGCTGCTGACTACTGCTAACATAGATCAGGAGGATCAGGTCAAGGCGGGGCACTATATTCTTAGCGAGACGGTGAGGTTGAAGAATTTGGCTTTCAAACTGCTGGATCTGTCCGTTCTGCGGCATCAGCCGCTGGTGTTGGCAGAGGTAGATGTGGCTTCGCTATTCGACATAGTGGCCCAGACCGAGCAGCAGAGGGTAACAGATAACGGATTACTGCTGGAAATGGATAGTTCTATTCCTGCCGTATGGGGAGATGCTGATCTTCTGGCAGCTTTGCTGGTGAATCTGATCGAGAATGCGATTCCGGTGTCCCGGCCAGGGCAGACGATCTGTGTGTTGGCCTATCAGCAGGATGGAGAAGGGGTGCTTGAAGTACAGGATAGCGGGAGTGGAATGACAGAAGAGCAGAGCAGGCGGGCATTTGAGCCGTTCTACCGTGCAGATCCTTCACGCTCGCGGGCTTATGGCCATGCAGGTCTGGGTCTCTCTCTATGCCGCCAGATCGCCGAAGCGCATCAGGCCAGAATTGAGCTGCTATCTGCTCCTGGGGAGGGAACGCGCATCCGCCTTTTTTTAAGCTCCGCTTTGTGAAACTATTTTACAACTCCATAACAACTGCTCCTCCACTCTATAACATCCCGGAATTATGCTATGGATAGAAAGAATATCCTGAATTCTGATGGAGGTAATACAATTGAACAAGAAAAAGTGGTCTGTTACTGTGGCAGTTGTCCTATGCTCAGGCGGTATGTTCGCATTCAGCGGACTCCTTGTCCCCAGTCTGGCGAACTCAGCAGTCATTGCGAAGTACAGTACGGCAACTCAGGTCAATGCTAAAGCAAGTCCGGCAGGAAGTGCTGTTCCTGTACTAAAGGTAGAGTCCCCGGCCCCGGTATCTACCGTGAATGATGATCTGCTGCTGAAGCAGATGACGGAGGCAGAAATCCAGCAAATCTACGACTATATAGAGCTCCCAGGCGATCCCCGCATTTCAGGCCGGGCGATGAGCGATGCGGAGATCAATCGCAGGCGGGTGCTGGAGGATCAGTATGTGTATGATGGTGTGCGGCCACAGAAGCCTTTGCCGTTACAGGCGGGTCAAGGAGAATTGTATCTCGATATAAAGACCAATACGTATCATCAACCGGAGCGCACCTGGACGGATGAAGAGCTGCTGCAAATGATTGACTGGTACTACCGGGTTAATCTTCTGTCTTCTAAACGCAATATAACTGCTCCGGCCGTTGCCGTACCAGAGAAATTCAGCAAGGATGAAGTAAAGGCACGGGCGGCTGAAAGTGTACGTAAGCTGTTCGATGCTGATGTCTCCAAGCTGAGAACGAATGTTACGCTGGTGGAACCGGGTTATGGCATACCCTCATTTTGGTCGGTTCACTCTGCACCATATAAGTCGCTTACTCTGCTTGGACAAGGTCAGGAATACTGGCAATATAGTGTACAGATCGATCCTGACACCGGGGTGGTGGTAGATACGACAGCTTTTAACTCTATTATAAAAAGAACCCCTATCGACGCGGCAGCAGCGGCTGCCATGAAGAAGGATGACAGCTGGATAAAGGAAGCTACCCGGATTGTGAAGGACAAGCAGGGAGAGAAACGAAAGATAGTGAAGGCGTATCTGACAGGCACCGAGGTGAACAACAAACGCGGGATGGTAGCCGTGGATGTATTACTGGAAGATGGCAGCAAATATAATGCGGAATTCCGCTATCCGGGTAAGCAGCTGCGTTGTCTGATCTATGAGCCTGCGGGCAAGGCTAAATAAGCAGACAGCTGAGTGGGTATAGAACTGAATTTGTCCTGATGATCAAGTATTTCTTGATTCATCAGGATTTTTTGTTACATTGGAGATAGAAGATGATTGTACAAAAAAAAGTAAAGCGGGTGGAGTGCATGAGAATTCATTGCTTACAGCCTGGGCTGTGCCCATCAGTGTTTTGAATATGAGGATTATGTAGTCGGGCTGCAGTTCCATCTGGAGGTCAATGAATCCAGCATCCGCAAAATCACGACCAACTGCGCCGGAGAGCTGGAGCCTGGTGAGTATATTCAAGCGCACAGATCAGGCGGAGCGAATAACAGCGGCGGGTACCCTGCTATTCCTGCTCCTGGATGCGATGGAAGAGAAGCATTTGTCCAGAACTTCTTAGTATGGCAATTAGTAAGGAGTGTAATATGAAAAGATTAAATGTAGCGATTCCTACGCCTTTTTACAGTGATGAAGGTCTGGATGTAGAAGGATTCGAAGCCATTGTCGCCTTCCAGAAGCAGAACGGCATCGAATCGCTGCTTATCTCAGGAAGCACGGGTGAGCAGCATTCGATGAGTATCGCAGAGAGACTGGAGATCATTGAGTACTTCAATCAGCAGCGATTCGAAGGGATAGAGCTGGTCTTCGGGGCTTCTGCCATCAGAACCCGTGACGCGGTAACGCTGATTCAGGCGCTGGAGACATCGGCGATGGATGCGATTATGATTGGCTTCCCACCATATATCCGGCCTACACAGCAGCAGGCAATCGCTTATGTGGAGGAGCTGCTTAGTCATACGGTCAAGCCGGTGGCATTGTATAATAACCCCGGCCGGACCGGATTCGATCTGGCTCCTGAATCGCTGAATCTGTTAATCCGCCGTTATCCGAACATTGTAGGGTACAAGGAAACAGGCGATTTGCAGCGGCATGTGGGGGTGGAGTACCCGGAGGAATTCATTCTTTTTGCCGCAGGTGATATGAAGCTTGTGGAGAATTTCGCCTCAGGCCCTTGCAATGGTCTCTCCAGTGTGGCCGGAAATATATACCCCCGGGAGATCAAGGTCGCGGTGGAGCGGCTGCTGCGGCAGGAACAGGTAGAGGTGGGTCCCATCGAAGAGAGGGTCTCCCGTGTGTTCAGCGGCCATGCCCTAATTAACATCAAGCAGCATTATAACAGCTTAGGCATTCATGCGGGAATCTGCCGGGCGCCTCTTCTCTGATGCCTACAATGACGGTGGAATGCTTTTGAGCGGCTAATTAAGGGGCCTGCGGTTATTGTTATTAAGGAGGGAGTTCATGCGCAAATTCTTCATAACGGACATCCATGGGGATCAAAAGGGGCTGGAGCTTCTGCTCCGGCAGTCTGGATTGGACTGGGGAAAAGACCAGCTGGTCATCGGCGGAGATATGATCAACCGGGGCAAGGACTCGGCCGGAGTGCTTGGTTATCTTAAGCAGCTTACAGAGCGGCATCCGGGTCAGGTTCATGCGCTAATTGGTAATCATGAAGAAATGATGGGGGATTATATAATCAGCGGTGATAAGCTCTGGCTGAGCCATGGCGGGTGCGAGACGCTGGCGAGCTTGAAGCAGGCTTATCCCGACCCGGATCAACGGCAGGAGCTGATGAAGTGGGCGTATTCTTTGCCGCTGTACTTTGAGGATGATGAATATGTGTATACACATGCAGGATTGTATACAGAGCAGCCTTTGGAGGAGCAGAGCCGGGAGATTCTATGGATGACAGAATATGAATTCTACCGCCAGCCGCGTGAAGCGCTGCTTGATTTAACGAATGGCAGGCCGGTAATTCATGGGCATACGCCGGTTGAACGGATCTATGGTGACGGCGCCAGGATGAACTGCGATCTGGGGTCTAATACCTATCCGATACTTGAAGAAAGGTCGCTTGGGCTGGTGAATCTTACGGAGATGACTTGCCATGTGTATAGGCAGGCAGACCAGTGGTTGGAGATCAGACGGATCGGGCGTATCTAGCCCCAGAAGTGACACAAGACAAGATCGCTTATTTGATATGAAGAAAAGAAAGGACGGAATGAGATGAAGCATCCTTTTCACCTGAAGGCGGTATGGAATGGAGGGCGGAACAGCGAAGGGCATATTGATGCGGGCGGACTGCGGACGGTTATATCGATTCCGCAGGAGATGGGCGGACCGGGAACCGGCACGAACCCGGATGAGATGCTGCTGGGTGCAGCAGCGACCTGTTACCTGATTACCCTGGCCGCAATGCTGGAGCGTTCAGAGATTGTTCCAGAGGAGTTGACCCTGGCGTCTGAAGCGACAGTAGATGTCACGAATAATGTGTTCACGTACGAAAAGATTGTGCACAAGCCTAGCATTGTGCTCCAGGCTGGTGCGGCACCGGCGCAGCTGAAGATGGCAGAGCGGCTGGCACATAAGGCTGAAGCCTCCTGTATGATCTCCAGAGCCGTGGCCGGTAACGTCTCTATAGAGACTGAGCCAGTTGTGGAAATCGCGCGAGGGAGCGGACAAGCCCGGGTAGAGTAATAGAAGCACCGCGGGATACAGAGCTAGAGCTACACTGGTGAGGCAAAATGCTGCTCCACCTCGTAACGCGGCAGCTCTACAATTACTGTGGTTCCCTTGGTGAATTCGCTCTCGATTCGCAGCTGCCCGTCATGCAGCTCGATAATTTCTTTGCAGATGGCGAGGCCCAGGCCGCTTCCGGACTGGCGGGAGCGGCCTTTGAAGAATTTGGTGCCAAGCTGGGCCAGATCCTCAGCCTCGATACCTTCGCCGTTGTCGGCGACTGTGACGAGTATCCGCTCGCCTTCGAGTACTGCTGTAAGGCGGACCTCGCCCTCCGCAGGGGTGAACTTGAAGGCATTATCCAGCAAATTGACAAACACCTGCTTCAACCGGTTAAAATCACCGTCCACCGGCAGCGGCTGATCGGGAAGGTCGGCATAGAGACGGATCTGCTTCGTCTGCCCCCGGTATCTGAACTGCAGCAGCAGATCCTCCAGCAGGCCTCTAAGATCATACGGCTGGCGCACGATGCGAATCTCTCCGGCCTGGAATTTGGAGAAGTCGAGCAGATCCTCCACCAGGCCGATCAGCCGGTCTGTCTCCCCGGTCATGACCTCAAGACCCTGGAGCGTCTCCTGCCTATCCGACAAATCACCGACCAGCAGCGTCTCCCCCCAGCCTTTGATGGAGGTAAGCGGGGTCCGCAGCTCATGGGTGACGGAGGAGATGAAATCATATTTGAGCTTCTCGCTCTTGAGGATTTCCTCCGACATATAATTCAGCGTTACCGCAAGGGTGCCGACTTCATCGTCATAACGCCTCTCTGCCCGGACGGCAAAATTACCGGTGGCCATTTCCTTGGCGACACCGGTCAGTTGCTGGATCGGCCCGACGATCCGTTTGGCAATAATCAGGCTGAGCATGAAGCCGAATCCAATGACGAGCAGGCCGATGAAGGCTGCATTGAGCGCGATTTTGACAATAACGTGATATAAGGGCTCTGCCGAAACCGAGTAGCGCAGCAAGCCGATCGTGCTCCCCGACTCCTTCAGTGCAATAGAAACTGCCATAATTCGTTCCCCGTTCACCGGCTTGATGCTCTGAAAGTTTCCTTTGCCGCTGGTCAGGGCTGCTCTCACATCAGGGGTACTCACCTGCTCTGTACTGGAGAAGCCGAAGGAATTAATGACCACGTGCCCAGCTGGACTCAGAACTTCCACCTTACTGCTCTCCTCAGGGGAGAGATTCTCCAGAATATAACGCGCCCGCTCATTCAAGCTATAACTCTCCAGATACTTATTGAAAAAGGTCGCTGAAGTCGTAGCCCTTGTATTCAATGTCTCCATCGCACTGCCCAGATAATAATAGTGGACAGCAGCGATGAACACTCCCTCCAGCAGCAGCACGATCAGGAGCAGCATAAGGGTAATATAGACGATAAGTCTGGACCTGATTCCCTTCAGCACGATTAGCCCCTCCAAATATATCCGAATCCCCACACCGTCTCAAGGAACTGCGGCCCGGAGGACTCCTGTCCGATCTTTTGGCGGATTCGGCTGATATTCACATCTACAATTTTAAGATCTCCCATGAAATACTGCCCCCATACGGCTGTCAGAATATCGTCCCGGTTCATGGCCTTGTTCGGCTGCTCCATAAGCAGCTTAACGATCATAAACTCGGTTGGGGTCAGCGGGATATCCTGTCCGTCCTTCAATAATTTCCGTTCATCCAGCATTAGAGTAAAAGGTGGAAGCTCGATGAGATTCTCCTGCGGCAGCGCTTCTCCCGGATACATCCGGCGGTAAAGTGAGCGCACCCGGGCGACCAGTTCCACTGGACTGAAGGGCTTGACCACATAGTCGTCTGCGCCGGATTCCAGGCCCATGACCTTGTCGATTTCCTGGCTTTTGGCGGTGAGCATAATGATTCCCAGCCGGGGGAACTGTGTCCGCAGAAGGGTACACACCTCGAACCCGCTGAGTCCGGGCAGCATCAGGTCGAGAATCGCAATATCGAAATCCCTCTGCTCCCTGGCAATCCTCAGCGCCTCTTCACCGGTGGAAGCCTCCGCGATCTCGAAGCCTGCCCGCTTAAGGTTGATGCACAGCAGATCACGGATCGGCTTCTCATCTTCCAGTATCAGCACTTTCATGAACAGCTCTCCTTCTTATTGCCGGGGCTTCTGGGGTGTGCCGGCCAGCTGAACGACTTCATCCAGTGTCAGCTTCAGCAGATTATAAGTCTGCTGGTCGGCCCCCTGCAGCTTGCCGGCGGCATCCGCTGCGGGCATTACGGCAACGAACAGGGTAGGCTCCGTGTCATTGTTAGAGTTCCCTTGCTCATACAGCAGCTTATACTCTCTATTTTCAGCCTTCAGCTGAACCTCTGCGGCAGCCCAGGCCTTCTTCGTCAGCAGGCGAAGCTCCAGCAGCGGAGCCTTCACAGCAGACCCGGCATTCTTATAGCTGAACAGGAGCTTCTCCCAGGGCTGGGGTGATTCTCCCGGAACCTCGAGCAGAGTCTGGCCCGCCCAGGACTTGGGAATACGGAAGTTGAAGCCCCAGCGGTCGAACTGCTCCTGCACGAAGGTCAGGCCGGACTGTCCGTCCCACTGATAATATTTGGTGATGAATGGGGTCGCCAGGGGAGCCATGTTCTTCGTACCGGCTGGCGGCACCAGGAAGCCGAATTCCAAGATCCCGTCATTATTCACATCCAGGCTGGACTGCGGGTAGTCCTTAATTGCAATACTGCTGCTGCCAAGCAGGTCAGGAGAGACGGCTGGCGGAGACAGCACCAGATCCTTGCTTGCAGCGAGCGCGGTACGCTGATAATCATCTGTTGCCAGTATATCAGTAAACCTGTCTTTTTCCCAAGTTAGCAATGAAGTATAAGAAGCATGTGCGCCAATGGCGGCATCTATGACGATTGCGTCCCGTGTAGGGGACGCCTTGCCGAACTGGGCCTCGATCACATTACCGTCCAGCTTCTGGTCGGATAAGGTCTGCAGCTTACCTTCCTTGAGCCGTAGCAACAGGAGATGGGTCTCACGTAAATTATCTGTGGTGTAGGTGCTCTGAAGCAAGGTAATGTCGGTATGCCCGCTCCCGGTCAGGTCGCCAAGAACCAGCTGGTCATAAGGCTGCTTAAGCAGCTCGGCCAGCTGGCCGCCGCTTAGGCTGTAGACCGCCAGCTCTTTGCTTAATCCCTCCCCGCCGCCGTATCCGAGCAGCAGCTCCTGCGCTCCGTCACCGGTAACATCTGTGAAGGACACTTCGTTCAATTCGCTGCCCACCCCGGTAAGGTTAGCCAGCTTGGTCCACTTGCCGTCCTGCTGCGAGAGTAGGAGGGTGTTAATCTCATAATCGGTTTTGTCTGTCTTGTAGAAGGCGAGGAGCTCCTCCTGCCCGTCCTTGTCCAGATCCTGTAATTGAATCGCACTGCCGGATTCTGAATGGATCGGTACCGTTAAATGCGCGTTGGCCGGTAGAAAGGATTTGACGATTCCGGTAAGATTGCCGTCGCTATTCCCCTGTGATGGGGCTTGAAGCAGATCGCTCGGTGTCTTCATGGTGCCACAGCCGGAGGCGATCAGGCTAAAGAATAAGAGGCTGCTGAGGCCGAAGGTATATTTGTTCATTCCAGTTACGCTCCTTAGGATTCATCTGTGGCTAGTATATCCTAACCTTTTGGGCAATTAGTTTCAAAATGGTAAAGGAGCTGACTGAAGATATTAATATGAGATGGAATACGAGATGGAATACGAGATGAAATATGAGATGAAATGGTAGTAACGCAAAGCTTAAACTCGTCGCTGCGGTGAACATTTGGACTTCCGGCCGCTGTTGTATACAGATTTCTAGATTCAAGCCGCTGTTTGCGGTTGAAATCCGTATACAAAGGCGGTCGCTATCGCTCCTACAGTTCCAAATTTCCCCTCCGCTCCTTCCCGCTTTTTGTTAATGGCGTATTCAACTGAAATTGATATCTTCAGTTATCGGGGGGAGGGGTAGGCAAAAAACGGCGGAATGGGGCGCTGTCGCTACCATTACCACAACTTAAAAAAGGCTGTCCCCCATCAGCCTTTTTGAGGCTTTTCGGGACAACCTGTGATGTCTGGTTATTCTATTCGCCTGAGCGCCGCAGGCTCTGTCCGTTGGTAGCAATAACATCCTTGTACCAGTGGAAGGATTTCTTGCGGTAGCGCTCCAGTGTTCCTGTGTTGTCGTCGTGGCGGTCAACGTAGATGAAGCCATAGCGTTTACTTAGCTCTGCAGTTGATGCACTGACCAGGTCAATACAGCCCCAAGAGGTGTAGCCCATGACTTCAACGCCGTCCTCGATGGCTTCGCCTACCTGCAACAGATGGTCATTCAGGTACTCAATCCGGTAGTCGTCATTAACGGTCGGCACGCCGTCTTCGCCGGTGACCAGCTCGTCCTTGGCCCCGAGTCCGTTCTCTACAATAAACAACGGCTTCTGGTAACGGTCATAGAACATATTCAGCACGTAACGCAGACCCTGCGGGTCAATCTGCCAGCCCCATTCGGAAGCCTTCAGGTAGGGATTGGGTGCGCCTCCGATCAGGTTGCCTTCCTGGGTGCGTTTGCTGCTGTCACCGGTCTCACAGATGCTCACATAGTAGCTAAATGAAATGAAATCTACGGTGTGCTTGAGTAACTCAGCATCTCCAGGCTCCATGTGAATCTCAATGCCGTGCTCTCTGAAGTAACGTTTCATGTAGCCAGGGTACACGCCTCTTGCATGCACATCCCCGAAGAAGTAGTTCATATGCTCTGACTTCATTGCCGCAATGACATCGTCCGGGTTAGGTGTGAGCGGGTACGTTGGCATGCTTAGAATCATACAGCCGATCTGGGCCTGCGGGTTGATCTCATGTCCGATTTTGACCGCAGTAGCACTTGCTACCAGCTCGTGATGAATGGCCTGATACAGATCCTGCTTGCTCAGCTTGTCCTTCGGTGTGTAAATTCCGCCGCTCATGAAGGGTTCGTGCAGAATCGAGTTGATCTCGTTGAAGGTCAGCCAATACTTCACTTTATCCTTGTAGCGGGTGAATACTGTTCTGGCATACCGTTCGTAGAAGCCGACTAATTTGCGGTTGACCCAGCCGTCATACTGCTTCGACAAGTGCAGCGGAGTCTCGTAGTGGGAGAGGGTCACCAGCGGCTCAATGCCGTATTTGTGACATTCATCGAACAGGTCATCATAGAATTGCAGGCCTTGCTCATTCGGCTCCAGCTCATCTCCGTTCGGGAAGATCCGTGACCAGGCGATGGAGGTACGGAAGACCTTGAAGCCCATTTCGGCAAAAAGCTTAACATCTTCTTTGTACCGGTGGTAAAAGTCGATCCCGACCAGCTTCATATTATCCTCGGTAGGCACCTCGGTAATCGGCCCCTTGATTCCTTGCGGAGCTACGTCTTGGGTGGACAGGCCTTTGCCGTCCTCGTTATATGCGCCTTCCAATTGATTGGCAGCTACTGCGCCGCCCCACAGGAAGCCTTCAGGAAATGGAGTACTCATGGATTATCCCGCCTTTTTTATAGTTATGGTCAGATATGGTAAGCTATTAATATGTCCCATAATTCCATGCTAAATGTTGTAACGCGTTACATGTCAAGTATTATTTAAAAGATGAGAATTTATGTAAGGAGTGCCATCATGTCGAATCTGGATCAAATCGCCAAACTGTCGGGATTCTCCAAGGCTACGGTATCAAGAGTACTGAATCGTTCTCCCCATGTAAGTCAGGCGACGCGGGAGAGCATCCTGAAGATTATGGAAGAGCTGGACTACGTGCCGAACGGTAATGCCATTTCCTTGTCCAGAGGAGAGACGATGCAGATCGGGATGGTGACGGAAGGGATCAACGAGGTGATGCTGCCTTTTCTGAACAGCTTCGTGGAGACCGCCAGCCAGCACGGATATCAGACGATTATCTATACCTCCGGGGGCGATCCGGCCAAAGAGCTGCAAGCCTTCGAGGATATGCGGCGTAAAAGAGTCGATGCGCTGGTGATCAGCACCTGCGTCAACGATCAGGCGCTCCTTGGCTACTATTGCAAATACGGGCCAATTGTCTCCTGGCAGCGGATGGAGCTTCCGGAGATTCAGAGTGTCGCCATGAATCAATATGACGGATATATGCTGGGACTTGAGCATGTGATCGGACGGGGTTATACGCGGATTGCCAATGCTTGGGGCAGGCCGACCAGTATGAATACCTCCGGGCGGATACAGGCGTACCAGGATGCAGCCCGCAAATATCATCTGGAGGTGAACCCGGAATGGTCGCAGACGGGCATCTACTCCATCCGGCAAGGTGAAGAGCTGATCCGGGGACTGCTGCTGAGTCCAGGAGGGCATCCAAACGCCATCCTCTGCGCCAATGATATGGTAGCGGCAGGTATATTGAGCGAGGCCCGCAGGCTTAAGGTCAAGGTGCCGGAGGAGCTGGCGATTGTCGGATTCGACAATACGGAGCTGTCCCATACGCTGGGGATCACCTCGATTGATAATCCGATTGCCGCGCAGGCACAGAATGCGCTCTATTTGATTATCAGCAAGCTGGGGGGAAAAGAGACCGGGCAGCAGGAGCTTGAATTCCAGCTCGTACAGAGAGCTACTACTTGAATAAGCCGTGAACCGTCCAATTTGGGCGGGTTCGCGGCTTTTTGAGTTGCTCATGCTGAAAGCAAGTTTGCGTTGTCTCCGCCGTAAGTGGGCGGGACGAGGAAAGGAGGAGCAAAAGTGCACCTGAATCCGCCGTAAGTGGGCGGGACGAGCAAACGAGAGGGATAAATCCCTCTGAATCCGCGCGAAGCGGGGTGCCTCGTAAAACAGACAAAGGGCCATACCAAGCAGCCATTTACGGCACTTGAAGTTGAACTCCCCGCAGGAGCTTCAGAAAATAATCTTCTGCGCTGCCATGATCCGGCCGATCTCAAAGATGGCGGCGCATTCCACGAAATGAACCTCGGAGATGATCGAATGGTCATGCGTTCTGTAGTAATACCTGCCGTCGGCATACACGTGATCATAGATGAGGCTGATGTCATACACCGAGGTGGGGTAGAGCTCCCCTTCGCCCTTGGCGATCCCCGCCGTGATAGAATGATGTCCTGAGCCTTCCACGAAGGAGATGCCAAGAGGGAGCCAGAGGGTAACCTGATGATCCTTATCCTGCCGCCAGCTTCCGTTCAGGGTACCTTCACCGATACGGATCAGACTGTCGCGCAGCTTGCGGGGAATCCAGGGGGAGGGGAAGACCAGATCACGTGCCAGGTTGATGATTCTGCTGCTGTTGTCAATCTGCCGCATCAGGAAGTGGAAGCTCCGTCCGTCCAGCGTAACCTCGGCCCATTCATCAAAGAACAGGTTGTCCGAGAACATCCGCTCCATCTGATCGACCTCCCCATAGAGCGCGGGCGTCAGCATGAGCTGGCTCTGAATACGCCTGCCTATCAGCCTTATGAAGTCCACGATCGGGTGGGTCTCCGGCTGGAAATAACCATAATTGATATCGTAATAAAAGCCGAGATTCTCATTGATTAAATCCTTGGCGAACGCCATGAGATTATCGAATTCTTGTTTCATCGTCATGCAAAAGCTGCTCCTTCAACCATATGATAATGTGCTTATCATATTACGTGCTATGCTCCCCTGTCTGTGATGAAAACAGCAGGTAAAGATTGGTTTAGCCTGCTGAACACCCTTTTTGGTATGGCGGGAACGCGGAGAACGGGTTTCAGCCAACCTTAACCTTAGACGCCCGGTGCTGTCGTACGGACCGGAAACATCCGGCTGAACAGGAAGCGGGTCAGCGGACCGGCCACCAGCAGCTGTAGCGGCAGGGCGCAGATGAAATTAAGCCCCAGTATGGAGAAGTAATGACGGAAGAAGTTGTCCCCGAATCCGAAGTGTGCTAGTGTGCCGTATAGAGACATGAGGATGACCATACCGCAGACCATGAAGCACGAGATCGTCAGCACTTTGCGGATCTGGGGCGCAGAAGGCTTCACTATTTTGAAGGCCAGCCCTTTGGCAACTCTGCCAACCACCACAATATCACAGAACAGGGCCACGGCAAGTGCCGGGAGCAAGCCCACAGCCACATCCGTGAGCAGTCTGCTGTTGAATCCGTTCGCTATAATCACATTGTAAAAAGACATAAAGACAACCATGCAAAAACACATCATACTGGTGAAAATTAAAGCTTCTTTTTTGTTACGGCCCATGTTTCCGAACTCCCTTAAATGTAAGTTTGTCAAACTTCACTTATAGTAGCAGTGGGATGGATTATTGTCAACCTGGTTGACAATTTGGGCGACATGGATTGTCGTTAAGACGGAACTGCATTTCTATAATGGAGGTCTTGTAGATGAATGAGTATATCAGCGGGTTGAATCTGGTCGATATGATCAGCGAAAAGCATAAGGTGCTGCGGGACAAGGTAAACCAGATGAGCAGCGAGCCGCTGAATAAGACGGAGACACATATTCTGGCGATGCTGGAGCAGCACGGCGTTCTGTCCATTTCGGAGATCAGCAGGCTGATCAGCATTTCCCGCCAGGGCACGCAAAAGACGATCAACAATCTGCTGGCCGAAGGTTACGTAGATACTGCTGCTAAGGAAGGGAACAGCCGGGACAAGCCTATCGTGCTCACTGCGAAGGGGACAGCAGCTTGCCGGAGTATGCTGGAGATCAAGCAGAAGATTGAGGCCGAAATCACGGCCCGGATCGGCAGGGAGCAGGTGGAGCTGCTGCGGACGCTTCTTACTCAGGACTGGCTCTGAGACATCCTGAAAATGGCTGAATATAGCAAAAAAAGCTGAAATAAGCAAATGGGACGAAGTGGAAAGCCTGCTTGGTCCCTTTTGCTGTGTCTTTCGGCGAATTCCATTTGTTATTCATTGTTTGGGGTTTGTCTAGGATATCTGCATATATACAGATGGTGATAAAAGAATTAATGTAGTATCGAACGGCAGCAAAAATAGTGTCTGTATCCAATTAAAGGTCCAGATTTTAATCGTGCACCAGGGGTAACATAACAATAAAAAAGTCGGTGAGTGATGATGATGTCTTCGGTAAAAAGGTTCCTGATCGGACGGCCGCTGAAGTCCGATCAGCTGGGAGAACAGAAGCTTAACAAAACCAAGGCCTTAGCCATTCTGTCCTCGGATGCCTTGTCCTCTGTGGCTTATGGCCCGGAGCAGATTCTGCTGGTGCTGATCACGATTAGTACAGCCGCGTTCTGGTATTCCATTCCTATTGCAGGCGGGGTATTGGTGCTGCTGCTGGCCCTGATACTCTCCTATAGGCAGATCATCTTCGCCTATCCCCAGGGCGGCGGGGCTTATGTCGTATCCAAGGAGAATCTGGGCAAATATCCGGGTCTGATTGCCGGGGGCTCCTTGCTCGTCGATTATATACTAACCGTAGCGGTCAGTGTCTCTGCGGGAACGGATGCGATCACTTCAGCTTTTCCGAGCCTGCATCCTTATAATGTGATAATTGCCATCATCTTTGTCCTTCTGATCACGACACTCAATCTGCGCGGGGTCACCGAGTCGGCATCCTTCCTGGCGTATCCGGTCTATCTGTTCGTACTGGCGATGTTCATTATGATCGGTCTGGGCCTGTTCAATGTGCTGACCGGAAGAGTACCGGCGGAGCTTCACACCTCACTGGGAACACCGGTGGCCGGAATCAGCCTGTTCCTGCTGCTGCGGGCGTTCTCCTCGGGCAGCTCGGCGCTGACGGGGGTGGAGGCCATATCGAATGCGATCCCCAATTTCAAGGCGCCGGCACCGAATAATGCAGCTAAAACCTTGGCGGCGATGGGGATTCTGCTCGCGCTGTTATTCTCAGGCATCGTCTTCCTGGCGTATTATTACGGCATTGCTCCGCGTGAACAGGTCACGGTGGTATCCGATATTGCCGAGCATGTCTTTGGCCGCAACTTCATGTATTATGTCGTGCAGGGAACGACAGCCTTAATTCTGGTTCTGGCGGCGAACACCGGATATTCCGCATTTCCGCTGCTCGCTGTGAATCTGGCGAAGGATAAATTCATTCCCCGGATGTTCACTGTGCGCGGTGACCGGCTGGGTTACTCTAACGGAATTCTCAGCCTTGGCATTCTGTCGATTATTCTGATCATTGCCTTTAAGGGCCGGACCGAGCATCTCATTCCGCTGTATGCGGTAGGGGTATTCATTCCGTTCACGCTCTCGCAGACCGGGATGATGGTCAAGTGGATACGGCAGAAGCCGGAAGGCTGGCTGCCTAAGCTGTTGATCAACACGACCGGGGCGCTCATCAGCTTCATCGTTACCATTATGTTCTTCCTGACCAAATTCCAGCAGATCTGGCCGGTACTGGTCTTCCTGCCGCTGATTATCCTGTTCTTCTACCGCATCCACAAGCATTATGAAGCGGTAGCCGACCAACTGCGGATCACGACCTGCGGGGAGCCGCCGCTGGCGATTGAAGGGAATATCATCATCCTGCCGGTGGCCGGTATTACCCATGTGGTAGAGAATTCCTTGCGGTATGCCAAGTCGCTGGGCGCGCAACAGATTATCGCCGTCCACATCCCGTTCGAGCGGGAGGATGACGCTATTTTCGAAGAGAAGTGGAAGAAATTCCATCCGGAGGTACGGCTGGTGACGCTGTATTCGCCTTACCGCAGCATTATCCATCCATTGACCAAGTTCATTGATACAGTTCAGCGCAAGGCCAGCGAATCGAATTATCAGGTGACCGTCATTGTCCCGCAATTCATTCCGAAGAAGGGCTGGCATAATATCCTGCATAACCAGTCCAGTCTGCTGATCCGCGCGCATCTGCTGTACCGGCGCAATGTAATTATCACTACCGTCCCTTATCATTTGAAAAAATAACAAGATTATGCGCAGGGAAGCCTCCAGCTTACGGATATCCGCAGGCTGGGGGCTTTCTGTACCTCCCCGCCATGTGATAAGCTTGACTCCATAAGCGCAGATTTGCTTCTGCAAGGTTCGGTTAGGCAATACAACAGTCAGCGGATGGAGGGACAGAGGTTGAGGAAACGCAGGTTGAACGGGAATAGAATTAAGGCAATGCTGATTATGCTTATGCTTGTCCTGCTGCTTACAGGCTGCGCGCAAGGCACGGCCCATGTGACCGTGAAGAAGGACGGCTCACTGGATCTGGCCTTCAGTCTTATGCTGGATGCCCGGGCAGAGAAGCTGGTCAGCGGCAAGGTGGAGGAGCTTCTGACCACCCGGCTGGCGGCCGCAGGCATAGAGCTGAAGAAGACGGCAAGCGATAAATCAACGGAATATCAATTTCATAAATCGTATGCTTCAATGGAGGAACTGAAGAACAGCAGCAGCGGCATAGATATTGTGGAGGCTGAAGTGGGACAGGCGGACAGGTGGCTGTATACCAAATACGATGTGGTTGCCCAGCCTAAGCTGAATGCCTACTCTGATGAGATTATCGATGGCCTCGGCAGCTTGAATGTCCCGAAGTCCCTGGTGCGGCTGCTGATGGGCAGCTTCTCCGTGGATTTCAAATTAACGATTCCCTATGATCTATACGGGGCTAATAATGCGGCAGAGCAAGACGGCAACACGTTAACCTGGCATGTGTCCCTTGCGGATTCCGAGCCTATTCGGCTGGTAGTCTATGTACCGGATATCAGGAATATTGCGATTACTGTAGGCGGGATCTTGCTTATTCTGGCCTTACTTCTTACATGGTTTATCAGAAAAAGAAAGCTGCAGAGGCCCAAGGCCCCGCCTGAAGCCACGGCGCCTACTCATCGTCCGGGACCGCTCTAAGCTTTGTATGGAAGCTGTCACGGTATTGGCCGGGGGTCATCCCCTCCTGCTTACGGAAGGAACGGATGAAGTTCTGTGAATTGTTGTATCTCAGGCGGGAGGCGATATCCTTCACGGGCATATCGGTCTCCTCCAGCCATTTTTTGGCCATTTTGAACCGGTACATGATCAGGTAATCACTGAAATAATACTGCGTTTCCTTGCGGAATACACTGCTGATGTAGTTCGCGTTATAATGCAGCCGGGAAGCACACTCCTCCAGCGTCAAATCCTGGTCATACTCATGCTGGACGATGTCGATCAGCTTCTCGGAGATATTATGATACTGGGCGTTCTGCCTGCTGTGGAAGATGACGATGACCGGCTGGATCACAATGGTCCAGAACCAGTCCTCAATCTCAGCCACGATATGCAGATCGGTCAGCTCCTCGAACAGGGAACCGCTCGCGTGGTAGATCTGATTCAGCGTAATTCCCGATTCCTGCATCATAATGAGCGTATTGTTCAGCAGCCGGGTCAGCGGAATCTGATATTCCTGCGGCGAGAGTCCCAGCGAGAAAATACACTTGAACAGCTTATGCAGCAGCTCCTTCGCCTTATCGCTGTCAGCCAGCTTGATGGCATCCATCAGGTCATTTTCCGTGTGGGTCGGGTAGTTCAAATTGAGATAATGTTTGCCAGAGTTAAGGTTCTCGTACTGGATGATGATGCCTTTGCCCAGGGTAATCCGGTGCTTCAGGGCTTCCAGACTTTCCCTGTAGGCAATGGACATTTTGTCAAACGAATGAAACGGCAGGCTCAGCCCAATGCTGACCTGCAGCTTCAGGACCTCGTTAATCTCCTGCTGGAGCTTCTCCGTAAGCGCATAGAGCATCCGGTGAAAAGATTCCGTTCCCTCATCCTCACTGCCGATGACAACCGCCAGCGCATGACCCATCAACACAGGGGTTAGCCTGTGCTGCACAGAGACCAGCTCCTGAGTCATATTATGAGCTGCGAATAACAGCAGATTGAGGTCCTTTTTCTCATAGCTGTTCTCCTCGGAGAAGTCGATGCTCAGCGTAATGACAGCCATCGTCTTCCACTCCTTGACTTGCTTGCCGTACCCGTATTGCTCCAGCTCCTCTATCAGCTCGCGTCTTCTCAGATTGCCTCCGAACGCCTGAATCAGAAAGAAGGTCCGCACCTGCCCGAGATGCTGGCTAACCTCCTTCTCCAGTTGTGACTTCGATTGGAACAGGGAATGCACCTGCTCGCCGATGAGCTGGAATTCATCCGTACGCCCTGCCCGCAGACCGGGACGGCGCAGTCCAATCTGAGTGAGCAGCCGTTCGATAGGCGTGTACATGCGCCGGGAGCCCAGCCATGCCAGCAGCACAGACAACAGCAGCATGAACGTGCAGACGAATACCGTGTAGGTGCCGATTTTGCCGGATTCGCGGGTCAGACTCTTGATGGAGGTGGCCGACAGATAGATCCAGCCGTTCAACTGGGAACGCATATAGGTGATCGAGTAATCGGCTTCATTAAGCTTGGTCTTGAATTGTCCCGATGGCTCGGCGGCAGCGGCGATCTGCTCGAAGCCCGTGAATCCGGCCGCTGCGGCAGGCTCTCCGATCAGATTGCGGTCCGGATGCAGCAGAATCCGTCCGCTTTTATCCAGCACCATAATACTGTCCAGCGGCTGCATATCGGGATTAATGAAGTCCTGAAGACTGCAGGCGGGAATATTGGCCAGAGCCAGTCCGTATTTCTGCAGCTTGGTCGTGGGCAGCTTCTTAATCAGACTGATGCTGTACTTGCAGCCGGTCACGTTAATGCTCTCTTCGCTGTAGAACAGGGAGGAGGGGTTCAGCACCCATGAGGAGGAGCCTTCCACATTCAGCAGATTCGTGAGCTGCTCGTAATTGCGGTATTCATTCAGCCGGTAGAGCCCGGAGTTCTTGATCATCCAGTTCTGGCGCTGATTGAGCAGGATGACATCTTCCAGCCGTGTATCGAAGGACTGCATATTACGGATCTCATTGCGGATGTCGTTATATAAAATGAAATCGTTTTCATTCAGCGGATTGTTCAGCGCCTTCTTCAGCACCGAAGAGTTCACGACCTGGTTCAAGGTGTGGTTGACAGTATTCAGCTTATGCTCTACATTTGAGGTGATTTGTAAAATGAGTTCCTTTTTGCTTTCGTTAACATTTTTTTGAATTTCGCTGGAGGATGTGAAATAGGAGAACGAGCCAATGAACAGCACCGGCAGGATGCTGATGGCGAACGCGAACATAGTTAATTTACTGAGAAAGCTAAGCTGTTTCAACAGCGTTCAGCACCTTTGCATGAAATATGGAAATCACTGTCTTAAGTGTATGCATCACGAAGGATAATAACAATAATCATCTGGTGCCGCAATAATCATTTTCTCTAATCATTCATACATAAGCTACATTATTCAATAGATAGGCTTCTAAGGCAGATAAATATTACGCTTCAGGGGGTTATGGAATGTTCAACCGGTTAACGGGCAGGAAGAAAGCTCTTGCAGGGTGCTTCATCCTATTCTTATCGTTCATTACGTTAAGCGCTTGCAGCGGGGGGGAGTCTGAGCGTTCCGATTCAGCGGATACCCCGGCGCCGATCTCAATTCTGGCACCGCTGCATTTTCCGCAGACGCCTTCGGCGGAGCTGATCGCCGAGATTGAGAGACTGACCGGGACTCAGCTCAATATTACCTGGGTGCCGGAGGGCGTCTACACGGACAAAATGAATACCGCACTGACCACCGGCTCACTCGGCAAAGTGACATTCGTGAAATTCACCGATTATAATCCGGTCAAGAATATGATCCGCTCCGGCGCCTTTTGGGAGATTGGTCCCTATCTGGCAAAATTTCCGAATCTCAGTCAGCTGAATGCGGCGATTCTTAAGCAGACCTCGGTGGACGGGGGAATCTATGGTCTCTATACAGAAAGACCGGCCTCCCGGCAGGGCATTATTATCCGCAAGGACTGGCTGGAGAAGCTGCATCTCAGTCCGCCCGGAACGCTGGAGGAGCTGTATGAGGTGATGAAGCAGTTCACCACGAATGACCCGGACGGCAACGGCAAGGCAGACACCCTCGGACTGGTGGACCGCAACGATCTGGTGTACGGGGTATTCAAGACGTTAAGCTCCTATTTCGGCACGCCGAATAACTGGAAGATCGAGGAGGGACAGTTCATCCCGGAATTCGCCACCCCTGAATATATGGACACGATGAACTTCATGCGTAAATTATACAAGGAGCAGATCATTAACCAGGATTTCGCCCTGACCAGCAAAGAGGTGCAACGGGATAAATTCATCCGGGGAACAGCGGGGATCTTCATCGGGAGCATGACGGATGTGCAGCGGCTCTCCATTGAGGCCAAGGCGATCAACCCCAAGGCGGAGCTGACGCTGATTAACCGGATTAAAGGGCCGGATGGGTACAAGGTATGGTCGATACCCAAGTACAACGGCTTGTACCTCTTTTCACGTAAAGCCATTGCTACCGAGCAGGAGCTGAAGCAGGTGCTTGGATTCTTCGACCGCACGATGGATGAGGATGTAGCCAACCTGATGGCTTACGGCTTCGAGGGCCGCCATTATAAGCTGGACGGGTACGGCAAAGTGATCCTTCCGGAAGAGACATCCCAGCTGCGGGTGTATGAGGTCAATCCGCTCAATTCCCTGATGATCGCCGATGTGGGCAATCTGCATATCAAGGAGGTCGCACAAAAGGAGCAGCTCACTGCCCTAGCGGATCAGCTCAGCCGGGATAACGAGCAGTTCCTGGTCGATGATCCCACCGTGTCGCTAACCTCACCGACCTATGACGAGAAGAATGCCGAACTCTCCGCCATCATCGCAGATGCCACCTACAACTATATTCTGGGCAACATCGACGCCACCGGCTTCGCCGGGGAGGTCGAGAAATGGCGGAACAGCGGCGGCAGCCTGATTATTCAGGAGTACGCCGAGGCGGAGGCGAAGGTGCGGGGGGTGGAGGAGTGAGGGGTGTACAGAGTTGGAGTTACAACAACTCAGAGATAAGCCCACCATGTCGCGTATAACTTCTAAATTGTGGTAAGATAAGGGTTATTCTAACTTGCAGATTACAAGGAGACAATATGGAACCAATCGTTATCCAACCTGTGAACGCCCAGAATTGGGAAGAAGCTCTTGAGATATCTGTCTGTAAAGAGCATAGGCACTTCGTTCCTTCAGTGATGGAGTCGCTCGTGTATGCTTATATCAAACCGTGGGATGAAGCGTTAGATCCGTATATTCTGTCCATAGACGGCTGTATCATTGGTTTCTTTTACATTTCATATACACCTGGCAGCTCAGATAATTACTGGATCGGCGGTTTTCAAATTGACTACAGGCACCAACGAAAAGGCTACGGGAAACAAGCAATGGTTGAAATCATTAAGTTCATTAAAGAGGTTCATCCGAAGTGCAGCTTAATATCCTTAACGGTGGAACAAGAGAATTCAGTAGCACAGAAGTTGTATGAAGGATTAGGATTCACCAGTGAGCAGCGCTTGAATCAGGATGGGGAGATCATCTATACCATTCAGCTTGACTGAAGATCAATTCATAATGAAGGCTGTGAACACTATGACTATTGTTGAATTACATAAGATTACTCCAGAGCTGGAACACGAATGCACTCAATTGAGCGTGAGCACGGAGCAGTTGGACTTGGTTGCAAGTAATGCAGAGTCCCTTGTACATGCGGTAAATGAGCCTACCTCTGTACCCTACGGCATTTTTGCTGAAGGAAAGATGGTCGGTTTTATCCTGTTTGACAATGAGAGATATACTGACGGTTACTATTGGATTCTGAGATTTATGATTGACGGCAAATTTCAGGGCAAAGGTTATGGGAAATTAGCCATTAAAGAAGTCATTAAGATGCTCAGAGCCCGGGAGGACTGCAAACAGATCAGGGTATCGCATATTCCGCATAATCTAACCGCCAATAAGCTCTATAAGGATGTGGGATTCACCGAGACTGGGGAGTTTGAAGACAACGGGGATATTATATTGGGTTATTCGATGTGAGCATTTTCTTAGGCCTTGAGTGAATCCTCAAGGTCTTTTTTTTGCGTCCGAAACTATGCATTACTCTATTCATGAAAGTGAGGGGGATGGCCATTGTACCAATAGTGGCAACCATAATGCCAAAAATTTAAAGTTTAGGAAAAATACATAAATAAAGCTTGAAAATTGAATCGACCACTGGTATATTTTGTATATATAAAAGGGATTTTATTCAATTTATTGCCAAAAATAATAAGAAAGGTGGTTGTGACTTGGAGGCAACAAGCACAATTTTATCGGAATTGGAGGAGTATCTGAAACAGACGGCTTTGACGATTACCCAATTCGCCAAGCGTTCACAGCTTCACTCCGGGACACTCAGTAATATTATTAATGGGCACCGGCCTATTGCGATGCAGCAGTTGGACCGGATCACCCGGGCCATGGGACAGGAGGAGGGATTCTTCTACGATCTGTACATCACTAATTACATTATTGAAGGTTCGACAGACTGGCGCAGGGTTGGCCCGTTGTTGCTCCGCTGTGCTGAGCTGGACAAGCTGGACAGTATTCGGAGAATTGCCCGCCATGTTATGGATAATCTGATGTATGCGCCCCTGTTGTTCGATACAGCTGAAGAGCTGTTTAACGCCGGGAAAAAGGAGGCTGCTGCCGCAATCTACGAGATTGTCGCCGAGACCGAACGATTCCAGCATTCAGAGCGGCTGGCGCTCTGCCATTACCGGTTGTTTACTATTTCGCTTAGCGATGATCAGGACAGAAACCTGTGGGTGGCCAACCAGTTTGAACCTTTCGTTGAGCGCTTGGACGAAATAGATCAGCTCGACGCACTCAAAGAGCTTGCCAATACATACCGGTCTTTACAGCGCTGGGACAAGGTCGATGAATGTGCCGCCAGGATGGGGCATAAGGCGAAGATTCAATATGACTTGAAGGTCCGGCCTGAACGGCGAATGTCCGAGTCTACCAAGCTCCCCGGCAGACCCCTGTTCTTCTATATCGCCTACAGTGACTTGTTGCGGGGCAATGTTTGTGATGAGTTTGGGGATTATGAGGGGGCGTTGGGTTACAAGTATGCGTATGCTGATTTAAGTTGGGTAAGAGAGCAAGGTGATGCAGTAGAGCATTGGAAAAACCTCTTCCATGAATGGTCAATGGCAAATATTTATATCACAAAGCTATTGAGTGGCGATATCACGGTATTGGGATCATATGTAAGCTATATTGATAAGCACAGAAATGAACTAGTCATGGGACTATTACATATTTTGAGAGCCGCTAATAAAAATCAACTTAATATTGATAGAACACTTGAGTTATATCAGCTAGAGATAGAAGAGATATTAAATGATCTTGTTAAAGGCAGCTATTCCAGAAACCTTGCTATGGATCGGCAAGCTAATTTAATTTATGAACTTGCTTATTATTATTTAAATAAAGAGGAGCACTCTAAAGGTTTTGATTTATTGTTAAAAACTATAATAAATTTCCAAAACTTAAATAATGAAAAGAATATACTTGAATGTGTGACTCTATTTGAAAGGTTTAGAAACGTAGCCAATCAAGAAATTCAGGATCAGTATCAAACTCAACTTTTAGGAGGGTTTTCTCATGAAGAAAAAGGTTGTTATATTTCTTACGGTTTTTAGCATTATTTTAGTGCCAATTGTGGTAGGGCCAACCGTGCCTAGCTCTCCTGGAATTACATTGTTCAATCACGGAGAAGGCTGAATAATTCCTTCAAGTCTCAAATCACCATCATCCTACAAGCTAAACTTAAAGTCCTACTACAGATTCTTGTGGTGGGATTTTTTCGGTAACATCAGCCAGCTAGTTTCCCCAATCAAGCAGACTTCAAGCACACACCTGAACGATGTGCAGAAATATACGTATTTCCAGAATGGAGCTGTTGATGCAAAAGAAGGCCCCGCCGCTTCAGCGGTGGGGCTTGATAGGGGGCTAATCTACGATACAGACAATATATTCTCCGCGGCCCTTGCCTGATTTAATTACGCCCAGTTCTTTAAGTCTTGAAATATTCTTCGCAATACTTGAGGACGAGGCATCCAGTGTATTATCAAATAATTGTCTATGGAAAACCTCCCCATCTTCCATCCTGCTAATCCATTCAAACATCGTTTTGGCATGTCCTCTGCCCAGCAATTCACGAGTATGTTTGATTTTATCGTAACGCTGTAGTTGTCTAAGAACCTTCGTAAGTGATGCGTTTACGCACTCCAGATAAAAAACAATGAATGGTTTTAAATTACCTTGTGTGGCCTCCATCAGCGTATCATAGTAATCTTCAATTCTTTTATCGAAGAATTCTTCAACACTAAATGCATCCTTGATGGTGGCTAAATCACTATGAATCAACCCGACCAAGGTAGAAAATGCACGAGCGGTTCTTCCATTACCGTCAGGAAAAGGGTGGATATAGCCAATTAAATGATGAGTTATTCCAGAAATGATGAGTGGATGGAGCTTTTTATTAAAATCAGCAATTGTAGTATCATACGGGTTACTGTATCCGGTTACGCTGGTATACAACCAAGCGAAGTAAGCCTGCATGAGACGCGGAACCTCAGCAAAGGCTGGGGGTTGATAACTGACATGTCCATCACCATCATGAAGAGCTACTGGAATATTTCTATATCCTTCGGGATAACCGGTCAATTCTTTCATTAAAATATATTGTATTTTCTTTAGTACAGACTCATCCATATCTGATAAGTCAAGGGTTGGATTTAAGGTGTACAGGTACTCATAAGTTTCAAAAACGTTTTTAACTTCGATTTGAGCTTTTTGTTTAATCATCATTGGATTTTTTTTGTAATTTTGATAAAGCTGTTCAACCTCTTTGAATTCCAGTTTATTTTGTTCGATTTTGGTAGTGAAATGCGCTGTCTTAACTAAAGAGTTCCGTAAAATAGTAGGAGTTAAAGGATGGCTTTTTAAGCCGAGTCTTGCTAATGCACCTATATTCCTCTCCGCTTCTAAAATAAGCTGCTGAATCTCGTAATCAAAAGGATTTATTTTCGGCTGATACACTAACCTGTCTTTTGCGTTGTCGAAATGTTTATATGCAGATACGTAAGGCACTCTTACACCACCGTTTACATGGTTTTATATTGTTAAACCAGTCTACACTAAAGCCCCGCCGCGCGAAGGCATTCCTTAGACTTATGCTGATTAATACAAATATTCCTTCGAAAGTTCCATTATCTTTATATCTGTTCAATGTTAATCTGTCCAGAGGAAAAGATCTGTATCTAATAAACATGAATGAAAGATGGTGCTGAGATGAGTATTCGTTACGCTTCAAATATTGAGTTTATCACTAAGGAGGCGCTGCAAGAGTTATTTCTATCTGTAAATTGGGAGTCTGGGAAATATCCGAATGAGCTTCTGCAAGCAATTCAAAACTCTCATTCCATTGTGGCGGCTTGGGATGGAGATAGGCTTATTGGCCTGGTAAATGCTCTGTCTGATGGTATTTTAACAGTGTATTTCCATTATATGCTTATCGATCCCAGTTATCAGGGGAAAGGAGTAGGTAGAGAAATGATGACCACTATGCTCAAACGATATAAAGAATATAAAAATAAAGTGCTGATTTCTTATCCGAGTGCAGTGGAATTTTATTATAAGTGTGGATTTTCGAGTGAGCATGGAGCTACGCCTATGTTTATTTCAGAGTTGGTCTAATGCCGCACTTCTCCCGGGAATGATACGGGCCAGTTGATTATATATCGAATCCGGGGTAATCCGGCCTGTGATTGACCGGATTCTCCGCATAGATGGATGCCCTTTAAGATAACAGTGCTTCCCGATCACCTATAACTTCAATTAATAAGTTTGCCCCCAACTTGAACCCATGACGAAAGGCAGCTTCTACATGCATGTTGTTCACGCTGTCGCACAAGTCCAAATATTCCTCTAATTCTAGAAACACTTCTTCCCCTAAACGTTCACGCCATTGCTGTATCTCTGCTGCTACCTGTTTGCATGCGGAACGATATTCTGGATGTGACGGCACAATGGTCATATCAGGTTGAAGCTTCCCGTGGTACAGGGCTTCCAAAATTGTTTTCATGTTTGTCCTCCCATTATTATCATCGCATCGCTTGAATGAGCTTCCTGCACATGGTAGGATATTTATGCAGTCTGCTTATCCAAGCGATTGCGGGATAGGAAGTAGCGGTGTTCTTCTCGGGACTTACGCTGCTTCCTTTTTTTATTTTTGGAGCTCGTCAAACACCTTTTCAATTCCCTTGCGGATAACATCGGAGCGGGTCGTTTGGAGCTTTTCGGTGCAAGCATCAAGCTTGCTCAGAATCTCTTGATCGACACGGACTCGAATCAATTCACTTTTGGGATTGTCAGATAGTGGACGTCCCATCTTTTTGGACGACATCGCTTCACCCCACTTTTTGTGTCCATGATAAGTATATTTATGTGGCAACAATAAGTCAATGAGGTCGTTCATGATTGATCTATCTTTTCAGCCGAAAAATGAAGCTAACGCCGATGAAAATACAGAATAAGATAAGCATAATGGCAAGGGGAAGGAATGGGTTAATGAGCGGTCAAGTCTATGTGGAGTATAGACGATTAGGTTTCTTTGCTGTACAGACTGAAGATAATTATTTCTCCATCATCGAGGTTCAAAGTAACCTCCCTTCTTTGGGAAACAAATTAATTGGAGAACTTAATTCATTGGGTGAGAAATCACTATATAATGAAACAACTAAAGAAGAATTAAAGGTATCCATTAAATCTACACAGTTAACCCTGGTTGAAGCGAAGAGTTATATAAAGAATGCTGTAAGAGGAGTCTAATTAAGTAAATACGTAATGCAATACTAAATACGAACGGCGACTACGAAGGGCTGGGGAATCAATTCTAGTCTGTCGAGTATAGAAAAAATTATGACGGAGAGAACAGATGGGAAGTGATAAGAGGTATGGATCTGAAATCAATAGAACAGACATTTAATCTCATTTATGATTTTGAAAAAATTAATAATTCTACCCGTAAAATACTCGAAGAAATTGTAAGTAAATCTTCGATCAATTTTTTAAAAGATGAAAAGGGGAATTTGCCAAAGGGAGTAAAATATTCGGATTTATTGATAGAGTATAAATGTGTGAACATCTTTATTAACAATAGTGACAGAGAGTTTCCATACTTCAGAATTTGTTATGATTTAGTTCATCCAAAAACGGGTATTCAAATGTTTTATTATCATGTTGATTATAATATAGATGGAGAGTTTTCAGATGATTACTTTGGCAGATATTAAATGAAGGTTTGATCACTTGTTTCAACTACACATTGTCTGATTCATAGGAGGTAAGATTTTGGAGCCAAGTGATGAATATATGGATTACGTGATTTCAAAGGCACGTGAGATTGGAAAAGAATTTGTGATTGATTCAGGAGAAGGGAATGATTGCGCCAATAATGAACTTGGTTGGTATATCGAAGACTTAAGCGGTTGGCTAGTGGATGCTCACGACGTTGAAGCCGTAATGGCAGCAAAATTAGAACAGAATACAGATAAATATTCTAATTGTTATGTCTTCGCGTATTGGGCATATGATGCGAGAGGGAATTTATCTATTCGATTTGAATACGTACCAAACTATGATCTGTAAAATGACGTACATTAAGCTACTCCAAGCTACTACCTTAAAATGTTGCAGATAATGCATCTCTGAATTGCCCATACCAGAGCATTACAAAGGAATGTTGCACGAAATGCAGAAATTTTCTCTTTGGGCTGCTTAGAAGAGAAAGAATGCTGCTTTTTCTGCAACATTTTTGGATTATGGTTAGTTTATGAAGAGGAATGTTGTAATTTGTGCAGGATTTCTGAGTAACAGCGAGACTAATCAGCTTTCTTACCCTATAAGGCCCCGCCGCGCGAAGCAGCGGGGCTATTTCCTTTGCTCCTTCAAGGATAGGCCTTGAAAGCCCCCAGCCTGGAGCGGCAGAAAGGGACGGAGGGAGGTTTGGAACTGGAGGAGCGGGAGCGTCCGCCTTTAGGTTTGGATTTCTACCGCAACTAGCGGTCCGAATCAGGAAATCCAAACCTAACAGCGGCCGGAAGTCCAAAGCTCACGCAGTCCCGCCCGCCGTAGCTCCCATCCTACAGCGCAGTCCCGCTCCACCTCAGCCCCGCCCCCGCAAACCCGCCCCCCCGTCGCTGCACCGCAATCCCGCCTACTGCTGCCCCCCGCGCACTAGCTTTCAATGCATATCCCCCCATCACACGATAATCATTAACCCACACCTCCCGCTGCAGCGCACCTTTATGAGCAAATGATTGTTTTCGTAATCCTGCGCAGAGCGTAATGTGAGGCTTGTAACCAATACAAGTTAAACGGAGGTCAAAGAGGAATGACGAAAAAATCCTTCACCCTGCTCCTAAGCTCGCTGCTGACACTCAGCATGTTGTCCGCTTGCGGCGGTAACAACAACAAAGAGGCGGCAGCTACGAAAGACCCGGGCGCCAGCACCGGGACCAACACAACCGCAACCACGGACCCGGCCGCAGAGCCGGAGAAGCCCACAGAGATCAAGATTATGCTACCGCTGAATACGACAGATACTCCACCGGATACGATCAAGACGGAAGTGGAGAAAGTAACGAATACGAAGCTGACCTATCAGTTCTTCCCGGCAGATACGTATGAAGAGAAGCTGAACTCCTCGTTCGCCACCGGCTCCCTGCCGCAGGTGACGTATCTGAAGAATCAGACGACCTTCCTGCAGATGAAGGAAGCGATCAAGGACGGGCAGTTCTGGGAGATCGGGCCGCTGCTCAGCGAATTCCCGAACCTGAACAAGCTGAAGCCGGAGATTCTGGGTAACACGAAGGTAGACGGCAAGCTGTATACCCTGTACATCGGCCGTCCGCTGGCCCGCCAAGGGATTATTTACCGCAAGGACTGGGCGGATAAGCTGGGACTGAAAGCGCCGGCCAACACGGAGGAATTGTTCGCGATGGCTAAGGCTTTTACCGAGCAGGACCCGGATGGCAACGGTAAAAAGGATACCATCGGTGTTGTTGACCGCAACGAGTTAGTGTATGGTGCATTCAAAACCGTCTCCTCCTGGTTCGGCACGCCGAACAACTGGGCCGAGAAGGACGGCCAGCTTGCGCCGGAGTTCACTTTTCCGCAATACATCGATACGATGGATTTCTTCAAAAAGCTGCGCGAAGGCGGTTACATGAACCAGGACTTCGCGGCAACCAGCAAGACGGATGCGGTCAATATGTTCACCAGCGGCAAGGCGGGGCTCTATATCGGCGGTTCGATGCAGGACATCGATTCCCTGAACAAGGACCTGATCAAGAACGTGCCGGATGCCGTACTGGATACGCATAGTATGGTGGCTGGACCTGACGGCAAGTTCGCCCAGTGGATGATTCCCGGCTATAACAACGTCGTGCTGTTCCCGAAACCGGCGGTGAAGGATGAAGCGGAGCTGAAGAAGATCCTGAAGTTCTTCGACTACATGATGACTCCTGAAGTATCGAACCTGATGTACTGGGGCATTGAAGGCACGCACTACACCGTCGTGGACGGCAAGGCCAAAGCGACCGACAATAAAGAGCTGATCGAGCGTGAGGTCAAAGGCTTCAAAGACAGCGTCATCGGCGAATACGAAACGAACGGCATGTATCAGAGTCTGAACGTGCTGCCGGGCCGGATTCATGCGGAGGAGCTGGTGCTGGAGAACGTGAAATACGGGGTCGCAGATCCTACGGCGGCGCTCGACTCGGCTACCTATACGTCCAAGGGCGTAGAGCTTCAGCAGATTATTGCGGATGCCACTTACAAATATATGTACGGTCAGCTGGATAAGGCCGGGTTCGAGAAGGAAGTGGAGAACTGGAAGAGCCGGGGCGGGGCGAAGATCATCGAAGAATATAATGCCGCGTACACGAAATAAGCAGAGCACAGCCGCTATAGCAGCGGACTGAACAGGAAGAGGGCTGCGTCGGGGTAGCGCTCCAGCAGCCTTTTTTTCACTACCCGAATAATTTACAGAGAAAGGAAGAGAATCATGCAGGAAGTAACCGCCCCGCCCCGCGTAGTTCCCGAACCGCAGCCGAAGAAATACAAGAGCAGCAGTGAGCTGAAGAAGCGGCTGTGGCGCAACAAATTACTCTATGTCATGCTGATCCCCGGCGTGCTGTATTTCATTATTTTCAAATATTTGCCGATGTACGGACTGATTATTTCCTTCCAGGATTACAAGCCTTACCAAGGGATTACCGGTAGCGAATGGGTGGGCATGAAGCATTTCAGCCGGCTGTTCACCGAGCCTGATTTCCTGAACATTCTAAGCAATACGCTGATTCTGTTCGGGATGAATATTCTGATTTATTTTCCGATTCCGATTATTCTGGCACTGATGCTTAATGAACTCAGAGGCACCTTCTTCAAAAGATTCTTCCAGACCCTGGTGTATCTGCCGCACTTCATGTCCTGGGTTATCGTCGTCTCGATCTCCTTCGTCATGGTGACGATGGACGGGGGGATTATCAACGAGCTGCTGGCTTACTTCGGCTTCTCCAAGATCAATTTCCTGCTGAGTCCGGGCTGGTTCCGGCCGATGTATATCCTTCAGGTGATCTGGCGGGAAGCAGGCTGGGGCACGATTATTTATCTGGCTTCCATTGCGGCTATTGATCCGGGGCTTTATGAAGCTTCGCGTATGGACGGAGCCGGACGGCTCAGACAGGTCTGGCATATTACGCTTCCGGCCATCCGGGGTGTGATTATTACCCTGTTTATTCTGAAAATCGGTTCCGTTCTCGACCTGGGCTTCGAGCATGTCTACCTGCTGCTCAATTCCATGAACCGCGAGGTTGCGGAAATTATCGATACGTATGTCTACACCGCCGGTCTGCGGCAAGGGCAGTTCAGCTACAGTACAGCCATCGGCTTCTTCAAGTCGATTGTGGGCCTGATTATGGTTATGACCGTCAACAAGGTGTCCAAGAAAATAGGAGAAGAAGGCGTTTATTAAAATGCCGCAGGAGGAATTCAAATGGTAGAAGACCGCACGTTCAGCGGCAGACTATTCGCTGCCGTCAACTTTATACTGCTCGCCCTTATCGCGCTGGTAACGGTGCTGCCGTTCGTCCACGTTGTAGCAGGCTCCTTCACAACAAGTGCTGAGCTGGCTGCCAACAAGTTTGTGCTGATTCCGAAGGTATGGAGCTTAGAGGCGTACAAATTTATTTTCTCCACGAATACGATCTTCAGAGCCTTGGGGGTATCGATTGGAGTCACGCTAATAGGCACGCTGTTCAGTATGTTCATCACGGCGCTGATGGCCTACGGTCTCTCCCGCAAGGATCTGGACGGCCGCCGGGTGTTCAACTTCCTGGTGGTGTTCACGATGCTGTTCCACGGGGGAATGATTCCTACGTTCCTCGTGGTGAAGGAGCTGGGGCTGATCGACTCGTATGCGGCGCTGATTCTTCCTTCCGCGATCAGTGCGTTCAATATGATTATACTCAAGAACTTTTTTCAGAACATTCCGGAGGGGCTGGAGGAATCGGCCAAGATTGACGGCTGCAATGACTTCGGGATTCTGTTCAAAATCGTGCTGCCCCTGTCGCTGCCGGCGATTGCCACGATCTCTCTGTTCTACGCCGTGACGTACTGGAACACTTATATGAGCGCCATTCTCTATCTGGATAATAGCGCCAAATGGCCGATTCAGGTCCTGCTGCGGCAGATTGTCGTGCTGGCCAGCGGGATGGATCATAGCGCGACACTGGACGGTACGGTTCCGCCGCCGGATCAGACGATCAAAATGGCGGTTATCGTGGTCGCTACGCTGCCGATTCTGATGGTGTATCCGTTCCTGCAGAAGCATTTTGCCAAGGGTGCGATGCTTGGCTCGATGAAGGGCTGATGCTGACGGGGGAATCGCTGATGCTAAGGGAAGACCGGATATTCTGAATGATTGAAAGGGGAATAACGATGATTGGCAGTCTGCCGCAAACACCGATCGAATGGGCGCAAAAGGCCTGTGATTCACTGATGGATACGTATGAGGCGGGAGAGCTCCCGCCTGCGCACCGCTGGCATTATCATCAGGGCGTGTTCCTGTGCGGGATGGAGCTGCTGTGGAAGACGCTCCGGGAGGACCGCTATATCGATTATATTAAGCAGTATGTGGATGATCTGGTGGATGAGCAGGGGAATTTCGACTTTGCCCGCGATGAGCTGGATGCTGTACAGGCGGGGCTGCTGCTCTTCACGCTGTATGAACGGACCGGCAAGCGAAAATACCGGGAGGCGGCAGTCAAGCTGCGCCATCTGCTGCTGACGCTGAACCGGACCTCCGAGGGCGGGTACTGGCATAAGGACAAATATCCGAACCAAATGTGGCTGGACGGATTGTACATGGCCGGGGTGTTCTCGCTGAAGTACGCGAATACTTATAGAGACGATGCCCTGCGGGCCGAGGTCCTGCACCAGGAGCGCCTAATGCGCAAATACATGAAGGACGAGGCGACCGGTCTGCTCTACCATGCCTGGGATGAGAGCCGCCGTATGCCATGGGCGAATCCCGCCACCGGCTGCTCGCCGGAATTCTGGAGCCGCTCGCTTGGCTGGTACGGGCTTGCGGTCTCGCAGTTCATGGATGAACTGCCGGAGACTGATCCGGGCCGGGCCGAGCTTGCAGCCGAACTCAGCGGATTGGTGCAGGCGCTGATCCGCTATCAGGACCCGCAGAGCGGTCTGTGGTATCAGGTCGTGGATAAGGGATATGAGCCGGACAACTGGCTGGAGACCTCCGGCTCCTGTTTGTTCGTCTACACCATTGCCCGGGCGGTGAAGCTGGGTATCCTTCCGGCTGAAGTTGCGGATGAAGCGGCGGAAGCAGCGCGTAAAGGCTACGAAGGCTTAATTCAGGTGCTCCAGTGGGATGAGCAGGGCCGGCTGTTGCTGCCGGATATCTGCATCGGGACCTCGGCGGGAGATTACCGTAACTATGTAACCCGCCCGAAGGTCAGCAATGATCTGCATGGTGTGGGCGCGCTGGTGATGGCTTGTGTGGAGATGCAGGATTTGTATCGAGCACAGGAGGCGGACCGTGTATAACATATTAGACTATGGAGCACAGCGGGACAGCGTGGTACCGGTAACGCAGGCGATTGCGGATGCTATTGCAGCAGCGCACGTTGCCGGCGGCGGCACGGTATATATTCCGGCCGGTACCTTCCTGACCGGCGCAATCCGTCTATATAGCAATATTGAGCTGTATGTCAGTCCCGGTGCGGTATTGTCCTTCAGTACCGATCCGGCCGATTATCCTGCCGTGGAATCACGGTGGGAAGGGGTGAAGCGGGAAGTCCATATGCCCTGCATCTATGGAGCGGATCTGGTGAATGTGTCCATCACTGGCAGCGGGACTATCGACGGGAATGGTGCGCCCTGGTGGGACAAGCACCGGAACCGCCCGGACGAGCTGGAGTATCCGCGTCCGAGACTGATCGGCTTCGATAACTGCAGCAGGGTAACGATCAGGGATGTCCAGTTGATTAATTCTCCCAGTTGGACCGTGAATCCGATTGGCTGCAGTAATGTGCTGATCGATAATCTGTCGATTCTGAATCCGGCTGATTCGCCCAATACCGACGGAATTAATCCCGAATCCTGCCGCGATGTGCGTATCAGCAACTGCCATATCGATGTCGGTGATGACTGCATTGCTATTAAGTCAGGCACCGAGGATACCAAGGAGCGGATTCCCTGCGAGAATATCACGATTACGAACTGCGTGATGGTGCATGGCCATGGCGCAGTAGTGCTGGGCAGTGAGATGAGCGGCGATATCCGCAATGTGACGATCAGCAATTGTGTGTTCAAGCAGACGGACCGCGGTATCCGCATGAAGTCCCGGCGGGGGCGGGGCGGGATTATTGAGGATGTCCGGATCAGCAACATTGTGATGGAGGATGTGATCTGTCCCTTCACGCTTAACCTCTATTATTTCTGCGGACCCCGGGGCAAGGAGAAATACGTCTGGGACAAGAATCCGTATCCGGTGACAGCGGAGACGCCGCAGTTCCGGCGGATTCATTATGCCAATATTACGGCCCGCAATGTCCATGCAGCGGCGGGATTCCTGTACGGGCTGGCTGAGCAGGCCATCTCGGAAATCACCTTCACCAACATCGATATCTCGATGGCGGAGCACGCGGTGCCCGGCCAGCCCGACATGATGGCAGGACTTCAGGACATGCAGCGCCGGGGCTTCTTCCTCGGCAATGTCCGTGAGGTGCAGTTTCAGCAGGTCACTATTGAGAACCACGACGGTCCGGCCTTTTATGTTGAGAACGGGGAAGAAGTGGAGTTCCTGAACTGCCGCTCCAGGAACACGGCCAAGCCGGAGAAGCTGGTGGAGCAGGTTGGTGTGGATTTGGCGGTGAAGTGAGAACGTAACGCCAATGGGCCGCCGAATTACTGGAGATGAAATACTCTGAATTCAGCAAGATAGCGGTATGCCGAAGAGCCTAGTCCTGTTAGGGGCCCGGGCTCTTTGGTGTTAAATAAAAGTTGTACAATTCATATTAAAAAGCACTAAAGAAATAAACAAAAGGCAAAAGAAGCGGAGGGGAAATTTGGAACTGTAGGAGCGATAGCGACCGCCTCCGAATTTCACTCGCGAACAGCGATATTAATCAAGAATTCTAGGGACAACAGCGGCCGGAAGTCCAAATGTTCACCGCAGTGACGGTGAAGCTTCAAGTTTAAAGCTTAAGTGCTTCTTATTCAACTTGAATTTTCAAGGCATAAATCGCGGAACCTTTCTTCCAAGTAGCCATCACTCCATAAATGTAGGTCCCTTTACTATCTGGGATATTAAATTGGTTCAAATCGGTTATATCTTTGAACTTGTATTTACTAAAGTGTTCTCTTATTAGTATGGAATCAGGCGTAGAGTCAAATTGTATATTGATTGTAGATCCTCCAGAAATGATTTCGGGATCTTTGTCCTCCATAGCTTCCCATGGACCACCGTATAACTCTTTGGCACCCCAATTAAAAGTACTAATCTCCACAGGAATCGTCTCGCCGGTATCCAAAGTAGCAACCATCTCGGGTAACGGCATAGAACTGAATTTACTACAACCAGTAATCAACACTATAATAATCAGCGCTAATACTAACTTCCCTTTCCGGTACATAGGCATCTCCTTTTTTACAGACTATGTATTAAATATTATATACTAAAATTGTGAAAAAAACAAAAAAAGGATAAGAAACTAATTATCTCCTTTTTTGCTTTAATCTATTAATTTGAGTGCATTTTAATTGTGCAAAATAACCATCTCACCAGCTCTAATTTTTGCAATTACTCTATTCTGTAAATCGCCATCTGACACTAGGACAATGAAGTCAGTCAATACATTCCAACAGTCCCTACCCTTTTCATTATTATGTAGGTCCATTCGTTTATGTGCAGCGCCAGTAAATCCATCCGCGAATACTCTAGTTAGATAGGCATCGTCAACATTCTCATGTGCAGTAGCCATTAAATTGGCCCACATTTTGCTTATATGTTTACACATTAATGCGTTCCACACAGCATGGCGAAAAGCATCAGATTCATCACCAGCACCACTGTGACCATAATTAGTTAACGTATAGGAATAAGCTTTATCTCTAGTTGATATAGTGGCATACCCCATTCCTGGATCGCCGACCACTAATAGCTTTTCAGCTGACGTAAGAGTTGACCATGTTGCTTTAGTTTCCTCATAAAATCCTAATGTACTAAAATTCTTCGCCTCATCTACAGTCCAATTGAAGTGCTCAACAATTTCTTCGTTACTTAAGTTAGGATTTTCATTTTTAAAATCTTCTATTCCTTTAAATAAGATCGTATTTTCTTCAGTCTTAGGCAACTCGTTGAACCGAGCATCACTCAAAAATTCATCCACGCTAAAACTACTACTTGCTTGTAGTTGCTCAAGATTGGTGGTCTCTTGTTCGTGCATGTTGTTTGGTATAGAGGTAGAAGCAGCAAAAGTAGAGAGGGGCGAGATAATTGTAATTAAGGAAGAAACAACTGTAGCAACTATAACTTTCTTCAAAAAAACACCTCTTTTATAGGATATAATTTCTATATAAACCTATCATATCCATGGAATAAATGTAAATATATATTAAATCCTGGATCCGTGAAACGATCTATTAGAAAGGTTAGAAAAATAGACTCCGGTGAAGTAAAATAATGAAAAAGGGAAGAATTCCCGTATTTTAAGAACTCACCTTGGAGGTGCACAGATGAACCCCGTCCCGCTTTCAACTCGATCAGTCCGTGGAATGGCTGACCGCTCATTCCGGTTTGGCCCTCATAGGACGGCTCCTTTCTCATACCCGGATCGCCAAACGTTTGATTCGTTATTCGTTGCCGGGTGCCCCGTACCCTACCGTCACTCACCCGGATGTACTTCTGGACTACCTGGGATTGCTTTGCCATGGGAAAAGCGATTTTGACCAGATCGAGCCCTTTCGGGAGGATCGCTTTTTCGCCAAATCCTTAGGCCTTAAACACGTTCCATCTTCGCCTACCCTTCGGCAGCGTCTGGATTTGGCTGCCGCTCATAGCTACGACTGGCAGACGATTTTGCTCGAAGAGTCGGCGGACTTGCTGCGTGCGCTGAAAGCACCGTTGACCCCTGTTCAGGCCACGCTCCCTAATGGAAAACCGTCGTACTGGCTGCCACTAGACCTGGATGTCTCGCCGTTTGACAATAGCAACACCCGCAAAGAAGGGGTGTCCCTGACTTACAAAAAAGTGGACGGCTATGCGCAGTTCTTTGCCTATCTCGGACAGGAAGGCTATGGAGTGAACGTCAACCTGAGTGAAGGCAGTACGCATTTGCAAAAAGAAGCGGCTGCGTTTCTATCCCACAGTCTGGATTATGCCCGCTGCATCACCGATTTGCCCCTGCTTGTGCGTTTGGATGCCGGTAACGATGCCCTGGAGAATTTGAACGTCTGCCTGAACGAAAAGGTGGATTTTATCGTCAAGCGCAATCTTCGCCGGGAATCGCCAGAGGAATGGCTGATGATCGCCAAGGGGGACGGGATGTGCTGTGAAGAACGGGAAGGCAAACGGGTGTATCTCGGCGCAATGGAGTGGAACGACAAGAAGTTGGAACGTCCGATTCGTGTCGTGTATCAAGTGATTGAGCGAACCATGGAAGCCGCTGGGCAGGCTCCTGCTGGTGCCACGGGTAGACGTGCAGGTATTTTTTACGACACTGACCTGTTACCCCTGGCAAGTGATTGGGCTCTACCGCGACCATGCCAAAAGCGAACAATTTCACAGCGACCTCAAGACGGATTTGAACTTGGAGCGCCTGCCTTCGGGTAAATTTGCTACAAATGACCTGGTGCTGTGTGCGGGCCTTGTAGCCTATAACTTGCTTCGAGCGATTGGGCAAATTTCGCTGCAGGAACCCGATGCTCCGGTGCGAACGAAGGTCAACCGCAGATGAGTAAAAACAGTCATTGAGAACCTGATCTGGCTGGCTTCGAGTATGGTCGAGCACGCGAGGCAGACTAAACTCCGGTTTGGACGGCACAGTTCCTGGTTCCCAACGTTTCAGCGTATTTATAGGAGCTTGTCAGGTTGAACCATTGGAAACATACGTTCGAAAATGGCTTGTTTAAAGGCAAGTTCTGTTTCCATATGCCTCACTGCAAACAAATCTGCTCTCCTGTCGAGTTCCAACGCCAATCCCCTCATGTTGACAGGTTAACTTGCTCCAATTTTATCTATTTCACGGATTCAGGATAATATGAAATATGGAAAAAGATTACACAATTATGGTATTGTAAATACAAAACTATCCTATTTATGCTGTAAACATACAATTTTTGGTGCGCAAAAGAGGATTACCGAAAAGGATTTTAGGAGGGGTAATATGTTAAATGTGGCATTGTGTGATGATGATAGTCATTTTTTAGATGAACTTCTTCCAGTGGTAAAGACGACATTTCAAGCATTAAAGATCCAAGTCTCTATCTATTCCTTTACTAGAGCAGATACACTAATTAAAAGATTTGAAGAGTACAATCCATATTTTGACCTAATATTCATGGATATAGATATGCCCTTCATTGATGGGAAAGAAGCGGCAAGAAGGCTTCGTATATTGGACAGCCACTTTAAATTGGTGTTTATAACTGCCTTTGAGCAGGAGGTATTAAATACGTTACAGTTCAATATAAGCGATTTCTTGCCCAAACTATTATTGAAAGAAAGAATGCCAGGTGTAATTGAACGAGTGGCCAAATCCATTATGCAAGAACGCCCTCAGATTCAAATATTCAAAGTTAATCTTAGCGGGGACAGGAGCATGATTATAAAAGTGCCTCTGGATGACATCATATATCTCGAATGCATCAACAGAAAGTCCTATTTGCATACCCGAACAAAAACATATGAAGTGCATTGTTGCAAATTTATGAATGTTATGGAGCAATATAATTCGCTCGGATTTGTTGAGATCTATCGGGCGTGTATAGTGAATCTAAAATACATATTTTCAATAGATGATCTGGAGATTCGGTTGGATAACGGTACTACACTGCCATTAAGCAGAAGAAAGAGACAAAATGTTCTTGGAAAGTTTATTGAGAGTATTGGCGAGGTTACGCGATGTTAGGATTAGACAGGGATTTTTCCTTTATATTCATGGAGACTGTTCTTCAATATGGGATAATAAATCATCTTCTGAAATGGAAAAAGGAAAATGTTAAAAGAATTTGGCTTCTTCCCTTCGTTATGATTGTTGACTCGCTTTTCATACAGTTTTGTCAGGTAGAGTCCCCTTTAATTAGAACATTGATATTGATAGGATTATTGCTGGTGATTGTTCAAACATTGTATCAGGATAACATTCTAGTTAAGATATTTGTTGTTTTACTGACGGAATATATACTGATTATTAGCGATATAATGGCAAGCAATATGCTATTTCTTGTATCCCGGATGAACATAGGGAACAAGATTTTCCAAGTATTTAGTTTAAGGTTACCTTTTTCAATATTCTCCATTATCTTTATGCTTTTGCTGGCAGGTATGTACATAAGATTATTCAATAAGATTAACTTTAACATACCTACAAAGTATTGGATTAGAGTTAATTTGATCCTAGGTATTTTTATTTTTATTGCAAACTATTTCATGATTATAAATAGAATATTTCAGAATGCGAGTCTTCAACTATCATGGTTTTTGATTAGAATATCTATATATTTCTTCGTGATGTCTTTTTTGATCACCTATCTTTTTAAGGAAATCTGCTTATTTTATCACAAAGAGCAGCAAAGAGATGATCTTGAGCTGCAAAATAAAGCTTTGGAATATCAACTTATATCTCAAGAAATTTCATGCTTGGACCTAAAGAAAATTAGACATGATATCGAGAATAATCTTGTGAATATAGCTTTTTTATTAAAAGAGAATTGCATTGAGGAATCTGTAGAATATATACAAGCGATCTCAGCTACCTTAGAAGCCACTAAACCCGTAATAAATTGCGGCAGTAAATATATAGATTCTATTTTGAACTATGAGATAGCCATATGCAAAAAACAGAATATAGATGTCCGATTCGAAATTGAGACTATCCCGGAGTTAAGCATTCCACCTACAGATCTATCCTCCATTATTTCTAATCTTCTTAACAATTCTATTGAGGCAAATTTGAAGGTGCTTGAGAGGGAACGGTATGTTCAGATGAAGATGTTCTGTTATAAGAACTATTTAACAATTGTTGTTGAGAATCCATACAATCACAAGCTGACTCCCGCAGGCGGCTTGCTGAGAACGAGTAAAAAGAACCCACGGAATCATGGTTATGGGTTGAAATCCGTAACAACTTCGGTTAACAATTGCGGTGGAATATTTAAGTACTCTTATGAGAGCAACGTATTTACATCTACAATAATTATTCCTATCGCTCCTATTCCTGCTTGAAAGCTGCCACACAGTAAGAAAAAGGTACCGCTTGGTTAAAAAATATATACATTTATGGTGTAAAATGATAATTTTTGATTGAGTCATTCGAGAAGACAATGGTAATATTATTCAGCCAGCAATTATCATAACAAAATGATGTAATGTCATAAGTTTGTTTGTGAATAAAGTTACAAACCTAGCAGCCCTGAATCAGAATTCACTGAAGATGGAGGAGAGCCGTATGATTAACGAAACGCTGAACTCTAAACTGATGAAGTTCAAACCATTTTTCCAAGATTTAAAAAAGGACAACCACTTCTATCGTTTAGGAAAGCCCTTTGAGACGTCGCAGAAAAAATACTTTTACGATACGGGAACAGGAAAGATATTTCAAATTAATGAAAATGTTTATGTGGTGTTATCCTGTCTCTTTGACTGTGACGATTTTGATTCACTTTTAGAACTGGATATGGAGGAGGATACCCTCGAATCAGCTCTTCAAGAAATCAAAGAATGCATAGATGAGGAACATATTTTATTAGCGCCACCGGTAACCTGCTTCTCCGGACCACATGTCAGCGCTCTGGAGAATTACTTGCAGTACAATATGAATCAACTCACCTTAGAGGTGACGGAACGATGTAATCTAAGGTGCAAATATTGTATTTATCAAGATTCCCATAATGATTTTCATGGATATAATAACCGGGATATGACGTTTGAAACTGCTAAAAAAGCTATTGACTATACTTATCCAAGAGTAGAAGAAGAATTCTTCCTCGCATTTTATGGCGGGGAGCCACTCCTTAACTTTAAATTGATTAAGCAATGTGTCGAATATGCCGAGAAGCTTGTCGTTGATAAGAAGCTGGGATTCTCAATGACTACGAATGCCGTCTTGGTTACTAAAGAAATTGCCGAGTATTTGGTTGAACATAACTTTGTTGTTCTCGTAAGTCTGGACGGACCAGAGGAAATTCATGATGAGAATCGGGTCTTTCAGGATGGAAGCGGAAGCTTCAAACATGTCATGCGTGGTATCAAGCATCTTGTTGAGGCAAAGGAAAAGAACCACTCCAAGGATGAAAGTGGAGATACCTTATACTTCAGCCTGGTTGCAAGTGGTCCAAATTTGGTTGAGAAATACAATAAAATACAAGACTTTTTCGACAATACAGAATGGCTTCCTAAGCCTGTGACAGTAAATGCCTCTTATGTATCTTATGGTCGCACTGCAGAAGAATATTTGGAACCCACCAGTCTTGAAGATAAGTCTTACAGGGAAGATAAATCTATTGATCCGCTGTTTTCCTGGAGCGTTGAGAACCAAAGAGATGCCAATACTGACAAGAAATTATTTTCTAACGGGCAGATGCGGAAGTTTCTTCATATGATTCACAGACGGGATATCAGGCCGCTTCCAATGGAGAATTATTATTTTAATGGCTGCTGTGTTCCAGGCTCTAGAAGGCTTCATGTCAATGTGGATGGTAATTTTCTGCCATGTGAACGAGTAGGCAGTGTTCCGTTTTTGGGAAATGTGGACAGCGGATTTAATATGAAAGCCATTCAAAATCATTACGTCAATAATTTCATGGAGAAATCCGTTGAATATTGCAATAACTGCTGGGCAGTTCATCTTTGTACAAGCTGTTATATTGACTGCTTTGACGAAGAAAAAGTGGATTTATCTTACCGCCATAGCGGATGCAGATATATCAGATATCTTCTTGACCAAAGTCTTAGTTTATACCATGAAATCCTTGAGCATGATCCAGAATCCCTTATGGAGCTTAACGAAATTATTGCTAAATGATGGTAGAAATATACACATGTATATTTTTATAAATGTCACAGGAAAGGAGGGATAAACATGAAATTGATTAATCCTGTTGGACGGGATATGAGTTCGGGTCTGGAAGCACACTTTGAACCTTTGGCTTGTATGTGTGGTTCCGGCGGCGGACAGTTTACAGGTGCTCGCGGTAATAGTGACAGTTGTTTCCATTGTGGATGCGATTGTACGAGCTCTAGCTATGGTTCCGGTAATGATAGAAATGCAACTACTACCATTCACAGAAGCTAAGGCAATCTAAAATTAACGGGAAGAAGTTCTGTAGAAGGGCTTCTTCTTGTTAATTTTGAGTAGGTGAACAGATGAAATCAGTATTTACTTCGTTACGGATGAATATGAGAATTACCGGCAGATCGTTGTGTTTTGTCTGGAACGCGTCGAGACGAACAATGACAGCCATATTATTCATAACTTTTCTTCTAGGAATGATAGTGCCTGTAAATACAATTATATGGAGTCGTTTTCTGAATACATTGGCTAATATAAACAGTGATGATCGATTATCCGGCGTTATATTATGGCTTGCTTTAAATTGCGGGATATGGGTTGTAAACGGCATACTCCAGAAAATAAATAAATATTATAAAGATATGCAGAGTGATTATGTGAATCTGTACATTACGAATATGATTCTTGAAAAAATAAACGGCCTGGAAATTATACATTTCGATGACCCTAATGTGTATGACCAAATTAATAAGGTGAATAGTGAAGCATTAAGCCGATCCATCAGCATTCTAAATAATCTGGTATCCATCCTTCAGAATAGCGTTATTCTTGTAGGGGTAATCGGAATCATTCTATTATATAAGCCAACGATCATTGTGTTGCTGATACTGACGTTTGTACCCTTGCTGATTATAAATATTAAGATTTCATCCAAATTGCATACCATTTATGACAGCAGACTGGAGAACCTGCGTTTGGTTACGGCTATCAAGTCGTTGATGATAAGATATGAGAATTTAAAAGAACTCAAAATTACCCAGATGGGAAAAGAACTGATCCAGCGGGTTTCAAATACATATAAAAAATACTTGTCTGAAGATAGAGTAATCCGAAAAAGGAATACAACGATTCAGACTTTTGGAGATTCGATCGAATTAATTACTAAATTCTGCTTCACACTCTATATCATTATGGATTGTATAAAAAGGAAATTCAGTGTTGGAACTATTGTTATGTATATTAATTCCATCGATAATCTTATGCAGGCTATTGGAAATATGATTGTGACATTTGGTAATACCTACAATGATAATTTATATATGCGGACCTTATTTGATTTTTTAGATAGAGAGACTATTCCTTCTGTACATGGAAGTGAGGTGTCACTCACAGATTTTCGGAATATCAGATTACATCAAGTCTGTTTTGGTTACCCGAAAATGGATACATACGTGCTGGAAGATATTAATCTTGAAATAGAAGCCGGTAAATCTTATCTGATTGTTGGGCTCAACGGCTCTGGAAAAACAACGCTTATCAAGGTGCTCAGTGGATTATATGAACCTAGCCGCGGCAAAATATTGGTGGATGGTGTGGATATCCGAGCCTTCAGCAAAAATTCCTATAGGGGAAATTTCGCAGTGGTATTTCAAGATTTCATTCATTATCCAATGAGTGTGGAGGACAACATTAAGTTTGGTAAATACGAGCATAAAGAACATACTGCAAGAATGTATAGGGCGGCTGAGCAGTCAGGAGCGGCGAAATTTATTCATAAGCTTCCTGATGCTTATCAGACTCAGTTGCAAAATGAATGGTCGGATGGAACAGAAATTTCGGTTGGACAATGGCAAAAGCTTGCAATTACAAGGGCGTTCTTCGCAGATGCACCAATAACTATTATGGATGAACCTACTGCATCCCTTGACCCTGTTGCTGAGAATGAATTCTATATGGGCATTGAAGAGCTAATCAGAAGCAGAACCTGCATTATGATCTCACACAGATTTACTACAGCCAAGCTTGTGGATCAAATTATCGTAATTGATAATCATCGAATCAGGGAATGTGGTTCCTTTGAAGAGCTTATGTGCAGCAATGGCAAATTCAAAGAATTATTCACACTTCAGGCAGAGAAATATAACTTAGGGGACGTTGTAAATGAAGCAAAGCTGTCTACACACTGATAAATATTTGGATTTTAATTATATGCACTATAACAAGAATGACAGGGTCAATGATGCTATGATTACGCTGGCTGTAAAAGTGGGCTCTGTGAATGATGGGGATCGCAAAGGCATTGCACATTTTTTAGAGCATATGCTAATTCTCTCTCTGGCCAATGCTTCTCAAATTGCTCCTGATCAATTCAGGATTAAGGGAACGACAGATTTTGATAAAACACTCTATGAGATCACTTGTTCAGACAAGGCGGAAGATATTGGCCAGGCAATTAAGCTGCTACTGGAAATACACTCCGGTCGTCTGCTAAAGAAGAGGGATATGGAGGAAGCCCGTAGAGATATAGATGAGGAATTTGACCACTTCAACGATGATAGCCAGAGTAGCTTGTTCCGAATACTAATTGATAACTCTGAATTTCTTAATTCAATACCTATAGGATTCAGGGATGGTCTGAAGGACATTTCTTTTCAGGAATTACAAGCGTTTCATCAAAGGAATTATCGTAAGACAAATGCTCATATTCTAATTGTCAGCCGGAGTGATGAGGAGATAATCCGTCAATATTTCCGCTACAGTGTTGAAACCATCTCAACCATTGGGCAATGCCAGCTAGTCACCGGTGAGGAAGAAGACTATGTTTTCACTGCTACAACGAATAAATATCTGTTGAAAACAGAGGATGCTACCAGGTGTAGCCTTTTTGTGCACGATGCACCTGCGGTCAGTACAGGAAGGTCTCAGGATAGAGTCATTAAGGACGTTGCACTTGTAGTCCTGGACTATTGCTTGCGTGAAATCTTGTCTACTGATGATATTTATATTTCTAAGCTGCGTTATAGCGAATTCTACAAATATCTATGTATTAGTATACACATTCCGGCCGGCAAAACTTGCTGTTTATACGAGAATCCGAATCCATTATCCCAATGTATCTCTCGTGAAATTAAAAGCTTGATGCAAAATATTGGCTTACTGCAGGAAATCATGAAAACCTATATAAATCAAATCATAAAAAGCCCACTGACACAAGAATTAGCGATGAAAGAGTTATTATCATATGCCTTGTATGGTGAACCTGTGTATGCACAGCAAGAGTACTGTTCAATTCTAAATAAAGTCACATACGAACAAGTTTTGGAGCAGCTATCAGTCTGGTTCGACAAGGGGGAAGAACTATCTATTGTAGTGGATAAGAATTGGCGGGATAGAGGGGTTCTCAAGAATTTAGGATAATCTTAAGGATTTCATAAGAAAAAACCACAAAATCTTCTGGGATTTTCTGATACAATAGCTGTATTTCATGCAGCGAAGGTGGCCGATGCCCAAATGATTGAAAATATTCTGGTGGTAGATGATGAGCAAACCATTACCGATCTCATCGAAATCTACTTAAAAAATGAAAATTATAATGTTACTAAATTGTATAGTGGGCAAGATGCCCTAGCGTATATTGAGCACGAAAAGGTTGATCTGGCCATTTTGGATATTATGCTTCCGGATATGAACGGGTTTACTGTATGCCAGCGTATCCGGGAGAATCACCATTTTCCTGTCATTATGCTTACGGCCAAAGATGAGGAGACAGATAAAATTACCGGCCTTACGCTGGGCGCGGATGACTATATGACGAAGCCGTTTCGTCCGCTTGAAATGGTTGCACGAGTAAAGGCGCAATTACGCAGATACAAAAAATATCAGCCCATGTCCAAGCCGGACGAAGGCATTATCTCGTACTCAGGGCTAGTTATGAATGTGAATACACATGAGTGTTGGCTGAACGAAGCAACGTTGTCCCTTACACCCACGGAATTTTCGATCTTGCGGATGCTGTGCGAGAATAAAGGCAAAGTGGTCAGCTCTGAACAATTGTTTCATTCCATCTGGGGCAATGAATATTACAATAAAAACAACAACACCATCACTGTACATATCAGACATCTGCGGGAGAAAATGAATGATTCCGTGGAGCATCCGAAATGGATTCGGACGATATGGGGGGTGGGATATAAAATTGAAAAGTAAAAACCAAATGACTGCGAATTATGCAAAACTGAGAATGAAAGTATTTCTACGGATGCTTGTGCTGATTCTCTTGGCTCTTGTGGCAGTGGACGGACTGTATTTATTGGTACGGGGAAGTCTAGGGGAGGGTGGCGTACGGTTGCTGCAATACGTCACTGGCTATGAATATGAACACGCGCTGTCCATTTATGAAAGTGTTTTTCGGGAACATTGGGAAATCATTATGCTGGTTGCCATATCGGCGTTTTTTCTACTGTTTTTCTATTTTTCACTATCATGGTTTACTAAATACTTTAATGAAGTCAATACAGGAATTGATGCCTTAATTCAGGAAGATGCCGAGATCAGGCTGTCGCCGGAGATGTCTTCCATGGAGCAGAAGCTGACATTTGTTAAGCAGACCCTTCATAACCGTGCGCTGGAGGTGCAGAGGGGAGAGCAAAACAAACGAGATCTGGTGATGTATCTGGCTCACGATATCAAAACCCCATTGACTTCAGTCCTTGGATATTTAAGCTTACTGAATGAAGCTCCAGAAATGCCGGATGAGCAGCAACAGCATTATCTGAGAATAGCTTTGGATAAAACGTATCATTTGGAGCGCTTAATCAACGATTTTTTTGAAGTGGAACGTTATAACCAGCAAACGATCCAGCTGAAGAAGCAGATGGTCGATATCTCTTATATGCTGATCCAAATGCCGGATGAATTTTACCCCTCGCTCTCCCCTGCCGGTAAAAGGATGGTCGTTGATGTGGAAGAAACTATAACGGTCTATGGGGATTCCGAGAAGTTGGCACGGGCGTTCAACAATATTCTTAAGAATGCCATTGCGTATAGCGACGATAATAGCACAATAGAGGTATCAGGGAAGGTTCATAAGGGAATGGCGCTGATTACCTTTGCGAATACAGGGGCAATAATCCCGCTGGATAAGCAGGATAAAATATTCGAGAAATTCTACCGCCTGAATGATGCACGTTCAACGAACACCGGAGGCTCCGGGCTTGGACTCGCCATTGCCAAGGAAATTGTAACCCGTCATGCGGGACAGATTGAAATGCAGAGTGAAGACAGGAGAACGGTGTTTTGTGTAAAACTCCCGCTTATTTCACAAGGAGGTCAAGATGGCTGACTTAATGGGTTATTTTATCATAGGAGGTATTCTGATCGTCGCGGTCATGGTACTCTATCTGCCGTTTTTTTTCTTGCTGAGAGGGCGAGTGAGTACAGGCCGGCAACTATGTCTTATATTTTTTACCGGGTCCTGTCTTATTATGTTATATGCAACTATCTTTTCAGCCTGGGGGGCAGACGCCTTTCACCCTAAGGAACATCATTTGAATGTCATTCCCTTTATCGCGTTAGGAGATTCGGAAGGAATGTCAGAGGACAAAATGATTGTGCAAGCCGTTGCCAACATTATTATGTTTATACCCTATGGTTTTTTTCTGCCTATGGTCTTTACACGGCTGCGCTCGTTCAGCCGAACGGCATTTGCGGTGTTTGCTACTAGCTTCTCTATTGAATTTATTCAATACTTTCTTGGAGCAACTGCAGACATCGATGATATCATTCTGAATTTTGTGGGAGGGATACTCGGCTACACTTTGTATGCAACGGTCTTCCGTTACCTTCTGCACCATAGACGCACACTCAGAGATCGGCAGTAATCATCCTCAATGTCAGCAAAACTTAATGATTTCTTAGGATTCTCTACATCAAATGACGATGTAATCTTAAAGTTCAGTCTGCTTGCCTACGGTAAAATAAATACCGGGTAAGCAGATTTTTGTATGTAATGGTACTTATATACGATTTCCAGGGAGGTAGGATTATGGAATTGGTGCTGGATAAGCTGACCAAACAATTTGGCCGCAAAACGGCAGTCGATGAAATGACGATTAGAATGAAACCCGGAGTGTACGGCATGCTGGGAGCGAACGGAGCCGGAAAAACAACCTTGATGCGGATGATCTGCGGGGTATTGAATCCTACACGGGGCACTGTGTTTTTGGATGGAAAGGATGTAGAGAATCTGGGTGAGGATTACCGCAATCTTCTGGGCTATCTTCCGCAGGATTTTGGGTATTATCCGGAGTTCACCGCTGAGAATTTTATGCTCTATGTTGCTGCGCTTAAGGGGATCGCCCCGCAGAATGCCAAGATTCGCAGTAAAGAACTGTTGGAGCTGGTTGGACTTACTGAGGTCTCAGCTAAAAAAATCCGCACTTATTCAGGGGGGATGAAGCAAAGATTAGGAATTGCTCAAGCTGTACTTAATGACCCGCGTATCCTGGTACTGGACGAACCCACAGCCGGACTTGACCCGAAGGAACGGGTGCATTTCCGCAATTTAATTGCTGATTTCTCCAAAGACAAGATCGTTATCTTGTCGACGCATATTGTATCTGATATCGAGTATATTTCCGACACCGTTCTAATGATTAAGGACGGCAAGCTGATTATCAATCGTCCGGCTGAGCACATTGCGCATGAAATGGACGGCAAGGTATGGAGATGCGTAGTGCGGAAGCAAGAGACCGAAGCAATCAGCCGTTCATTCTGTGTGGCCAATCTGCATCATGGAGATGACGATACGGTTATCCTTCGTGTGCTTAACGATGAGTCTCCATTACAGGGAGCTGTGAATGAGACACCTACGCTTGAAGATTTGTACTTGTATCACTTCCAAAGTGACATTGCGGAATACAGGGGGTCGAATAGATGAACAGCCTATTTAAATACGAGTTTATGAAAATCGCCAAAAAGAGAATGAATATCGTCGTGGTTCTGGTCAGTTTGTGCTTAACCCTATTCCTGTTTATTTTACCTGTAAAAAGTTACATTTCTTTGGAGAAGGACGGCAGTCAGCTCAATGGTCTTGCTGCCATCCAGCTTGAGAAGGAATACAGCCAAGAGCTTGCTGGTACACTCACTGAGGAGCGGGTGACAAAGGATATTGCAGCTTATCAAGCCTTATTCTCCAATCCGGAGCAAGTAATTAAAGATGGCAATCAGGTTCTTTTGAAAGATGATATGTATGCCCGTTATGTGTTGCCGTATTTCTCTTATTATAAATTAATTGACGATGCTTTTTTGGAGCCGCAGGTTACAGATAATGGTCTTACGGTGCTGCGCGATATGAAACTTGGGGATACTGCGGATTTTTACCAGGCGCGTGCGGACAAAGTGAAGAATTATATGGATATTGATTTCTCAGACTGGAAATATTCCGCACAAGAGAAGGCATTCTGGCATGCTAAGAACAGCCAAGTGGAGACACCATATGTATATGGATACCATGCCGGCTGGAAAAGCTTATTCCAGTGCTTCGAGCTACTGATTGTTTCTATTATAGCCATCTGCATTTGTATTGCTCCTGTATTTGCAGGAGAATATCAAACAGGGGCGGACAGTGTCATCCTATCCACACGGTATGGCAAATCCAAATTAATTAAGGCGAAGATAGGGGCGGCATTCTTATTTGCTTTGCTAATCTTTACGGTTAATCTGTTGCTTGCTGCCGGAATTCAGCTTGCAGCATTTGGAACAGGAGGCTGGAACTTGCCGCTGCAAATTTTGAATGTTACCATTCCCTATGCATTTTCCTTGCTGGAAGCTGCTTTGATATGTCTTGCGGTTCTATATTCCGTATTGATAGGGATGGTTTCAATTACCCTATGGCTGTCCGCCAAATTGAAAACTGCATTTGTGGTGCTGGTAATCGATGTGTTAATTATTTTGCTCCCCGTCTTTTTGGGACTTAGCGGTTCAAACGGCGTACTGAATCATATTCTGATGTTATTTCCTTATATGGCGGTTCAGCCTGCATTCCCCGCCGAGTATACTTCTTATTTTTCTTATCCGTTTCCCGGCCTGACGGTGGACATTATCACGATGAGGATTGTACTTTATGTAGTGATATGTGTAGTGAGTCTTCCTTTTATCGGTCGTGCATTTAAGCGTCATCAGGTCCAGTAGTCAGCAGGGATTCCCCGGAATTCCTGCTCTGGATGTTGGCGGCCATGCTGTGCATGGCACAGCTCAGGTTCTTCTGAGAGCCCCGGCCGATATCCAGTACAACAGGGTTCTCCCGGCCCGGGAACGCTTGCTCCCGCAGAACACGAGAGTTGCCAAATAGTTAGGAGCAAGCTATAATTAGTACCAAGTACTAATATCAGATACTAATAAAATCATAAGCTGAGGTGGATCTAATGACAGGTGCAAGAATAACAGCGATCGGATCTTACGTGCCGGCCCGCAGACTTACGAATCAGGACCTGGAGCAGATGGTGGATACCAATGATGAGTGGATTGTGCAGCGGACGGGTATCCGGGAGCGCAGGATCAGCCGCGCGGATGAATATACCAGTGATCTGTGTGCAGCTGCCGTCCGGGATATGATGAAGCGTTATGGCAAAAGTGTGCAGGATGTCGATATGGTGCTTGTGGCGACCAGCACGCCAGACTTCTCTTTTCCATCTGTGGCCTCGATTGTACAAAATACCCTGGGCATTCCGCTGACGGCGGGAGCGATAGATCTGAGCACCGCCTGTGCCGGATTCGTATATGCTTTGCATACGGCTCATGCGCTGGTGTCCTCGGGACTGCATCATAAGGTACTGGTCATCGGTGCCGATACGCTGTCCAAAATAACGGATTATACGGACCGCAGTACCTGTATTCTGTTTGGGGATGGAGCAGGGGCTGTACTGGTGGAGAGCGGCGGGGCGCAGGACGACTTCATGGGGTTCAATCTCGGCAGTGACGGAAGCGGAGCGCAGCATGTCTATCGCACAGGGCTGGCGGAGAAGGTGAACGGAGTGGAGCTCTCCGGGACAGGGCTGCTGGTGCAAAATGGCCGGGAAGTATTCAAGTGGGCGGTCCGTACGGTTCCGCAGGGAGTACAGCAGGTGCTGAAGAACGCCGGAGCAGAGCTTGCGGAAGTAGACTGGTTCATCCCGCACAGCGCCAATCTGCGGATGATTGAACCCATCTGTGAACGGCTGAACTATCCTCTGGAGCAGGCATTGTACAGTCTTGAAGCCTTCGGTAATACCTCGGCAGCCAGTATTCCGCTTGCGCTGGATCTGGGCATCCGCGAAGGGAAGGTGCGCAGCGGCCAGCAGGTGTTGCTGTACGGTTTCGGTGCGGGTCTTACCCATGCGGGCCAACTGGTCAGACTGTCGCTGGACCCTCAGGTAGCCGAGCCTGCTCCGCTGTAATGCGGACAGGATAGGGAAGCAAGTACAGGCCAATGTGGGGGCCAAGCCGAAAAATGGTCCCCAAAACCAGAAAAACGGTGCCTTGAAGCAGCCCGTTAAATGAGCGATTATAGTATCGAAAGCGTTATCGGCTGGGTGCGGAATGCAGCCAAGCGAAGTTCTGAGCTGGAGGGGAGGGGGTGCAGGACAGATCCGGGAGAAGCAGGAGTTCAATGGTTCAACGGTTCAGGTGCGTTAGCCCGCTGCCGCAGGATTCACGGACGATCAGCGCCGGTTCAACGACAAACGAGCCGCCTTCAGACTGGTTGTTGATGAGATCGAACAGCATATGGGCGGCGAGCACACCCAGGCGTTCCTTGTTCTGGCGGATGGTAGTCAGTGTAGGGCTGGTATACTGGCAGGCCTCGATATCGTCACAGCCGATGATGGCCACATCCTCGGGAACACGCAGACCCTGCTCCTTCAAGGCGCGGATGGCACCGAGGGCGAGGAGATCGGAGGCGGCGAAGACCGCTTTTGGCAAATTTCCCGATGCAATTAACGAGTTCATCGCCTCATAACCGCTGGGCTCGAAGAAATCACCGCCATGCACGAACCACCCCGGATTCATGGCCAGGCCGAAGCCGGCAATGGCTCGGACATACCCTGCTTCGCGCCGGTTGGAGATATCCGAATCCGCTGTACTGCCTATGAAGCCAAGCTCCCGGTGCCCGAGCAGGTAGAAGTGCTCCACCACCTTGGAAGCAATCTGGTAATTGTCTGACATGACATAGCCGGATTTCTTGCCGGTCAGCTCCAGGTCAACGCCGATGCAGGGAATATGGCTCCGGTCGAGCTCCTGTATGGCGGGTTCCATCTTTTCTCCGGAGATAATAACACAGCCATCCACATGGAAATGCAGGCAACGTGAGTAGTAATCGCCGCTGTTAATGAACTTCTCATTCGAGAAGAAAATCAGATCATACCCCAGCACCCCCATCTGCTTCTTGAACGAATTCAGCACCTCTACAAAAAAAGGATGGGTAAATTCCACATTCAGCTCACCGGCAAAAATAACCCCGATCAGATTCGATTTCTTGGTGGCCAGCGTCTTGGCGGAGCTTGAAGGGGTATATCCGGTTTGTTCGATGATTTCGAGCACTCTTCGTTTCGTTTTTTCGGAAACATCGCTGTAATTGTTCATGATTTTGGACACAGTCGATACAGAGACCCCGGCCATTTCGGCAATTTTTTTGATATTCATTTGCATGACTATGCTCACCCCCGCTGAATAGTTATAACAGGGCCAAAAGACGGGTATGCCAGGGTTTCTCAAGGCTACTGACCGTTCACTTGGACACTCTCTGCTGTCAAACAGCAGTCCTTTCTAGAGTCTATTCAACTTGCCGAAACAAGTCAAAGGTTAATTGCATTCAGAGGAATGGCACGGAGAAAATCGAAACCGATTTCGGTCCGGGGCTTGAGGGCAGCGGGGCGATGGAAATGCGGTAAGAGGAGACTTTAATCCTGAGGAGGCATATACGGAATGAAAAGGAATATATCAGCGCTGTTAGCAGCCGCAGTAATCGTTACCGGACTTTTATCGCCGCTGGGCAGCGGCGGGGCTGAGGCGAAGTCTGTTCAGAGCAGACTGACAGCGCCTGCGGAGACAACGGCCGCCTTGCAGGGCGGAAGCTTGGGGACTAGTGATTTGAAAGCGTTTACCGATGTAAAAGAGGGCAGTTGGGCGGCTCAAGCAGTGCAGCGATGGAGCCGCAGCGGGGTGATCTCCGGCTACGGAGACGGCAGCTTCCGGCCGGAGCAGCAGGTAACCCGGGCAGAATTCACGGCAATCGTCAACCGGATATTCGGCTATAAGGATATGGCGGCTGTGCTTCCGGCGGATATCCCGGCGGCGGCCTGGTACAAGGACGATATTGCCAAAGCGGTAGCAGTGGGGTATCTGAGTACAGACGCAAATCAGCGTATCGAACCTGCGGCTCCGCTGAAGCGCGGGGAGGCAACTGTGGCGTTGCAGCGGATATTGAGGCTGGAGACTGAACGTCAAGCCAAGGGCATGTATAGCGACCTGGCGGGAGCTGACAGTGCAGTAAGCGCTGCGGCGGATGCTTTTACAGCAGCCGGTTATATGCAGGGCTATCCCGGAGGCTTATTCAAGCCGGACGGGGGGATTACCCGTGCTGAGCTGGCGAAGCTGGCAGATACACTGGTGCCGGAGCTCCGCTCCGCAGCCGGGGAAGTGAAGCTGGGCAAGGTGAAGGGCAATGTGGTGCTGAGCCATGGGGATATTACACTGAGGGACAGTATCATTGATGGAAATCTCTATCTTACCGAGGGAATCGGGGAAGGAGTAATCCGGCTTCAGGGGGTGCAGGTTACCGGCACAACCTATATTCGCGGCGGCGGGGGGCAGGGCATAAGCCTTACGGACAGCAGTCCTGGGGCTGTTCAGGTAGCGAAGCCGAAGGGCAGCGTCCGCATCGTTGCCAGCGGGACGACAACTGCCGGAACAGTACACCTTGATTCCGGTGTTATCCTTGAAGAAGGTACGCTTACCGGGGAGGGATTCGGTAATGTTGTCCTCCCGGCAGGGGAGCAGATTGTCACTCTTATTGGTAACTATGGGGTGGTATCCACCGCTGATGCGGCGGGAGGCAACCTCATGCTGAGCTTGTCAGGCAAGCTATCCAAGCTGATCTGGGGCGTTCCCGGCAAGCTGATGCTGATGAATCAAGCGCAGGTGGCTGAGCTGCTCCTTACAGCCGGGGCCCGGGGTACTACGATTACGGGCAGCGGCAGCTTCGGCACCGTGCTGAATCAGGCGGAGGCTGTGACGGCCGGGGGCATCGTGCTCAAGCCGGGCAGCCACAGCAATCTGAATCTGGCCTCGCCGCAGGCCAGCCAGCCGCCTGTTGCTGCTGGGGGAGGAGAGATTGCGACGGCTACACCGGCTGTCACGGCGACGCCGGAGCCAGTAGTTACGCCGGAGCCGACGCCAACGCCGACCAGTGTTCCGTGGAGTCTGGTGTGGAATGATGAATTCGATGACAATGTTATCGATCCTGCGAAGTGGACCTATGATCTCGGCGATGGCACCGCTGTCGGGAATCCCGGCTGGGGCAATAATGAGCTGGAGTATTACACCAATGACGCGAAGAATGTGAAGGAGCAGGACGGCAAGTTAATCATTACCGCGCGCAAGGAGGCAATGGGCGGCAAGCCGTACACTTCCACCAGAATCAAGACCAATGGCTTGTACAGCAAGGTGTACGGCAAATTCGAAATCCGGGCGAAAGCGCCAACAGGCAAGGGGCTCTGGCCGGCGATCTGGATGCTGCCGGAGAATTATGTGTACGGCAATTGGGCGGCCTCCGGGGAGCTGGATATTATGGAAGGCTGGGGCAGCCGCCCGAATGTGGTTGCCGGAACGATCCATTATGGTTCCCAGTGGCCGGATAATGTCTATTCCGGCAAGGAATATGTGTTGCCGGGCGGTTCCACTATTGAAGAATTCCACACCTACTCCATTGAGTGGGAGCCGGGAGAGATCCGCTGGTATGTGGATGGGGTGCTGTTCTCCACCAAGAATGACTGGTACAGCAAAAGTAGCGGACAGCCCGCTATCAATGCGTATCCGGCACCGTTCAACCAGAAGTTCCACCTGCTGATGAATCTGGCAGTCGGCGGCAACTTTGACGGTAACCCTACGGAAGAAACGGTATTTCCGAGTTCCATGGAGATTGACTATGTCAGAATCTATGAGCTGACCGGACGCGAATACCGGCAGCCGGTTCCGGTTGAGCTGGAGAAAGAGCCTTATCTTGAGGGGGCGAAGCCGCCGCTGGCAGATGGGAACTTCATTTATAACAGCGGGTTCACGCAGCAGGTGGAGGGAGATCCGGGGATGGGCATCCCGAATACAGCCCACTGGATACTCTACAAGGATGAAGGCGCGGATGCGGCTCTGTCTCTGGAGCAGGCAGGCGGCGTGAATCTCCTCAAGGTAAACATTTTGAAGCCGGGCGGTAACTCTTATTCGATTCAGCCGCAGGCCATTGTCTCGCTGGCAAAGGGCAGATATTACAAGCTAAGCTTCGACGCCAGAACGGATACGGCGAGGGAGTTCACAGCCCGGCTGACCGGCGGCGCACCGCTGGGCTTCCCGTCCTATTCCCCGGCGTTCAAGGCGGTGCTGACCCCGCAGCTTCAGCATTACGAGACGATGTTCCAGATGAAGGAGAACTCGGACAATGCCGCGCGGATTGAGTTCAATCTGGGGACCAATGCTTCCCCAGTATGGCTTGGCAATGCACGGCTTGAAGAAATCGGCAGTATCCCCTTCGAGCATGACAGCGCCAAGGCGCCGCTCGGCAATGGCAATCACCTCTACAACGGCAGCTTCGATCTGGGCGAACCGGACCGGATGAGCTATTGGCATATCGATGCTTCAGGAGATGCGGAGGTTAATCCGCAGGTTGACACTGAAGGCCGCCTGAAGCTGGACATTACAGGCGCTGACACCGGCGGCAGCGAGGTTACGCTGCAACAGAAGGGGATCTTCCTGGTGCAAGGCCAGGATTACAAGCTGACCTTCGAGGCAGACAGCTCCTCCGCAAGGACAGCAATTGCCACACTGCGCGGCCATGACGGCGTAGTCTATGCTTCCCAGCCGGTTCAGTTGAGTGCGGGCCATCAGCAGGCTGAAGCGGTGTTCAAGAATCTCGCGGGAGCTACGGATCATCTCGGACAATTCATCCTGCGCCTGACCGGGGGCACTGGAACAGTGCTGCTGGATCAATTCATGCTGGTACGCACCAGCTCCTATTATGATCCTGATCTGACCTATTACCCGCTCTTGAACGGGGATTTCAGCTTCGGGCTTACGAGCTGGGAGCGGCTGCTTACAGAAGACGGCGGCCAGAGCACTGCGGCTGCGGTGGATGGAGCAGCCAAATTCAGCATTACGAACACCGGCAATCAGGCGTATTCGGTGATGCTTTTCCAGAATAACCTGAAGGCAGCGGCGGGCCTCGATTATGTGGTTGAATTCGATGCCAGCGCCAGCGTGGCCCGGCAGATCAATGTGAAGGCAGAGAATGCGAGCTATTCCCCTTCCATCGATAAGACGGTGGAGCTGACACCGGAGAAGAAGCATTACCGGTTCGAATTCCGGCAGGGGGCGAATGATACGCTGTCACTGAAATTCTTGCTCGGCAAGGTGGGCGGGGTGAGTGTTCCGCAGAGTCATGACATCATCATCGACAATGTCAGATTCGAGATCAAGGACGCCCCGGCGAAGCCGCAGGAGCTGCTAGCAGATTCCACAGCCAACCGGGTATCACAGCCGATTGAGCTGACCTTCATCCAGAAAGCAGAGTGGTCCGGCAGCATTAAGTCCGTTAAAGTGAACGGCGCCACGCTTGCGGCAGAGTTGTATCATGTAGGGCCGGGAGCAATCACAATTCAGCCTGCCGCCTTCCCGGCAGAGGGAAGCTATATCATTACCGTGGAAGCCGAAGGGTATGTCAACGCTAGTGTGGTGCAGACCTTACTGGCGAATGATAACAATCTGGTCGTTAACGGATCATTCACCGGCGGCAGCTCAGGCTGGTCCACCTGGTCCGGCGAAGGCGGAGCCTCGTCCTTCCAAGTGGTGGACGGAGCAGCGGAGGTGCTGATCACGGCGGCCGGGGCACAAGCCTGGCATACCCAGCTCTATCAGGACAAAATCCCGCTTGAAGCCGGCGCAACCTATGAGCTGAGCTTCAGAGCGAAATCTACCGTTCCCCGGCAGATAGTCGTGGAATACAGCGGAACCTCTGCCCAAGCGGCTCAGTCGAAGTTCGACATTACAGCCACATGGGCGACTTACAGCACACAGTTTAGTGTGACGAATGACAATCCGCTGAAGCTGAATTATCTGATTGGTGCGACACTGGGTGAAGATAAGACGGCGAACCATACGGCGCATACGATTTCTTTTGACGACATTGTGCTTAGGAAGGTAACGGACGTACCGGACACGGAGCCTGCCAGCGGCACACTGGATAACGGTACATTCGATGAACAGCCGGCTCTTAAGGGCTGGACCCAGTACTTCGAGGGCGCCGGAAATGCTGCAGTCCAGAATGGCGAGCTTGAGGTGTCGCTGGGCTTCACGGGATCTGCCAACTACGCCGCCCAGGTAGATTACAGGGATCTGAAGCTCACTCAGGGTAAAAGCTATACCTTGGCCTTCAGCGCCCGTTCGGATATCACCCGGCTGATTGAAGTAGCAGTCGAGCATTTCGGAGGGGAATATACGAAATATTTGCAGACAACCGCCGCTGCGCTGACTGGCGAAATGCAGCGCTTCAGCTACACCTTCACCATGAACGGCGGGACCGATGCAGGTGTTCATTTGGTCTTTCTGCTGGGGCTGAATCCCGGCAACAGCACAGAGACGAATGCGGCTATCGAGGCAGGCAATCATATCTACATCGATGACGTCAGTCTGGTGGAGAACCCGTAAGCTAACGGAAGACGGCGTGATTTGCCGGTAGTATAACTGCCGAAAGACAGCACATCAGCATGCGAAAACGGCCGCGGTCCTTGAATTCAAGGGGCGCGGCCGTTTTGATACTTGTATGGAAACTATAGTTTTCCTGGTAGAGCATCATATGGATCAAATGTATGCGAAAAACAGCATACAATGTGCTCAAACGCAGGCGATGGCCCGAATGCATGTGGAAAACAATATTACATTTGCCAGCGTGGAGGTAATCCCATTCATCCGTTAGGATGATTTTGTCCAGAATAGTTTGAACGCCTATAGCTGATATTATTCTTTAGGGATTAATTCAAAGATCTTGCCGGTTTCAAGCGACTCGATCAGCTTCAGCAGCCAGCGGTAATATTTGATGGCTTCCTCAATCTTGATCTCGTCGGTGTGGAGCAGGCGTGAGAGGTCCGGCTCGTCCGCATAATCGATTTGCATTTGCCGGATTTCGGCGAGCGATTTGTTAAGGGCGGTCATATTTCCTTCCACTGCTTTTCTCCATTTAATGGAGAAGTAGTCGCTGAAGTTCTGATGCCAGTCGGGCACCACCTCGAACAGATCCTTGCGGGTGCCCTTGCCCCAGACTTTGTCGATCATCTTCAAATCCAGCAGTGTACGCACTCCAGTACTCATCGAGGTCTTGCTCATGCCCATGTTACTGCTTAGTTCATCCAGTGTGACCGGGCCCTCCTTGAAGTACATGTAACCGTATAAATGCCCGATGGACAAGGTGATGCCGTATAAATCCATGTTTTTGCCGATAGAATCGATCACTCGTTCACGGGCCTTGCTGATTTTCTCTATTTGCTCGGGCAGAAGCCCCTCTAAATCGTTCATGATGTCCCTCCTGAGGAATAGGCTGACAGGCTAGAAACCTCTCCAGTGTATTGTAATCAAATCCTTGGCAAGAAGTAAAGAATTCATCAGTAACGGAATACGGCGTTAAACAGAGTATTCTATACGTAAAGTTTGTAAAGTTAAAACTGTACACTAAATTTTAACCGAATATGCGCTTTGCTTCTCTTTTCGTAAGTCCGTTACACTAGGTCAGTAGCATTAACCCGAAAGTATAAGGGGAGAAGGAGGTCACCATGGCAATTATAGAGGTGAAACAGTTAACCAAAGTATTCGGTCATGATGCAGCACGGGCGCTTCCATTAATGGAACAAGGCTGGTCCAAAGAAAGAATCGCCAAGGAAGCCAAGCTGACGGTCGGAGTGAACAAAGCCGAATTCAGCATTGAAGAAGGAGAAATATTCGTCATTATGGGCTTGTCGGGCAGCGGTAAATCCACGCTCGTCCGTCTATTGAACCGGCTGATTGAGCCCACCGGGGGCCAGGTGCTGTTCAAGGGCAAGGATGTTGTCAAGATGAGCCCGGAGCAGCTAAGAGAATTCCGGCGCAAGAATATCGGCATGGTCTTTCAAAAGTTCGCGCTGTTCCCGCATCGCAGTGTGCTGGCCAACGCAGAATACGGACTGGAAGTTCAAGGGGTGGAGAAAAGTAAGAGAACCCGACTTGCAATGGAGGCTCTTGAGCTAGTGGGTCTAAAAGGCTGGGAGAATCACCGTCCGGATCAGCTTAGCGGGGGCATGCAGCAGCGTGTCGGCCTGGCGCGCGGTCTGGCCAATGATCCTGACATCCTGCTGATGGATGAAGCGTTCAGTGCGCTTGATCCGCTGATCCGCAAGGATATGCAGCAGGAGCTGCTGGAGCTGCAGTCCAGAGTGAAGAAGACGATTGTATTCATCACGCATGATCTGGATGAGGCGCTGCGGATCGGGGACCGTATTGCCCTGATGAAGGACGGGGTCATTGTCCAGATCGGATCGCCGGAAGAAATTCTTATCCAGCCTGCGAACAAATATGTGGAGCGCTTCGTGGAGGATGTGGATCTGTCCAAAGTCCTGACCGCTTCTCATGTGATGCGCAAGCCGGAGATGATCCGCCCGGAACGCGGACCCCGGGTTGCCCTGCAGCTTATGCGGGACAGCGGCGTATCCAGCCTGTATGTGGCGGATAACGAGATGCGGCTGCAAGGTCTGCTGACTGCGGATAATGCCTCACAGGCGTTGAAGGAGAACCGCAGCATACTCGATGTGATGCTGCGTGATATTCCACGTGTTCAGCCGGATACCCTGTTGAATGATCTGTTCGAGCTGATGTCGGAGACACATCTGCCCGTTGCTGTAGTAGGGGAAGGCGAGAAGCTGAAGGGCATTGTTATCAAAGGGGCTGTGCTGTCTGCTCTGGCCGGTAACGCGGTTCCTGAAGGAGGATTAGGTTCATGAATATACCCAAGATACCGCTCGGAAAGGGCGTAGAATGGATCGAAGATTGGCTCACGACCTACTTCGGCCCTATATTTGATTTCATTCATGCTGTAATCGGGGGAATGGTGAGCGGGATTGATGCGGCGCTGAATTTCCTGCCAGCCATTGTGTTGACCCTTCTTATCGCTGCTCTGGCCTACTGGATTGGCAAATGGCGGATGGCGCTGTTTGCGGTGCTCGGGCTTTTGCTGATAGATAATCTGGGGTTATGGGGCCCGTCGATGCAGTCGCTGGCCCTTGTGCTGACAGCTTCCTTATTGGCTGTAGTTATCGGGGTTCCGCTGGGAGTATTCTGTGCGCAGAGCCGGACCTTCCAGAATATCGCCACCCCTATCTTAGACTTCATGCAGACGATGCCGGCGTTCGTCTATCTGCTTCCGGCCGTCTCCTTCTTCTCGCTGGGGGTTGTTCCCGGCGTCATTGCTTCTATTATATTTGCGATTCCGCCAACGATCCGCTTAACCAACCTGGGCATCCGTCAGGTGTCGCCGGAGCTTGTGGAAGCTGCGGATGCCTTCGGTTCAACCGCAAGCCAGAAGCTGTTCAAGCTGCAGCTGCCGATCGCACTGCCGACCATTATGGCCGGTATTAATCAGACGATCATGCTGTCCCTGTCGATGGTCGTTATCTCGTCCATGATCGGGGCCCAGGGGGTCGGAGCCTATGTATACCGTGCGGTATCGCAGGCCAAGACCGGCGCGGGCTTCGAGGCGGGGATCGCCATTGTTATTATTGCCATACTGCTGGACCGTCTGACCCAGAAGCTGTTCAAATCCAAACCACAAGGATAGGAGTGTATAATAATATGAAAAGAAATCAATCGATAAAGCGTAGACCGCTAATTTTGCTGATGCTGCTCATGGCAGTAGTCCTGGTAGCTGGTTGTTCGTCCAATAATAATAGTACGGTGAAGCTGGCTTATGTGGCCTGGGATTCTGAGATTGCCAGTACAAACGTAGTCAAGGAAGTGCTGGAGACGAAGCTCGGCATGAAGGTGGAGATGCTGCAGGTCGATGCCGGACCGATGTGGGCAGGGATTGCTGACGGAAGCGCAGACGCGATGGTAGCCGCTTGGCTGCCAAGCACCCATGCCTCTTATGTGGAGAAATACGGCAAGGACATTGAGGATGCCGGTGTGAATCTGGATGGAACGAAGACCGGGCTTGCCGTTCCCGCTTATATGGAGATTAACTCCATTGAGGATCTGAACAATGCGGAGCTAGCAGCAACGCTGGATAAGCGGATTATCGGAATTGAGCCGGGGGCCGGAATTATGACGGCTACGGAAAAAGCGCTCGAAGCCTACGGCTTGAGCGATTATACGCTGCTGGAAAGCTCGTCGGCGGCGATGGCGCAGGAGCTGCAGAAGGCTTTTGACAAGAATGAACCGATTGTAGTCACCGGCTGGACTCCGCACTGGATGTTCGCCAACATGGACCTCAAGTACCTGGACGATCCGAAGAATGTCTACGGCGGTGCCGAGCAGATTCATACCATGGTCCGCAAAGGCCTGAAGGAAGATATGCCTGATGTGCACAAGTTCCTGAGCCAATTCAAGTGGACCGCAGAGGATATGGAGCAGGTTATGGTCAAGATTCAAGGCGGACAATCGCCTGAAGAAGCAGCCAAGGACTGGGTAGAGAACAATGAAGCGAAGGTTAATGAGTGGATGGCCGGCGTTTCTGCTTAAGTGAAATCTGGAGGGCTCAGTGATCTGGCGGCGGAAACCGATGTGTGCTATGATGAGAGAAAATAAGCAACAATTCTGTAACTTGTACCGCTAACCACTGTCCTTTTCCTATTCCTGTTTTAAGCGGCTCTTCAAGTAGAATATTTCAATTTATTGTCAATAAACACCCCGCGAGGGGTGTTTTTCTTCAACGTTAATGAGCGGTTCCTTTACATGCTGCAAGGAGTCAGGAAAGGAAGAGCGCTCCATGACCGAGATGATTAATGCCTGGATTGACTGGCTGCTGCAGAGTCTTGGACTTAGCGGACCGTCCATTGTATTCGCTACACTTCCGCTCGCCGTGCTGCAAAGCTTGTTCGGATTTTTCCCCCTGGCGATTCTGATTGTGCTCCATGTCTCTGTATTCGAAGTGATCGGCGGGATGGCTGTCAGCTGGCTGGCCTGCAACCTGGGCGCGGTAGTCGTTTATTTTCTCTTCCGGCGCTATCTCTTCGACTGGTTCGACCGCAAATGGGGCTACAAGCTCAAGAAGTATGAGAAATGGCAGACCTATCTGGATCGCTACGGCATCTGGACGCTGGTGCTGCTGCGTACGATTCCGATTGTGCCCAGCAATATCATCAATCTGATGTCAGCCGTGTCTCCGATGAAGCCGGCAGCTTTTGTCTGGGGGACGGTGCTCGGCAATCTGTCCTTTATCTGGCTGTTCGGTACGCTCAGCTCCTCGCTCATTGTCCCGCGTGAGGACTGGAACGGTTTTCTGTTGTGGTACGGCGTATTTATGCTGATTCTGCTTGCTATCTTTGTCCGGCTGCATTGGGGGCATCTTCAGGAGGATAAGCGCAGGCGGGCGGGGCATTAGGTTCTTCACTTCCAGGATAACCCCACTTTTGTGGGGTTATTTTGCGTGTGCGCCGAATAGCCTATTAGTACAGGGAGCGGCTTGACCGCAGGAATGTCGGGAGGGACTGCAGGGCATGGGCAGAATCAGAAAATGGGGGAAACGAGGCGCAGGCGTACCGCTCTTCGGGCGTCTGCGTCTGCCGGACTTCAGCGGAAGCGGCCTGAGGGGGCCGGTCGGGCGCCGCCAGGCCTTCAAGGCCAAACCGTCCAGAGCGGGAATCCGGCCGCCGGGCGCGGGTCCGGGAGCAAGGTTCGAAGCGAAGCCGTCAAGACCCGGCGCGGGTCTGCCTGGCCGGAGCCGGGGGCGGAGCGGGGGCTTCGTGGCGAAGCCCTCCAGGTCCGACGTCCGGCTGGACGGGGATGTAGCGGATTACGGGACAGTGAAGCCGTCCGGGAGAGCAGCGGGCGCTCCGGGCCAGCGGGCCTGGCGTAAGGCCGGGCGCGGTGGCGGTGGCTTCCGCCTGTTCGGCAGCAGGGACGGGCAGCGGCAGGAAGCTGCCCGGGGCAAGGGGCAGAAGCCGCGCAGACGGGGCAGATTCTGGATCGTTCTGAGCCTGCTGCTGCTTATGGCGGTGCTGCAGGGGCTGCGTTATGTGGAGCAGCATCTGAAGCCGCCGATTCTCCATCTGGCACAGATCCGGGTGAAGCAGATCGCCACGGAATCGATTAACAAGGCGATTACGTCCCAGGTGGCGGACGGCGGGAATGCCGAGGCGCTGATTGACTGGAAGACAGACAAGAACGGCAAAATCTCCGGCTTCATGCTCAACTACAAGGAGCATATGCGGATTACCTCGCAGGCCGCCGAAGTCATCCAGTCCACGCTCCAGGAGCTGCATAACCGGACGGAATATATTCCGCTCGGGCAGGCGCTCGGCAGTCCGTTGATTGCCTCCTATGGGCCGGATATTCCGATCAAGGTGGAGCCTCAGGGGGCAGTGAAGGTCGAGCTGAACACACGGCAGCAGAATGCGGGAATCAATATGATTCTCGTTGAAGTCTTCATTCATATTATTACCGAGGTAGCCGTCGTCATTCCATTTGATATGGAGCCGCAGGTGGTGGATACAGAGATCCCCGTCTCCTACCTGATGGTGGTCGGTGACGTTCCGATGTACTACTATGACAATCAGGGCAAGCCTGTCGGCGAGAACGGCAGCAGTGCGCCGGGCATCGCCATTCCGGCCCCCTCGCTGAGTACCGAGAAGAGCAGCCCCGGCGTGGACAGTACACCAGCAGGCGGTAACAGCAGCTCCAACTCCAGCGGATCAGACGGACATGCGGGCAGCGGGGAGAGCCCCGCGCCTGCCGCAGGCGGTAATAATGCCCCGGATGTGAGCGGGAATGCCGGGGAAGGGTCGGAGTAAGGGGAGCAGAGAAACATAGAAATAGAAAATAGGGAAAGGGCTCCGGCAGTCATTAGATGGCTGAATGGGAGTCCTTTTTATTGTAGGTACGGGTTGTTATGGGCTTATGCGGATACAGTGCGGAATTAGTTGGCAGGCTGGCGGAGCATCTAATTCAAATCCACCTTTCCAATATGAATCCACTAGGAATGAACCGGAATGGCTTCTATAATAAGGGCAACACTGCGGCTGTTATGAACTGCAAACCATTGCCGGGGAGGCTGAGCATAGTGAGAATATTGATCGTAGATGATGAGCCCAGGCATCTTAGAGGGATGGTTAATCTGATCGGGCGCCTTCGGCCGGAGGATCAGGTGGAAGTGGCGAAGGATGGCTTGTCGGCCATGGAAGCGGTGAAGGCTCACCACCCGGATGCCATATTGACGGATATCCGCATGCCTGTCATGGACGGACTTGAATTTCTGGAACGGCTTAAGCTAGAGGATATTAAAACCAGGGTTGTCATGGTATCCGCTTACAATCTATTCGAGTATGCGCAGAAGGCGGTTCGCCATGGCGCTTATGATTACCTGCTGAAGCCGGTGGAGATTGAGAAAATAGCAGAGGTCTTAAGGCGGATCGACCTTCTGCTGACAGCGGAACAGAGGCAGCGCCGTGAAGAGGAAGAGATGCAGCGCCGGCTTAAGCTCGCTTCTTCCGCCTACCTGAACCGGCTCATGCTGTCCTGGCTGAACGGCAGTGCGTCCGTGGCCGAGCTGGCGGAGCTGAACGGTTATGGTTGGCTGCGGGAGAGCGGTGTCGCTGTGTATTCAGAGCTGAACTCCTGCCAGGACAGCGGGGAGAGGCAGGACAGCGGCGTGTTCATCCGTGCTCTGGAGCAGGCCTGGAGCAGGTGGGGGGAAGCCATCACGATTCCCTTGAGCGGGATGACGGAGGTCGGCCCTCTTGCCGCCGTTACCTTGATTACCCTGGAAGGCCTTACCGGGGACAAGCGGGAAGAAGCCCGGTCCATCGCCCAGTCCTTGGCGGCGGATTGGGCGCATACCGGACAGCTCACTCACGGGATTGGCCCGGAATGCCGTTCTCTCCGGGAGGAAGCGCCGCGGTCCTATCTGGCGGCCAGAACGGCCAACAGTTACAACTTCTATGATTTCCGGCAGGGGCTGCTGTTCTCAGATGAGATTAGGTCTTCTTCCCTTGAGGCCGTTCCTGACTGGAGCAAGGTCTATGAGGCGTTGAAAATGGATGATGCTGCGCTTGTTTTGGAAGCTTGTGTGGAAGCCCTCTGCCAGCTTGCGGACGGTGGACATGCCAGCCCTATGCTGCTGAAGGAGCAGGCATCGCTGATGCTGCTGCAGATCCGTAATGAGCATCAGGACATTCTGGATAAGAGAGCGCAGCAGAAGCTGACCGGTACGGCTACGATGCTTATCCGCTCATGCCGCTCGTACCGGGAGCTGGTGGCCCATTTGGGGCAGGCACTCCGGGAAGCGCATCTGGCCTTAACCGTATCCCGGCAGGATCAGGGGGAGAGCATGATCGCTGAATGCCTAAGCTGGATACAGCAGCATAGGAAGGAGGAGCTTACACTGGAGCGGGCAGCCGATCATTTCCATTTTAACCCTTCCTATTTCAGTACACTGATCAAGAACAGGACGGGAAAAACGTTCTCTGAGCATGTGACGGCGGCCCGGATGAAGCGGGCTAAGGTGCTGCTCGCCGGGGAGCCGCTCCGAATATATGAGGTATCCCTGGAATGCGGATTTCAGGATACGAAATATTTTTGCCGCGTATTCAAGAAGTATTACGGCATGTCGCCCAAAGCCTATAAGCACGCGCTGTCGCAAAGGAAACGTGAGGCATGAAGATCACCTTCCGTTACCGGCTGCTGGCCAGCTATATTCTGCTGATCGCCATTCCCCTGCTCGTTCTGGGGGCTTTGTTCTACCGGACCAGCCTGAAGATTATCACAGAGCAGGCGCAGAAGAATGTGTATGAGATTGTCAGGAAAAATAATGAAGTTATGGACACCAAGCTGCGGATCGTGGACCAGAACAGCATGTCCTTGTTTCTCGATAAGGATCTGTTCCGCATCTTCAACCAGCTGGACCCCGCGAATGAAGCGGAGCTGTTCGCAGCTGACCGGCAGGTGACGGCTGTGCTCAGCAAAACATTTTCCCAGAACCAGGATATCTTTGCCTATCAGCTATGGACCTCCTATTTCACCTTCGGACAACCCCTGCCTCAAGGAGAACCGACGCAATCGGATATATACCGTATGGCCCGGCAGGCGGGAGGGAAGCTGGTGTGGATACCGACTTATGAGTTCGCCTCCATGTTCAACCAGCCCTATCTGCAAGGCGGAAATCTGGAGTTCCGTTATCTCTTCTCGGCTACACGGCTGCTGGATTTCACCTATCTGAGCAATACGAAGCTTGCCAAAATGGATGCCGGAGTGGAACGCCCCGTACTTGCCATAAGCTTCAAATCCGAGGTGCTCAAATCCTTGTATGCAGACAGCATTCCGGGAAGCTCGCGCTACATGGTACTTGATCCGCAGGATAAGGTGGTCGCCAGCAGTGAGCCGGGGAACGTTGCCCAGACTTATAAGGAAGCGTGGCTGAACGAGCTCCAGCGGGAGAAAAGCGGGGCGCGGAGAATGACGCTGAACGGCGAAGCCGTGATCGTCTGTTTCGACCGTTCGGAGGTGACCGGCTGGATGTCTGTCGTGTGGATACCGGAGGCAGGGCTGGTGAGCAGCCTGGTGCCAGTGATCCGGACTTCTATTACCGCCCTGGCCGTTGTGATGGGGATTGTGGCCCTGATCTTCGCTTATTTCATTGCGGGTAAAATCACTAAGCCCATCAAGCGTCTGCTCAGTGCGATGAGATCGGTGGGCGAAGGCGATTTCCAGACCCGCGTGGATGTGGTGAGCAATGACGAGTTCGGCATGCTGACGCAGCGCTTCAACCGGATGAATGACCGGATTCACCTGCTCGTGACAGAGAATTACGAGATCAAGCTGAAGGAGAAGGAGGCCGAGATACAGGCACTGAACATGCAGATGCATCCGCATTTCCTGTACAATACGCTGAATGTGATGAACTGGACGGCAATTGAGAATGATCAGCAGGAGCTTAGCAGGATGCTTGTCTGCCTGTCCAACATGCTGCATTATACCTCCAGGAAGACATGGGATGCCGTACCTTTGTCCGAAGAGATGAGCTGGATGAGTAATTACTTCTATATTATGTCGATCCGCTTCGAGGATAAGTTCACCGTGGAGTATGATATGGACCCCCGGCTCATGGAGCATGAGGTGCCGAGACTGCTGTTCCAGCCTTTTGTGGAGAATGCGATTCTTCACGGCTTCGATCAGACCGGCTCTGGCGGACTCATTGGAATCCGCGGCTGGATTAACGGCAGAACCCGGCATTACGAGGTGGCCGACAACGGCCGGGGCATGAGTGCGGAGACGGTACAGAGGATTCTGTATCAGAAATCTTCTTCCGTGGGCATTAAAAATACTATTGACCGCATTCAGATGACCTACGGCGGCGAGTACGGGATATCCATTTCCTCGACTCCGGGAACAGGCACGAAGGTAGTGATTGCGTTGCCGCTATAAGCCAATCCAGGTCCACCAATACAAAGAGATTAGGGTTATGTAAGCGCTATCTTCTATTTTATAATAAAGGCATCATAGACTGCAGCTATGAACCCGTTGAACTTAGAAATCGAGAGGGGCTTGGAATATGTCGCAACCCAGGAAATCAGTCTTCATCACATTGGCTCTGGTTCTGATGCTTGCCGCCGTGCTGTCTGCGTGCTCGAAGTCGGATACTGCAAGCCCTGACACTTCCGCATCTTCCGGAAATTCCGGATCGAAGGAGAATATTAAGCTGCGGATGACTGTCTGGGGATCACCGGAGGAAGTGGCTCCATATAAAAAAGCGATTCAGAATTTCGAGGCCAAGCATACCAACGTTAAGGTCGAGCTTCAGCATATTGCCGCTGATTATGATACCAAGCTGACGACTATGGTCGCCGGGAATGATGTTCCCGACATTGCCATGATGGAATCGGGCACGATTGCTTTTCCGATGGCGGAGCAGGGCAAATTCTATAATCTTCAGGAATTCCTGGATACGGATGCTGATATCAGTCCGGATACACTGGTGCCTAATATCACCTATTCGCTGGAGCCGGGCAATGTCATCGGCATCGGACCGGGACCGGAATCCTTCGGATTGTTCTACAATGAGGATATCTTCAAGGAGGCCGGTGTTGAACCACCTCCGTCGAATGTGGCGGATGCCTGGACCTGGGATGAATTTGTCGAGGTTGCCAAGAAGTTGACCGTGGACATGAACGGCAAAACAGCGGCCGACCCGGACTTTGATCCGGCAAAAATCAAGCAATATGGAGCAAATATCTCCACCTGGTGGGGGGTGTACAGCAACTTCATCTATTCCAACGGCGGGGATTTCATCTCGGCGGACGGCAAAACCTTCGGCCTTAATCAGCCGGAAGCGGTCGAAGCCCTTCAGAAAATATCCGATCTGATGAATGTGCATCATGTATCCCCTTCACCTGTACAGTCCAAGAACATTCCCGCAACGAATGTGGCTCTCCAGACCAAAAAGGTAGCGATGACAGTCGATGGACAATGGGCAAGCGCAGGACTCGCCCAATCGAAGTTCAACTTCAATGTCGGGGTGATGCCTGTAATGAAGGAGCCGGTCACCACGGTGGTCTGCGGCATGTTCTCCATCTTCAAATCTACCAAGCATCCCCAGGAAACCTGGGAGCTGCTGAAGGCGCTGCTTGACCCCGAAGCCTCCATTGATATGCTTACAGCCGGAACCTGGATGCCGTCTCCCAAGGACTGGTATACCGATCCTGCGCTGCTGGCCAAATGGACGGAGAATCTGGATGCCAGACCTTCCGGTTATAAAGAAGCTATCGTGGATGTGATTCTGACCAAAGGCCACCAGACGCCGACCGGATATGTGAAGAATTTCAACAATATTATGGATCTGGTCAATCCCGCCCTGGATAAGGTATGGCTCGGCCAGCAGACCGCCCAGGAAGCGATGGACTCGATCGCTGCAAAAGCTCAGGCTCAGATTAAGGGACGCCGTGATATTAAGGAATAACTAACTGCGAAACTAGCAGCAGGGAGCGGCGTCCGAATCCTCGTTCGCCGTTCTTTTTGCCGAAATTTCGAGATTGGAGGCCGGTATGCGAAAGGGAATGTTCTACGGGCTGCTGTTCACGGCCCCTGCCATCCTTGGGTTTGCCATCTTTACGCTGGGTCCCATGATCGCCAGCCTGGTGCTCAGCCTGACCGACTATAATGTGTTCAAGGAGCAGACTGCCTTTGCGGGTCTGGATAATTACATGCGGCTGTTCTCAGGCGAGGATGAGCTGTTCTATAAATCGCTGGGGATCACCTTCTATTTCGTCGTGCTGCGCGTTCCTGCGGTGATTCTCCTCTCCTTCGGGATTGCGCTGCTGCTGAATCTCAATGTGAAGGGAAGGGCCATCTTCCGTACCATCATCTACCTCCCGAGTATTGTTCCGGCGGTGGCCTCGGCTATGATCTGGATGTGGCTGCTCAACCCCGATCTGGGACTCATCAATTCGCTGCTGAGCCGTCTGCATCTGCCGACCAGCAACTGGCTGTACGGGGAAGGCAGCGTTATCCCCTCGGTCGTACTTACCACGCTATGGGGGATCGGCAGCACGGTGATTATTTTCCTCGCCGGACTCTCCGGTATCCCCCGGCAGTATTACGAAGCGATTGAGGTGGACGGGGGCGGCTGGTTCCGCAAGCTGAGCCATGTGACGATTCCGATGGTCACCCCCACGATCTTTTTCAATACAATCATGACCATTATCGGGTCCTTTCAGGTCTTCAACGAAGCTTACATTCTGACGCAGGGCGGACCGAATAACCAGAGTCTGTTCTATGTATTTTATTTATGGAGAACGGGCTTCCGGGATGCCGAAATGGGCTATGCGTCCGCGCTGGCCTGGATCTTGTTCGTCATTATTCTGTTCTTCACCTTCATCGTCTTCAGAACCTCGAAGTCATGGGTGTATTACGAAGGGGGGGACCGGACTTGAGGCCGTCAAAGCTTTCACTTACCGCAGGCTACGGGGCGCTGATCCTGATCTCCGGTATGTTCATCATTCCGTTTGTCTGGCTGATCCGCAGCTCGCTGATGAATTTATCACAGATATTTACCATGCCCCCCGAATGGATACCGGCGCCGTTTCAATGGGGCAATTTCCATAAGGCGCTCACGGTGCTGCCGTTCGATGTCTTCTTCAAGAATACGCTCATCATCGTGGTCACCGTGCTGGTGGGAACCGTAATTACGAGCAGCATCGGAGCCTTCGGATTCTCACGGATTCAGTGGAAGGGAAGGGATATGGTGTTCGCGGTCCTGATGACCAGCATGATGCTCCCGGCGGCGGTCACGATGATCCCTAGCTTCCTCGGCTGGCAGATGATGGGGTTATACGATACGCTGTATCCGCTGATTGTGCCCGCTTATTTCGGCGGGGGGATCTTCAACATCTTCCTGCTCCGGCAATTCTATCTGAGCATTCCGCGTGATTTCGATGAAGCGGCCTTTGTGGACGGGGCCAACTACTGGAAAATCTATACCCGGATCATCTTCCCCTTAAGCCGTTCCGCGATTATCGTGGTTGCCTTATTCAGCTTCCTGGCTTCCTGGAATGACTTTATGGGTCCGCTGATCTATCTGAAAAGCGACCGTCTCTTCACCCTCGCTCTGGGCCTGCAAATGTTTCAGGGCACCTATACCGCCCAGTGGGATCTGCTGATGGCGGCTTCGGCCACCGTCGTTCTGCCCTGCGTCATTGTGTTTCTGGCCGGACAGCGTTACTTCCTGGAGGGCATAACCTTAACGGGATTGAAAGGATAAAGGAGGCGGGGAACAGAAATGGCAGAGCAACAAGCGAAGATTCATGCCTGGCAGGGTGTGTCTTTTACGGGAGTTACAATCAATGATGAGTTCTGGCTGCCGCGCCTGAAGGTGCTCCGGCAGACCATGCTGCCGGATTGCCTGTCCAAATGTGAGGAGACCGGCCGCATCAAGAACTTCGCCAAGGCCGGAGGCCTGCTGGAAGGGCATTACGAAGGCAAATATTATAATGACTCGGATGTCTACAAGGTGCTTGAAGGCATTGCCTATGCGCTGATGTCGGAGCGGGATGCCCGGCTTGAGGCTGAGGCCGACCGGATCATCGGGCTGATCGCCGCAGCGCAGGAAGAAGACGGCTACCTGTGTGCTTACTTCACACTGGAGAATCCAGAGGGCAAATGGACGGATATGGAAAAGCATGAGATGTACAACGGCGGCCACCTGATTGAAGCGGCGGTGGCCTACTATGAAGCCACGGGCAAGCGTGAGCTGCTGGAGGTCGCCTGCCGTCTGGCGGATCATGTTGACGGGGTGTTCGGCCCCGGCAAGCGGCACTGGGTGGAGGGGCATCAGGAGATTGAGCTGGCGCTGGTGAAGCTGTACCGCGTGACCAGGGCTGAGCGTTACTGGAAGCTTGCACTGTGGCTGCTGGAGGAGCGCGGCCATGGGCATGGCGTGGGCGCGATCTGGGATAATCCGGAATGGGGGCCGGCCTATTGTCAGGATGATGTTCCCGTCCGCGAGATTAAGCAGGTGACCGGCCATGCCGTCCGTGCGATGTATCTGTATACGGCCATGACGGATATTGTTCATGCTTCAGGCGATTCCGCTTATGCGGAGGCTCTGCACCGGGTCTGGACACATACGGTGGAGCGCAACATGTATATAACGGGCGGCATCGGACCGTCCAGGCACAATGAAGGCTTCACCTCCGATTATGATCTGCCCAACGAGACAGCCTATTGCGAGACCTGCGCGGCCATTGCCATGGTGTTCTGGAATCACCGGATGAACCTGACGTTCGGGGACGGCAAATATGCCGATGTCGTAGAACGTGAAATGTATAATGGCGTTTTGTCGGGAATCTCCCTCTCCGGGGATCAATATTTCTATGAGAATCCGCTTGCTTCACAGGGGGGACATCATCGTGTGCCCTGGTTCGAAACCTCCTGCTGTCCGACCAATCTGGCCCGCTTCCTGCCATCCCTGGGCCAGTACGCCTATGCTGTTACAGAGGATGGCCTGGCGGTGAATCAATATATGAACAGCGAAGCGGAGCTGGTGCTGGCCAGCGGGCTGGGCGTCAGGCTGAAGCTAAGCACCCGGTATCCTTGGAAGGGCCGAATTGAGCTTGAAGTGAACCCTGCCGCAAGCGCTGAATTCAGCATCCGGCTGCGTATGCCGGAATGGTGCAGGGGATATCGGCTGGAGGCCGGCGGCGCCAGAATTGGCGGGGCAGGAGCCTTGACGGATCAAGGGTATCTTGTGCTCAGCCGGCATTGGTCGCCGGGAGACAAGGTGGTGCTAGAGCTGGATATGCCCGTGAATATCGTGCGGGCCAAGCCGGAAGTGGAGGCGGACAGAGGGCGGGTTGCCGTTCAGCGGGGACCCGTGGTGTATTGTCTGGAGCAGACGGATCATCCTGGATGGTCCTATGATGCCTTCTCTATTCCGGCCGGGGCGACGTTCCGGGTGGAGCACCTGCCGGAGCTGCTGGGCGGGGTGACGGTGCTATGGAGCCAGGATGAAGACGGCAGGCCGCTCCGGTTCATTCCCTATTATGCCTGGGACAACAGGGAGCCCGGTTTCATGCAGGTCTGGATTCGGGAACGGGAAGAGAGCGGCCTCTACAGCTTTTAATTTGCAGGTTGCGGAGAAAGGAGGGTTTCGCTTGCGAGGAATCACGAACCCTATTGTACCGGGCTGGTATGCAGACCCCGAAGCAAGAACCTATCAGGACAGGCATTATGTGTATGCCACCAGATCTTTTACGGAATATACCCGGCAGATGAATCTGGATGCCTTCAGTTCCGGGGATCTGGTTCATTGGACGACCCACGAGGGGATCATCGAAATGGAGGATTTCCCCTGGATCTGGAGAGCGGTATGGGCTCCGACCCAGATTGAGCAGGGCGGCCGTCATTATCTGGTCTTTGCCTCCAACGATATCCAGAAGGACGGCGAAGCCGGCGGGCTGGAGATTGCTGTTGCAGATGCTCCCGAAGGCCCCTACAGAGGGTATCTCCACCGGCCCCTGATCGGCGGGTTCATTCACGGCGCGCAGCCGATCGACGCCCATCTGTTCAAGGATGATGACGGTGTAATCTATCTGTATTACGGGGGCTGGGGGCATTGCAACGTGGCCCGGATGAATGAGGAGATGACGGGGTTTGTTCCGTTCCCGGACGGAGAGGTTATCCGTTCCGTCACCCCTCCGGGATATGTGGAGGGGCCGTGTATGATTAACAAGGACGGTCTATATTATCTGATGTGGTCGATGGGAGGATGGACGAACGGGACTTACCGGGTAGCTTACGGCGTAAGCGACAATCCGCTGGGACCGTTCGCGAACCACGGGACGATTCTGGAGAGACAGGAGCCTGTAGCGGAAGGCCCCGGCCATCACGGATATCTGCATCTGCCGGAGCGGGATGAATGGCTGATTGTCTATCACCGGAGAATTATCGGGGACCGGGAGCCGGGCAACCGCATGTTATGCATCGACAGACTGGAATTCGGTGCAGGCGTTATCAAGCCGGTAAGAATGACCGACCGGTGGTAAGCTTGTCGGCTTATCGCAGGTGAATACAGGAGGAGTGAGGCCTTGGCTATGAGGGGCCTCTTTTGCCGTGGCGCCGGAGGAACGGTCATTCAATTAATGTTTTTCACCCCTGTATTCCCATAATGTTGTACATATTGCAACACGGCGACCGGGATATCCGGGGATATGATAGAGTTGTTGTATAAAATGCAAGAATTGCCCCCCGCTAAGCGTTTTAGGATGAAAAATCCTGCTTTTTATGCAGCAATTTTGAAATGTAGCCGGGATGAGCATTGGAATGTTGTATTTTGAGCAGGATTTTCACTGGGAGGTTGGGGGGAAATGCAAAATATTCATGATAATGAAATTGTTTCTTATACGGTTGATTTGCAAAAGTCAAAAATTACATTCCAAACATTGGGCGGCAAAGACAATTCAGTTCCCGTCATGATTGAGTTCATTGATGTCTTGGCGCATAGGTTTGAAACGCAGTTGCAAGGGAGTATTCTTCTTGATATCAGCCAATTCGAAATAAGTTCATTTGTCAAAGATAACAAGGAGTTGTTAGAGAAGCAAAAGGACTTCGCTTGGCCGATGTATTATGAAAAAAGAGCGGATTTTCTTGAATATTTACTACATGAAAATTACAACTACTATGTGATCTCCGCTTCGTATGGTCTTAATGGGTGGGTAGTTGCTAAAGAGTATAATATTTATAACTGAACAGAAAGTTTTAAAGTTGACCTTGAGGGAGCTATCCCTCAGGGTCTTTCGTTTCTATGAGTGTTTTAAGAGAATGAGTTAATCTTTGAAACCAATCGTAGCCTCAGACATTGTTATCTCTGTCATCCCCCGCTCTGAAGCACCGACTTCACAAGCAGCAGCCACGGAATGCTGCCCGTAGCGGTGATGCTCCCCTCCGGGTGAACCTCAGCCGCAAGAAGCAGCATGTAATAACTGAGACCAGTGATTGCGGCAGTGCTGCCGGATTGGCGCAGCGTCTGCTCATCGGCGGACGTAAGCTGCGGGACCTGCCCGCAAGACTGGGCAATGGCTGCATAGAGCAGCCATTCCGCAGCATCACCGGGAAGGCTATGGTGTTGTAAATGCCCGGTGTAATCCGCACACCACTGCAACTTAAATGCAACAGGTGCATCCAGTAGTCCTCGCAGTAGCGGCAGGGGAAGTCTGCTCCAGAGAAAATGTGCAGCGCCAAAAGGCCTGCTAAGCAGGAGCAATGTGTCCCAAGCACCTGCCTGAAGGAGCAGTTGTGCTTCGTAAGAATAATCTGCAAAGCTAAGCGGTGTATTCGTACGGTGTTCCGAATCGGCCGCGGGCCCGGGCGGCAGCTCCGCCAGCCGCCCCAGGCCTTGTCCTGCCGCGGCGATCCCGCCGCTGCGGCAGGACAAGGCCCACAGATAGCCGGATACCCAGGGGTTATCCGGCATATCCTCCCGCATCCGCGCAAGCCCGGCGGATGCGGCCCCGGGCTGTTCCGGGTCCCGGAACAGCGTCCCTAGCAGCACCTGAAGCACCTGCCGGATATCCTCCGGCAGGTGCGGTGCTGCGAGAAGCGCCGCCAGCCACGGGGCGGCGCGGGCATTGAGTGCGGCAGGCACCAGCCTGCTCAGCACTCGCCGGGGCAGGGCAGGGAGCAGCGGACGGGTGAATGCCGTCAGCTGCTCCGCTTGGCCGGCCAGCAGGCTCAGCGTGGCCAGCTGCTCCCAAGCGGCGGGATCGTCAGGCGTGTAGCCGATCGCCTGCCTGTAATGCTCCAGCGCTTCCTCGTAGAGGAACAGCCGCTCGCAGACCCGCCCGGCGAACATGCGGGTGCGGCAGGTTCCGCTGCCGGAGGAGGAAGGGTATTTATGCGCGGTATCCCCGCTGTCCAGCGCCTGCTGGAGCAGAGGGTACGCCCGCCATGCTTGCCCTTGCTCCAGCAGCAGCCCTGCATAGCTCTCCAGCAGATCGGTGAAATCTGCATACAGCCCAATCCCGGCCCGATAGACAGACTCCGCGTCCACAGGCCGCCCGCCCGCTTGGAGGGCAAAGGCTGTCTTGAGATACAGGTCAGCGGTATAACCGGACTCTGGCGGAGCTTCCTCCAGCAGCGGCAGGAGAAGGTCTGCTGCCGCCTGATATTGTCCCTGCTGGTAATATTCCGTGCCCAGTGCATACCGCAGAGGAACGCTGTCTGGTTCAAGCCGCAGAGCAGCGTGGATCAGTTCGAGATTGCGGCTGGCTTTATTTTTGCGCTGAAGCTCATCATCCAGATAGCCATAATGGTGCACAGGCAGATGGGCATAAGCGATATGTCCTCCGGGGAGGCTCCAGATGCTGGAGGCCACCTCTTCATGAATGCTCCCGCGAAAACAGATACGTGAATCATTACGGAACAGCCGGCACACATTGTCTGTCACGTATTCGCGCCCGGAGCCCTCCCCCACATAATGGATAAAAGGCAGGAAATACCCGTCCGCACGCTCCGATTCCAGCAGACTCTGCAAGTCATCCAGCTTCCAGTCAGCAAGGGCTTCATCTGCATCCAGCACCAGAATCCAGCCATAGGAGGCCAGTTGTAGGGTATGATTACGGGCTTTGGAGAAATCGTGTTCCCAGGGCAGCCTGATCACCCGGGCGCCGAACCTGCGGGCGATAGCCATACTGTTATCCTCTGATCCGGTATCTGCAATGATGATCTCCGAGACCCTACCCTGAACAGACAGCAGGCATTGCTCCAGATGCTGCGCCTCATTCCTGACGATCATGCAGAGCGAGATCCCGGGAGTATCCATGGTCTGTAAGCTCCTTCCTAACAGTATCTGATTGAAAAAGTGGGAGTGCAAAGCAAGCGGATATACTCCTGACGGACTGGAGAGCCGTTATTTCCCCACAAACAGCACCTTTTACGGAGTGGCGGACTGAGAGGACCCTATTGTCTCTCTAACCGATGATTTTGGGCAGCATATCGGCCTTTAAGCGCCGTGGAGTCCGTAACTCTTCCCAGTCATGCGTTTTCTCCAAAATAAACGCTCCTCAGTCCGCAAAGCTCAGTCACACCAACGCTCTACCTGATAAAAAAACGACTATGCAGGATAGTTGCAGAATGTACACGTAAAACCAGCGAAAAGGTATACTTTCTATGGATAAGTGTAGTCTGTACAACTAAAGCTGGCCCAAAGGGGGAAAAGGAAGAATCGGCGGATGTTTAAATGCCCGAATTACAACTAAACGGGAAATTGGTGATCAATCAGGCGTTTTAGTTGTACCAAATACAATTAAGCCTATCGCCACTCCGATCATCTGATGATGTACTAATCGGTCGATCTGGGGAGCGGAAGAGTGATGCGCGCAGCCGCAGCCGCCGGTGAATACATGGCCGAAGTTACGAGCACAGCCAGAACCTTGTCAGCCAAAAGAATCCAGGGCTGCACAGCCGCAGCAATAGCAGATAAGGGGAGTGCTGTGTTCCGGTCCGCCGGGACAACTGTAGGATGGTTAAGCAGCCCGGTGATATCATCGTAGCTCAGCTCAGCTGCGGAAGCCGCTTCCGCCCGTTGCAACAGCTCCAACAAATCAGCAGTAGGCGACACTTCCGGCTCTGCATCATCTACCGCTCCCGCACCTTGCATCACAGCATCGATCTTACCCTCACCCCGCACCGCCGCACCCAACGCTCCCGCATCTTGCAACACACTATCCATCTCACCCGTACCCGGCGCCGCCGCATCTCGCATCACGCTATCGATCTCACCCTTACTCTGCGCCGTACCATCCATCTTACCCGAATCTTGCACCACACCATCCATCTCTATCGCCCCTACCCCAGCCCCAAGCACATCAGCCGCCGCTGTGTAACAGCCATCCCTTACCAGCAGGCGCAGTAGTTCCTGGCGCTGCTCCGTCAGGATGCCGGGCAGCTGCCCGGCCAGCCAGCCGTGGAGCTCGGGCTCGCGGCCCGTGCATTTGAACAGGCGCGTGAGCCGGGGGATCAGCGGCCAGGGGTCCGGCTGGAGCTGGGCTGCCCTGGTGAAGCAGGCTGCCGCTTCATGCGCTTCGCCGATCTGCTGGCAGACCTGCCCCAGCAACGTGTGGGTGAGATAGGTGCCTAACCCGGATTCCGTATGGTAGAGGGGAGGCGAGGCTCCGATCTCCAGTGTCCGGCACAGCGCGGTCTTGGCTTCGGCTAAGGCCGACACCTGTAGCAATAACGCACCCTTGAGGTGGTGGAGATCGGGATAATCCGGGAAAAGCGTGCTTCCCTGCCCGCAGGCCTCCAACGCACCCGGGTAATCACCGGTTACCGCCAGGCAGCGTACTTTGTATTTATAGAGCAGGTGAACATAGCTGGTACCCGGCTCGGCCAGCTTCAGCGAGGTGCCGATATGCTCCAGCGCCTGCCCGTAATCGTTAAGCCGCATATATTCAACTGCCAGATTGAAATGCTGAAAAGCATCTCCAGGACTTTGCTCCAGCTGCTGCTTCAGCAATCCGAGATTACGGCTGATTTTATCTTTCCGCTCCACGACCCCGTCGGCATAGCCGTAGTGATGGACAATGACGGTGCCCATATGCATCGCGGCCTCCGGGGTCTCCTGCACAATGACAGCCGCAATCTGCTCATGAATAATGCCGCTGAAGCGATAATTCGGGCGGTTCTTGAACATTCGGAGGATCGGGTTAACCGTAAGCGTCTGCGAAGCGCGCTCCGTTCCCTGATGATTATGAATCCGCACAAAAAAAGCCTCATACTCCGTATGCTTCGCGCACACCAGCAGCTCATCCCGGCTCCCCGGCTCCAGCTCCTCGTCTGCATCCAGCACCAGAATCCAGGTGCCCTGCGCCAGGGCCAGACCGGCATTGCGTGCGGCGGCAAAATCCCCGTTCCACGGGTAATCAATAATCCGGGCACCGAAGCTGCGGGCAATGGAACAGGTGGCGTCGGTGGAGCCGGTGTCCACAATGATGATTTCATCCACAGCTCCGCGTACACTACGCAGACAGCGGGCGAGGTTGTCGGCTTCATTTTTGACGATCATACACAAGGAAATCAGCGGTTGGTGTGGTTTCGTAGTCATAAGCTCAGATCAACTCCTCTCTGCCGCTGAGTGTAATTCCACTTCGTATGCCAGGGTGTGCAGCGCAGCACCGCGATGGATTGGGCAACCGCTGCCCTGTCCTCCTGAAGCGGACCATGAGGCTGCTGCCCCTTCCCCTGGAGACGTTCTACAGCTTCTGCGAGACGCTGCTCCGCCAGATGCAGATAACAGAGCGCCAGTCCGGTGCTAACTGCATCGTCTGCAGGAGATTCCCCCAGAGCAAGCCGGTACCAGCCGGCAGCCTCTGCATAATGCCCTTTATCTATCAGAAGTTCTCCGAGATACCGCAGGGTTGCCCCTGAAGCCTCCTTGCTGCCTGCAAGGCCAATGAATAGTTCCCCCGCCTCTGCACGCCAGCCTTCCTCATAGAGCGCCTCTGCCAGAGTGCTTGTGTGTGCCGGAAACCGTCCAACCAGCCGCTTGCCCAGCGCGATGAACTGGTGCTTCACAGCGAGCCTTATCACCTCGGCCAGCAGCGGGGAGTCCCCGGAGGGAGCGAATTCTGCCTGCGGCTCAGTGGAATCGAGAGACAATTCCCTGTCGATCTCAAGCACTGCGGAACGCACTTCCGCAGGGGATTGCAGCCACAGCTCCTCCTGCAGCTTCCCGCCTAGCTCCCAGGTTAAAATGGCCTCAAGCAGGCAGAGCTGCTGTATAGTCTCCGCATTTAGGCCTTCGGGTGACAGCTGGGTGGGGTTAGCCCGCAGCTTGGCGGCAGTCTTTCTGAACGTATGATATTTTCCGGTAATGATCCAGGAAGACAGCAGGAACAGCAAGGTGTCCTCTTCCAGCGGGCAGACCGCAGGCGGCAGCTCTGCAATTGCCTTATAAGCACCCAGCCGATATAAAGTTCCGATAATTGCGGTTCTCGCAGCACGCTGCGCTGTACCGGTCAGCTGTATCAACAGTGCGGCAATCTCTCCCTCCGGCACCTCCAGCTCCTGAAAAGCAGAAGCAATCCCCTCCAGAGCGGGGAGATACAGGGAGTGCTGCTGAAGCGCACGATGGAACAGCTGCGCGGCCTCCTTCTGCTTCCCTAGCTGCTGGAAGATGGCCCCCATCCGGTGCAGCGGGCGGAAGCTGTCCATGCCCTGTTCGGTGACGTATGCTCTGCGCGGAGCTGGGGCAGACATGGTATCTATGGCATGCTGGTAAGACTGGACGGCGGGATCATATAGTCCTTGGCTCTCCCAGGACTGGCCCTGCATGTAATGCAGGTCAGGATAATCTCCATAACGTGTCAGCTCGCGGGTCAGCAGGCTGTCGACCGCTTTTACATGACCGGCGGCCAGATCGATTTTGCACAGATCGCGAATGATCGAGGGACGGTAAGAGGCTTGAAGCGGAGCAAGGGTAAGTGACTGGAGCAGCAGTTCTCTGGCTTCTTCCAGCCTTCCATCCTGACAGCAGGTGACCGCCAAATTATAACGGGCGAATACATCGTCAGGCTCTTCTGCAAGCGTAAGACGCAGCAGCTGCTCGTTGCGGCTGATTTTATGCTTGGCGCTCATGACCGGGGGCAGGTAGCCGAAGTGAAGAATCTCTATTGGACTGGCCTCGATGGCGGCGGACCCATGTTTTATGAGAATAGAGGACTCTACACTTTCATGAATTCTTCCGCTGAAAAGATAGCCCTGCCCACCGCGAAACAGCCGCACGGGACTATGATACAGACGATCCTCGGGCCTGCTTCCCAGCAGGTTCTCTATACGCACCGTGTAGGCTTCAGCTGTGCTGCCCCTGAGAATCTCCTTGATTGACTCTATGGAGGTCTGAAGGACTTCATCCGCATCCAGGACCAATATCCAGCTGCTAGATGCATGAGAGAGACCGGTATTGCGTGCTTCTGAGAAATGGTTATTCCAGTGGGTCTCAATGACCGTTGCCCCATACCTGCGGGCGATCTCCACAGACGGGTCGGTTGAGCCGGTATCGACAACGATGATTTCATCGGCGCCCTGCAGGCTGGCTAGACAACGGGGGAGCAGCTCGGCTTCATTGTTGACAATGAGCTGTACGCCGAGTGTAGGTTTGGCAGATGGATTCAAGATCGTTCCTCCTTCGCGGGCCTTAATTCCTCCGGGTATTCTGCAAAAATAAGAATGTACATGCGTTGCTGCCGTCTTATGTAGATGCGGAATAACGCACAGCCAAGAGTACATGGGTATCCATGCACTCTTGGCTCCTGCATCGTATGACGGAAATTATGCTTACGTTCCTTGTGCATCAAAAATAACATTAAGCGTAGAAGCCGCACCCGGCGTGGCAGATTGATAGGAGAGGCGGGTGTATTTCAGGAACCGGGCAGGCACAATAACGTCTACAGAACCTGCTGGCAGCGGATTGTCTCCGGTCGTATCGACGAAATAGTTGGTTCCGTCTGCACTAATCTCGACCCGTGTATTCACCGGATTGGCTCCGGTATTCACAATGAAGTAGGAATAGGTGCCAAGGACACTGGTATTGTTGGCCGGCAGCGGCGTATAGGTATCCGAGGTTGCAATTGCCGTTGTAGGCAGCTCAATGAAGCTGCGCTGGGAAATAGACGTTACGCTGCTCAGAGTACCAGCAGTGATAGTCGCGCCAAGCACACTAGTAATCGTACCGTCTAAGAGGTTGGTCACTGTACCAGCAGATGATAGAGTACCAGCAGTGATAGTCGCACCAAGCACGCTAGTAATCGTACCGTCTAAGAGGTTGGTCACTGTACCAGCAGATGATAGAGTACCGGCAGTGATAGTCGCGCCAAGCACGCTAGTAATGGTACCGTCTAAGAGGTTGGTCACTGTACCAGCAGATGATAGAGTACCAGCAGTGATAGTCGCACCAAGCACGCTAGTAATGGTACCGTCTAAGAGGTTGGTCACTGTACCAGCAGATGATAGAGTACCAGCAGTGATGGTTGCGCCAAGCACGCTAGAGATGGTGCCGTTTAAAATGACGGTGGTCAGGTTCCCGCTGGCATCCGTAGTTAGCGGCCGGTCGATCAGGGTCGAGGGGTCCCGGCCAAAAATAAGTGTGCGCAAATTATCCGGATTCGCCTGAAATGAACTGAAATTTGGCAAATGGAGTCATCCTTTCTGTGGGCAATTTTTGCCGTCAGCCTGCTCATGAAAAGACCCAAACCGTCGTCTGGGTCCTTAAGCATGTATAGCTGCCGGGTTAATAGAGGGAGAAGCACTTAGGTGGGCAGGACCATTCGAATGGTGTGATATTAGGATATGGAGCTTTTAAGAGAATGACTGGGTTTACTCTGCAAAAATACGCAGCCGCCAAACAACCTGCCGGACAGCTTTGAATACTATGAAAATATGCTAGACCGACAGAAGGAGTGAGCATATGCCGAATGAGACTGTCTTTAACCAGAATAACCAGCCGCTGTATACCGAGCAGGTTAACACCTATAATCAATGACAATGACCAGCCGGTCTATGTGGAAATGACCAACACCTTCCGTGCACCGGATATCAGCGCCCCGCCAGAGATCAGCGCATCGCATGCAGCCGTATTATTCTCGGCGAATGCCTCGAATTCGGTAACGATCGTGCTGTCGCTTCTCTCGGCAGTCATTTCAGTCCGCATCAGTAATCCAGCGGGCAGTGGCCGGACCTTGTATCTGTCGCGGATCAGCGGCAGTATCGGCGGCACCTCCGTGCTGAGCTTTGAGAGAATAGACTTTGAAATTGGACGGTCCCGTCGCTAAAAGAACACCGAAGCCATTGCAACTTGACTTCAGCGTGGTTAAGGTTTATTTTTCTATAAATGGATGAATTAGAAGATTGGGAGGAGGAAGCATGGAGAGCTGTCTGTTTATACACGGCTTCACCGGAGGCGAATACGAGATTTCTCCGCTTGCTCAGTTTCTGGAGGCGAACGGCTATAGGTCCAGAATGTTTACCTTGCATGGACACGGGGGCAGCAGAAGGGAACTGCTCCATTCAAGCCGGGGGGACTGGCAGCTAAGCGCCGAGGAGGAACTGAAGCAGCTATTCTCAAGCTCCGGAAAAGTACATCTGATCGGCTTCTCTACCGGAGCCCTGATTGCGTCGCGGCTGTCTGTTCAGTATTCTTCCAGAATTCAGTCGCTCACCTTGTTGTCTACCCCGGTGTATCCGCTCAACCTGGCCGAGATTCTGCGCACACTGGTCCGCCCGGAGATGCTCCGGAATTATCTCAGCAAATGGGGTTCTACACCCATGAAGGCCACTCGGGAGTTCCAGCGGTTGGTCCGTGAGAGCTTCGAGGTTTATCCGCAGCTGGAGGTGCCGACCTTGATTGTACAGGGCAGGCGGGATCATCTGGTGAAGTTCAAAAGTGCTGACTATCTCCAGCAGACCATTCCTTCTGAACGCAGACAGGTGCTGATTATGGAGCGAAGCGGACATATGGTCTGTCACAGCGGGGAGAGTCCCGCTATGATGGATGAAGTGCTCCGGTTTATCCGCCGCTCGGGCGATTCCGTATAAGCAAAGAACCCTTCCAGAGCTGGAAAGGGTTCTTTGCTTATACGCTTACTCTATGATTTGACGTTGACATTGAGGAGGGGGCGTGGTATTTTCAACTCAAGGAAACCGGTTTCCCCAAAAAAGGAATGATTACCTTCCTCCCGCTATTCTGCTATTCCGTTATTTCATGATTCCGTTAGTTATTCCATTGGTTATTCCGCAGTAACACTGCCGCTTCGCTTGGAAGATAACCGGGGAATTAACTCCGGCTCCAGCAGTTGACCGCTTATGACCGCCGCTTTGTTATCCAACCTGTCCATCAATAGCCGTCCTGCGGATGCACCGAGCTGGAAGGTATCCATATCAAGTGAAGTCAGCGGAGGGGTGGTGTAGGGGGACAAGGGATATTCATCGAATGTGGCAATGCCCAGCTGCGAAGGAATGGAGATATTCAATTCACGGGCTGCCTGCAGCACGCCGTAAGCAGCGAAGTTGCTCATGCACACGATGGAGCTGGGAGGATTAGTACTCTGTAGCAGCTGCTTAGCCGCCTGATAGCCATCTTCCTCAACCGCCCGGCCATGGATGATCCATTCGCTCTGCACAACCATTCCGGCCTCCTCCAGTGCCCGCTGGTAGCCGGCTGCACGGCGCAGGAAGAGCGGCTCATCCTTTTCGCCGCCAATGAAGGCCACAGACGGGTAGCCCTGGTCCAGCAGATGCCGGGTCAGCATGAATCCGCCCAGCTCATTGTCGCAATCGACCCAGATTCCCGGAGCATTGATTTCACCGATGGAGATATAGGGGAACTGAAGCCGGTTCAGCTCCGCACACAGATCAGGAGTCAGCACCGAGGTGTTGGCAATAATACCGTCCACCCGCTTATTAAGCACCAGCCTCTGCAGAAAATGCCCTTCAGCATGGTCATGCTGGATATTGGCAATGGTCAGCTCATATTTCAGAGGGCCAATGATGCTCTCCACCCCGCCGATAATGTTATAGAAGAACTGATTGAGAAACTCGCTTTCCTTGGACATATCAATCAGGATAGCTATCGTATTACTGCTCTGTCTGGCAAGTCCGGTGGCGATGCTGCTCGGAGTATAGTTCATCTGCTTGATGATGTCCCGGACCCGGGCCTTTGTTTCTGCGGATATTTTGGGAGAGTCGTTCATCACCTTGGATACAGTGGATTTGGCGACACCCGCTGCCTGGGCGATATCCTTAATAGTAACTTTCATAGCTTTCCCTCCCGTCCTTACGGTGTGTTACGCCTTAATGGCGAACTTTGTTCTACCTGTCATAATAACACAGTTGCTCAAGCTGCTCTACGCGGCATAAAAGGAGACTATACAGTATGCTTACCCGGTTATTCGTATATCACACAGCGGAAGACCCCTTCGCCTTCCCGGCAGGCCCCCGCCTGCTCAAACTCAGACTATTCGTGCAGAGCGGACAGAACTTGTCCTGCACGGTTGTCCACGCTGACCGTTATGATTCACCTGGCCATGAGCTTCCGCAGGAGATGGAGCGGATCGGCTGTGCCGGAGCGTATGACATACATGAAGCTCTGGTCCCGGCCGAGACAGGCAAATGCCGGTATCTGTTCCACATTGGGAATCCCGCAGGCGGATACACATGGTACGGGGAACGTGGAATTTCGGAGAACAGGGAGCAGGCGGGTGCCTTTCAATATGCCTATATTCACCGTCCGCAGGCCATCGCACTGCCTGCCTGGAGTTCAGATGCGGTAGTCTATGAGATTTACCCTGAGAGCTACCATCAGGGGACGCTTCAAGGCATCACAGACAAGCTTACATACTTGCAGCAGCTTGGCGTGAGTGCTATTTATATGACACCTATCTTTGAATCGCCTTCCGGGCATAAGTACAATACTTCCGATTACTATAAAGTAGACCCTGGATTCGGGACGCTTGACGATCTGAAGACGCTTGTCGGGACTGCTCACCGGCTGGGGATGAAGGTTCTGCTGGATGCGGTCTTTAACCATTCCGGTGATACTTTTTTTGCCTTCCGGGATGTACTGGAGCACGGGGAGGCCTCGCGCTACAAGGACTGGTTCTTCATCCACTCCTTCCCGGTCGGCGGGGCGCCGGCTCCTGACTACGAGACCTTCGCCAAGGCGGAGGCCAGTATGCCGAAGCTGAATATGGACCATCCCGAGGTAGCGGATTACATGATAGATGTAGCCAGGTATTGGGTGCGGGAAGCGGGGATCGACGGCTGGAGGCTGGATGTGGCCAACGAGGTGACTCCGGCCTTCTGGACCAGACTGCGGCGGGAGCTGAAGGCGGAATTCCCGGACCTGCTGCTGATCGGCGAGATTATGCATGCTTCCGGGCCCTGGCTGCGGGGAGATCAGTTCGACGGCGGCATGAATTACCTGCTGCGGGATGCGATGCTGGAGTTTTTTGCAGCGCAGTCGGCGGGTCCGGCCCGGTTCATGGAGCAGCTGCTGCATCAGGAGGCCTTGTACAATGATCAGGCCAATTCGGCGATGTTCCAGCTGCTGGGCAGTCACGATACGCTGCGTTTCCTGACCGCCTGCAAGGAGGGGGGCCGGGGCTGGGACCGGGAAGCTACGGCGATGAGCCGGATGAAGCTGGCTGTCTTTTTCCAGATGACCTATATAGGCCTGCCAATGATTTATTACGGGGATGAGGTTGGAATGGAAGGTGCCACGGACCCGGACTGCCGGCGGCCGATGCTCTGGCAGGAGCAGAATCAGCATACCGGATTACTGGACTGGTATAAGCGGTTGATCTCGCTGAGAACAGAGCATGAGGTGCTGCGCAGAGGGGCCTTCCGCCCCTGGTTCACAGATGAGACGCGTGGGGTCCTGGGCTATGTCCGGCGCAGTGAGCAGGATAGAATGGGGCTGATTATCAACAACTCCCCCAACCGCTACCATCTGGAGCTAACCAGCTTCCGTTCTGACAAAAATGTGCTGACCGAGCTGTTAAGCGGACTCACCCTCCGCAGTTCAAGCAAAATTCTAGTCGACATCGAGCCGTTTGGCTGTCTGATGCTGCACTAACCTGTAACCTCTGTTCCGGGCAAAAGCGAAACAGAATTTGGGTGCGCATCATGCAGGTGTTACTTTTTCTTTTTGCTTTGTCGGAGCAGGCGGAATTCCTGATTCTCCCATTGCTTGAGCAGCGGGTAAGGATCGAAGGCCCATTCCGTAATGCCGCGGTCACGGTAGATGCCGTAATGCAGGTGGGGCGGGAACTTGCCCTGTGTACCCGGGCTGCCGTAGCCGGAGCTGCCTACCCAGCCGATGGTCTGTCCCGGAGTGACAATATCCCCGCGCAGCAGGGTTTTCTCATACCCCATCAGGTGGGCATAATAATGGTAGCGGTTCTCGATATCGCGGATACCGATGCGCCAACCGCCGTAGCGGTTCCAGCCCTTGGTCTCGACTATGCCGAAGCAGGTGCTGCGCACCGTTAAGCCATGCGGCGCGAACAGATCCGTGCCTTCGTGAATGCGCGCGCCGCCCCAGCTCCGGCCGGTTCCCCACGTGCTGCGGTAGGCATAATTGGTCCCTATCGGTAGCGGAAATGCGCTGCCGGACAGGTCCAGCCGTCCAAAATGCTCATATAGCTTGGCGAACTGGGAGACGCGCTGGGCGGCCCGCCCGTTGTGATAGTACTCCCAGACCCCGATATTGAAGTCCGTTGCGGAATCCCCGTACTTGAGCAGGTGGCGGGCCATGCTGTAGAGTATATCAGCATCATTGCCGGGATCGGCGATGCCGTCCCCCGAGCCGTCCAGCCCGAAGCCGCCGAAGAAGCGGATCGAATCCGGCTGCTTGTCGTCCTGATCCGGGTTCAGCGGACCGGACCATACCGGCGCCGGTATCATAATTCCGGTCAGCCGTGGCTTGGCCGCTGCAGTAGGGCTTTCTGCGGCGGCTGTTTTTTTGCTCTTCCTGGCGATGGACCGTTCGTACTGATCAATGGCAGCGAAGCGGTACCAGGGAATGCCGGTTGCAGCACCCATCTGCTCAAAGAGCTGCTTGCGGTCAGCGGCGGCAGTCTCTTTGCTGTCTGCGGGAGCAGGACTGCCCGAGCTGAGTTCGGGAATTTTATGATAACGGGCAGCTTGGGTACTTTCGGCAGGACTACCGCTCCAGAGCAGGGCGGCGGCAGACATGCACATCAAGGTTCTGCGGGTGTAGGGACTCTTTAATAAGGCCAGCATGATCTCATCCTCCTGCGTTTGGACGCATGAATTGCATTTAGGTTTGCGGAAGCGGCACCTGGGCCAGGTGCTTTTCTTTAGATTGAAGCAAAAGGACTTTTTTTATCCATGACCACTCCAAGGTTCACAAAAACAGGCAAACGCCTACTTCACATGCTATAATATGAGGCAGCAACTTTTGACTGTGAAATAAATTGACATTGACATTCAGATCGAAAGCGGGGTCTCATCACTTTGACTAATCGAACAGCCAAACAGCCCAAGCCAGACTGGATCAAAATCAAGTTAACCACCGGTGAGGATTATCAGGAAATCAAGGGTATGATGCGCTCGAAGACGTTACATACCGTATGCGAGGAAGCACGCTGCCCGAATATTTATGAATGCTGGGCTAACCGCACGGCGACCTTCATGATTCTGGGGGACATCTGTACGCGCGCTTGCCGTTTCTGTGCGGTGAATACAGGCCTGCCGACTGAGCTGGACCTGCTGGAGCCGGAACGTGTGGCAGAGGCTGCCGAGGGCATGCAGCTTAAGCATTGTGTGGTTACGAGCGTGGCCCGCGATGATCTGAAGGATGGGGGTGCGGCGATTTTTGCCGAGACCGTGTCTGCGATCCGTAAGCGCCTTCCTCTGTGCAGCGTTGAGGTGCTGATTCCTGATTTCCTGGGAGACCGCGAGAGCCTGGAGACCGTGATGAACAGCCATCCGGATATCCTGAATCACAATATCGAGACCGTGGAGCGGATGTCTGACCGTGTCCGGGCCAGAGCCAAATACCGCCGTTCCCTGGAGCTGCTGCGCCGGGCCAAGGAGATGAAGCCGGAGATTCCGACCAAATCGAGCATTATGCTTGGCGTCGGTGAGCAATGGGATGAGATTCTGCAAGCGATGGATGACCTTAGAGCCGTAGATTGTGATATATTGACATTAGGACAATATCTTCAGCCTTCGCCGAAGCATCTGAACGTGGAGAAGTACTATCCGCCCGAGGAGTTCGCGGTGCTGAAGGAAGAGGGCCTGAAGCGCGGCTTCAGCCATGTGGAGGCCGGCCCGCTGGTGCGCAGCTCTTATCGTGCCCATGAGCAGGTGAAGTCTGCTGCGGTGGCCCGTGAAGCGCGTGCCGTTTCACAGGCATAAATAACGGTAACGCCGTACTTCGTAGATCACCTTTCGAAGTCGCTTGTCGCTTGGCTTTTTGTTAGAATTTGCTATGCAAATTCCCCGCATGACGAAGTCACAGGCAGTTTTTTGCTTTTAAGGTTTAAGGTTTAAGGTTTTAGGTTTTAAAAGGGGTTGAAGGCTGAAAGAACCAATGCCGCAAGAGCGGCGAGGTTCTTGGGTTGGCGGTTGCACCCCCTTCGCGTTGATGGAGTCATGGAGAGGGATTTTGAAATTGTAGGAGCGGGAGCGTACGCCTTTGTGGTCTGATTTCAACCGCCTAGCGGTTAAAAAGAGGAAATCAGACCACAACAGCGGCCGGAAATTCAAAATCCCGCGCAATGACGGCTTATCAACGCCCCCCCAGATATTATTGAAAGGCAGGCGACACACGCTTGATCGTTATAGGTGGAAAAGGTTACGAGCTGATGCTCGATCATAAGGACGGCTGGAACCCGGAGGCTTTTCGCGGAAGATACAGCGAAGTGCTGGAACGGTACGATTATATAATCGGTGACTGGGGCTACAGCCAATTGCGCCTCAAAGGCTTTTACCGGGATAATCACCCCAAGGTGAACCGGGATACAGCCATCTCAGGTATGGTGGATTATATTAACGAATACTGTAATTTTGGCTGTGCGTACTTTGTGCTGCATAAGCTGAAGGAGTCCCCGCAGGAGGGAACCTTCAAGGATATTCTGATTAAGGAAGTACCAGAGCCCGGGGTAGACGATGATCTGGAGCAGGAGGATGAACCGGCGGTAAGTGTAAAAGAACTCCGGGAGCCGCAAGCGGGTACAGGCCGGGAGCGTGCAACCAAGGACAGACCGGTGCGTGAGCATCAGAGCCGGAATCACCGCAACAAAGAAGGCCAAGGCAAGAAGAACCATAAAGAGTTCCAAGGCAGAGGCCAGCAAGGCCAGCCGAATAATGCCAAGCAGAACAGAGAACACAAAGACAACCGGTCAAACAAGCAGGCGAATCAGAACAAGCAGGATAGACCGGATAAGCAAGACAACCAGAATAGACAGGACAAGCAGGATAATAACCAGAACAAGCAGGACAATAAGCAGGACAAGCAGGAAAGTTAGAACGATTAGCCAAGGGGGAACTTCTTGTTCACCCCTGGTTTTCTCGATGCAACTTAAAAAAGGGGCTGTCCCAAAAGTAGATTTTCTACGGCGGAAGAGAGTTCTCTTCATTCTTAATGCTACAAAAAGTGAGCAGAGCAGCGATTCTCCCGTTATTGGAGGATCGCTGCTCTGCGTTTTTGGTCATTGGCGGCTTGCTTCAGCAGATTATGTGCAAGGGAAAGCCACCCGACCTCAAGCGTCACTTTCTCCATGCCGCGAAGCAGAAATCGCCGGAACCCCCGGTTGTTCTTCAGTTGTCCGAATACACTTTCCGGCTCCGTCATTCGGCGTACGGCCAAGGTGTAACCTTCTTCACTCCGTAGAATTTCGCGCGCCTGTTTCTGGTATCGCAGCCGTTCCAGGCTGACGACCACCTCCCGATTTCCTGCCGCTTTCGTGCAACGCTCCTTTAGGGGGCAGCCTTCACAGGAGCTGCTTCGGTAATGCCGTCTGCGAATGTCATAGCCACTCTCTAGGGTCTCCTTGCTTTCCCTGTGGAAATGCAGCCTGTTCCCAGCTGGGCACGTCCAGTGATCCCCAGCTGTATCGTATGTCCAGTTTTCGATTTTACCAACATTCGCTTTCCAGGCTTTAGTCTTTTCCTTGTGGTAGCTGCTGTACTTCACCACCGCCTGTATCTCTTTCTTTTCCAGATAGGCGTAGTTTTCTTCGCTGCCGTAGCCTGCATCTGCAATGACTGTCTTTGGCCATTTTCCT
>NZ_JBHUKY010000035.1:0-48151 GCF_042684125.1 Paenibacillus rhizoplanae | reverse complement strand
CTTGCTAAAACTGTTCCGGTCCCCAAGCAGCTTTTGATATTGTTCGTACTTCTGCAGTCGAGGGAGCAAATCCTTACGCAACTTCCGAACGGCTTTTTTCAGGGGCTTGTCTTTGGGTTTCTCAAGCAGTTGTGACTCCAGCGCCTGAGTCATTTGTTCGAGTTTCTCACTGCTGATCTCAGCGGACTCGCCAAGTTCGCTCAGGTCCTGGCCGCGGTGTTCCTGTTCTTCTTGTTTCTCTGCAGCCTCAATGCCCTCAAACAAAGCCTGTACCTTTTCTTGCAGCTTGGACTTATGTTTACTAACGGCTTTGCCCCATACGAAGGTATAGCGATTGGCGTTGGCCTCAATCTTGGTTCCGTCCACAAAGTAATGCTCCAGGGAAACGTATTTTTCGTCAGCCAAAAACTGAAGCACGGCGGTAAATACCGTTTCAAGGACATTCTTCATCCGCTGGGAACGGAAGCGGTTCAGCGTACGAAAGTCAGGTCGCTGCCGTCCGGCTAGCCACATGAAGGGGATGCTCTCACGCACCGCTTTGGCGATTTGACGGGAGGAATAGATGCGTTGGGTGTAGGCGTAGATCATGACTTTAGTAAGCATTTTGGGATGGTAGCTGTCGCGGCCGCCGCCAGGATAAGCAGCGTCAAAGATGGAGTCGTCCAGCCGATTCACAGCTGTGTTAACGACACGAGCGAGGTGGTTCGAAGGAATATCTTCTTCGAGATCCATTGGCAAGCAAAGTAGGTTCATGGTATATTGAATGTACAAAGAAACCCCTCCTTTGAAATGGTTGTGTGGTAACTCCATTTTAACAAAAGAGAGGTTTCTTTTTTTGCGTTTTTATAAATATTGTCGTCCATTTTCCGCTTAAACAGCGGAGAGAACGGAACGATTGTGGAAAAGCGGCAGCGGTCGCCTTGGTCTCCGGATTTTCACCGCTAAGGGGAATGAAAAAAATCTGGAGACCACAGCGATTGGAACAACGGTCCGTTCGCGCAGCGTCCACCCAAGTGCTCACGTTGATTCTACTTCAAAACAAAGGGCTGTCTCAAGCAGCCATTTGATGGCTTTTGGGACAGCCCCTTTTGCCGGATGCCCCCACAGGCGGGCAGATTCTATTTCACAGCTAATTTGAGCTGTTTCAGTGAAGCATTGTAGCTCCATACGAGCGCAGGGAACTTTTTCTTGAAGGCATTCAGCTCGATGAAGGTCTCACCGTCCTGGAACAGCGCCTCTTTGGAGGCCAGGGTGAACCCGGATACGTTACCGGCGCCGGTGGTCAGCAGCACCTTTTTGTTCTTGGCATCCCAGGAGACTTCATTCTCCACAAGAGCAGACAATATACGGGAGGCGGCATATACCTTATCGCCCTGCTTGATTAGACCTACATTTCCGGCAAAAGCAGTGCCGTTAACATCCAGAATATGATGGTCACCAGAGGCGACAATCTCCTTCATCCCGGCAATTTGCAGCGCGGTAATCAACTGGGCGGTTTTGCCCTTGACCTCGATATCAGGTGCAAGTCCGATATGGTTGAAATCCTCCTTGTTCGGAGTCAGATACTTCATGGTGGTCAGCTTCAGCTCGCCGCCGCCGGACATAGGAATCAGGCTCTGAATCCGTGCCTTTCCGTAAGAGCGCGTGCCTACAACCGTAGCCAGCTTATTGTCACGAAGCGCACCGGTTAAGGCTTCAGAGGCGCTGGCCGTGTATTCATTGGTCAATACCACTACAGGAACGCCGATCTTGCTGCCGTCCGTAATTGCGACCGGCTTCAGTGCACCTGTCTGGTCGGAGGTGTACATCATAATGCCGGCATCCATGAATTTGGAGACGATATTCTGGGCGCTATCCATGTAACCGCCCGTATTATCGCGCAGATCAAGAACCAGCGATTTCATGCCGCCTGAACGCATTTTGTCCAGCGCGGCGGAGAATTCCTCATCGGCAGTCTGGGTGAAGCCGTTGATGGAGATATAAGCAATTTTGGAGCTAAGCATCTTGCTGGTTACCGAGCTTGTAGCAATTTCACTGCGGGTTACCGTATAGGATTTGTTAGCTCCGTTTCGCTGAATAAGCAGCGACACCTTCGTGCCCGCTTTGCCGCTCAGCTCATCGCCATTCGTCTCAGCCACCCGCACCCCGTTGATCTTGAGAATGGAGTCACCGCGTTTTAGTCCCGCAGCCTCGGCCGGGGAACCGCTCATGACCTCTTCAATGTACAGCTCTTTGGCAGTATACATCAGCCGGACCCCGATGCCGACATATTCCAGATCGACCTGATGGCCAAAGTCCGCAGCCTCCTCCTTCGTGAAGTATTGGCTGTAAGGATCGTCCAATGTGCCTACCATACCGTCAATCGCACCGCGGATAAGCGTATCCTGGTCTACGCCCTCGACGTTGTAATACTCCAGATATTGCATAATTTCATTGATGATCTCCGTCTTCGAGGCTTGCGCGGCGTCGGTGGTGGTGGCAGCGTCTGCCGCTGAGGCAGCAGGAGCCCAGGCGATGGATAGCGCCAGACAGCCGCTTAAGAGTGCGGTAACGATTTTGGCTGATTTCATGAGTTCATACATCCTTTTGATGAATTTTTGAATTTAGGATTTCACGGTGAATTCTATATGATAAGTGTTGTCGATCGTCCAGGTACCGCTCTCCGACTTGGAGAGCAGGAGGATCAGAGACTGGGTATAGGTCTCCTTCGATTCACCGTCGGTAATGACCACATCCGCATAGACTGCGGCTTCATCGGCAGCATAATAGAAGACATTTGAGGAAGACACCGCATAGCTAAGATCGTAGGTTTCAAAATGATCACTTAGCTCCTCTTTGTAAGAGTCATCCACTTCCGCACCGTACGAGGTCATAGAGGCAAGGACTGCGTCAGCATTGCGGTCATTCATACCCTGATAGTATTTGCTGAGCGTATCCTTAATCGCGGTCTGATCGCCCTGAGGCAGCAAAGCCGGTTTCATGCCTTGTTCACGTGTCAGCAGCACGGAGGATTCCTGCAGCTCCATTTCGGAGATCTTCCAGGCGCCGTCTTGACGAATCAGCGTATATAAATATTCGTACTGCTCATCCGGTGTATAATAACCGCCGGTTCGTACTGCTTTTTCGACAGTATAGGCTGTAGCTTCATTGCCCGTAACACTGAGGACTTTAAGACTCTCGATCGTGTTCTTGATGTCATATAGCTCGAACTGGGAATTCATATTGCTTACAGCTTCCGTATTATCCGACTCTGCATCAACGAGCGAATAGAAGCTGATGGCCTTCTCTTCATTATAATATTGGTTAGCTAGTTGAATGATAGCCTTGATCTCCTGCTCACTGGAGGCGGAGGAGGGCGATGCGGTAATCTTCACGCTGCGGCTGGCCGAATCCCAGACCGCTGTGCCCCCGGTAGCTTCTGCGATGAAGCGCAAGGGGATGTAAGTGGTCCCGGCGTTAGAGACAGGAGCGACAGTAAGCTGCTTGACGGTTCCGTTGACACTGGCCCGCTTACTGCCTACCTTAAGGCTAATATCCAGGCCTGTTCCGGTGCCAGTCACCGTACCCGCCTTGGAGTCCCACAGCACCCGCAGCCCAAGCTTCTCAAAAACAACGCGGAAAGGCACAAGCACCGTATTATCCTTCAGATAAGGAGTGCCGGCTGTGAAGGCAAGATTGCTGCCGTTAATATACACTTTAATGGGTTTGTCTGCGGCAAAAGCGGGAACCGCCAGCACAAGGGCCAGCAGACTGATGCCTAGCAGGGATACTAATTTCTTCAATAGATTCGCTCCTTCAAATAGAAAACTATGTAAAATAGATCCATTATACCATTTGAAATTTCCGTCTGTCTACGTATTCTGCGGGTTGCTGCAGAGCAGAGCACGGTTCATGGAAATAGGCATAATAAAAGCCGGAGAGCAGGGGCATCTCCGGCTTTTATTATGGATATCCTGCAGAAACGGACCGTCCTTTGTAAAGGGCGCAATACCGTTCCCGCTTGTGCATGAGCAACAGGGATCCGGCTAGACCAAGAAGGCCTCCCGGACACGGTTCCAGAAGGGGAAGGGGCGGTAGCGGGCGAAGCTGATTTTTTTGTCCGCTACCTGAGCGCGTACCGAAATCAGATCATCCACCGGGATATTATTATGGTCAATGGTCAGCAGCAGGCGCTGCTCCTTGCGCGAGAAGATATCGCAGTGATGATGCCCCGGCAGCAGCAGCGGCGAGCCCATGGTCCGGAATACCCGGTTATTAATGGAGGCAATTTCAGCAATCTGCAGCGCCTCGATCGAGGGGTGCACCATAGCGCCTCCCAGACTTTTGTTATAGGCGGTACTGCCGGAAGGTGTGGATACACAGAGGCCGTCCCCGCGGAACATCTCGAAGGTCACATCATTAATATCCACCTGGATCACAACCGTCCCGTCCACCCCCTTAAGGGTGAATTCATTCAGGGCAATGTGCTTGCTGGAGCCGGATTTCTTATGTATCTCCAGTTCGAGCAGCGGGTACTGTACGATACGCGGTTTATGCGGCCCTACCTCTCCGCACATGTAATCAATCAGGGACGGCAGCTCTTCGGCCTGCCAGTCCGCATAGAAGCCTAAATGGCCGGTATGGACGCCAACAAATGCGAGGTTCGGGATCTGATCGATAAACGTATGAAAAGCGTGCAGCATCGTGCCGTCGCCGCCAATCGAAATTACGATTTCCGGTGACTTGGCATCCAGCTCCAGATTCCGGTCTGCCGCCAGCTTGTGAAATTGCTCCGCTAGTTGGATGGACAATTCATCTCCGCGGTCCAGAACATAATATCTCAAGATGTACAGGCTCCTTTGTCTAATTCAGTCATACACCGATCATAATCAATCTTGACCCGGAACACAATATTAGCGCTGTGAAAAACCGGAATCCGCTGCAGTGCTACAGCGGCAGAGCCGTGGCATATTGAGTTACCTGCGGACATAGGGAGGCCGCCGCAGCTTACCCAGCAGCAGAACCACAAGCGACAGGACAAGCATGAAGGCCAGCAGCAGGCAGAGCAGGCTGACGCTGCTGAGCAGGGCGGATTCTGGAGCGGCCAGCCCGGAGGCGGCGGGGAGTAGGGTCCACTGTCCGGCAAGCCCCGAGCGGACCACCGGCTTCCAGAGCAGGAGAAGCAGAGCCGTTGAAAGCAGGGCATGTACCAGACGGGCGGCCATGAAAGGGAGATAGCGCAGTCCGGTGCCGTTCAGGATACTGGCAACCTGTGCATGAACAGATAAGCCGCCCCAGGAGAGAATGAACACTGCGGCAGCAGCCTTATATTGCAGCGGAACCCCTCCGGCAGCTTCGCCCGCCGCCCGGGCGCCCAGCGTCACCTCGAATAAGCCGCTGACCAGGGCCGCAGAGAGTTCAGGCGGGAAGCCGGCCAGCGACAGCAGCCGCCCGGTCATGCTGAACAGGGCGGACATTACACCGGCACGGGCTAGCAGCTCCATCAGCACGTTGAAGAAGACAACCAGGCCGCCGACAACGATAATAAGCTGGAGTGAGGAGGTAACAGCGCTCTTAAGCAGCTCGCCGAGACTCCTGCCGTCTACCCGGCGCGCGTCTGCCATCGCGTTCAGCGCAGACCGCAGCCTGCCGGAGCCTTGTCCTTCCAGAGATGCAGAAGAGCTGGCTGGAGTGGTAAGGACGGAGTTCGTATCCGCTTCTTCCGGCCTGCCCCGGCCATGGAAGGACATCAGCAGACCTACAATCAGCCCTCCTCCGTAATGGGCAAGGGCAAGCACAAGCCCCAGAGAGGCGTCATGAAAGAACCCCACAGAGACCGCACCCAGCAGAAAAATCGGGTCCGAGGAGGTTGTGAAGGCGACGAGCCGCTCGCCTTCAATTCGGCTAATCATTCCCTCCTCGCGCAGCTTGGCGGTTAATTTCGCGCCTACAGGGTATCCTGATACATATCCCATCGCTAGGGCAAAGCCTCCGCTGCCGGGTATATTGAAGAGCGGGCGCATCAGCGGATCAAGGAGAGCGCCGAAGAGATGGACAATGCCGAAGCCCAGCATGATTTCAGAGATGACGAAGAACGGGAACAGCGAGGGAAACAGCACATCCCACCAGACGGCGAGCCCGCGCAGCGCTGCATCCAGAGAGCTTGCGGGATGCACCAGCATCAGCAGCATACAGCCCGCCAGCACGATTCCGAGCAGGGGGCTGGCGATTTTGTTCAGGGTCATCGGTTTCTCGCCTCCAGTTCTATGCTTAGTTGTATGCCGGAAGCTGGACAAACAGCACAAAAAAACGAAGAAAACGGTTACATTTACCGGTGCTTTTTCACTGAAATTATGGTATTATAAACTTAATTAATGCACATCTTGTTGAGATAGATTTTCAGGGATGGAGTGATGGTGATGAGCGTAGTTGCCGGAGTGCTCGTTTGTGCTTTTGTATATGTGATCCGGGTCTCCCTTGTCCCGCCTGGTGATGAAGAATTTAGAACATACTGATTAACTTACGAGCGCTGAACTCCGGTTTGGCGCCTTTTTTTGTTTAAAACTTGAAATAATCTGGGCTTTCTGTTGCACACGGGCAGCATCCTGCCCTTCCTGTCCCGGAATATGAACATGTCTTTAGGCAGGGATAACTGTGCAGCGCGTTTTTTGGTATAATGATAAGCAACTGCTTAGTTAGATTAATATGGAAGAAGGCGAAACCTCCAATTGAATCCGAAAGAGAGCCTGTATGACAGCCTGGGAGGCGCTGAGGGGATACACCACCTGGTGACTGTGTTTTATTCCAAGGTGCAGCGTCACCCGCAGCTCAGCCCGTTATTCCCTGAAGATATTACTCCGGTGCTGGAGAAGCAATATCAGTTCTTGAGCCAATTTTTTGGAGGCCCTGCCCTGTTTTCCGAGCAGCACGGCCATCCCATGATGCGAGCCAGACATATGCATATCCCCATCACTCCTGCTCTGGCAGAGGATTGGCTCGCCTGCATGAAGGCGGCGCTGGAGGAGACCGGTGTGGAGGAGTCCCTGCGTACGTTTGTCCTGAGCCGGCTGGCGGGTCCCGCCCATCATTTTGTCAATATGCCCCATGAATAAAGTGTAATTGTGAAAGGATGAGGGCACCCGTGCCGGAATTAATACCGCTGTACTCGATTAAGGTTACCTGCTGTAACTGTGAACATGAATTTTTAACCTCAAGAGTACGTCCCAGCCTCAAAAAAGCCATCCGCCGCGATGCGGACTTCTGCTCCTATTACAAGGCGGAGAATCCCGATTATTATGTGGTACGGGTCTGTCCGAAGTGCGGCTTTGCCTCCACGGAGAACTCAGCAGACAAGCTGGCCGACTGGCAGCGGAAGTCCTTCGATGCCCAAGTAGGAAGACGGTGGCAGGCCCGCGACTTCGGAGAGAAGCGTAGCTGGGAGGAAGCCCTGGAGACGTACAAGCTGGCCCTGATCTGCGCGCAGAGCATTAAGGACAAGGAACGTATTATAGCAAGCCTGCTTCACCATATTGCCTGGCTGTACCGTTATCAAGGGGATACGGTGCAGGAGCAGCGTTTCCTGGCCTATTCGCTGGATGAGTATGTGAAGGTGTTTGAGACTGATTCATCCGGTGGTAATGATGCGCGGCTGATGTATCTGATTGGTGAGTTGAACCGCCGGATTGGGGAGTTCGCCGCTGCTGTGCGGTGGTTCTCAAGGGTTATTAATGACCAGCGGATTACGGATGCGGCCATGATCCGGGCTTCGCGCGAGCAATGGGCCATTCTGCGTGAGCAGATGCGCGGGCTGGACGTTGATCCGGACGGGCTTCCCGCAGGTACATAGAAGGTTACATGAGGGTGTTAGAGCGTCTATCCGGTATATCGGTACGCAAAAAGGCGTAGAAGGAATCCCTCTTCTACGCCTCTGCCCGCTTAAGCGGGGCCTCAGCCGGACCTCCGCGCTTAACGGACCGCCCGGTCAAACAGCAGGTAGTCATTGTCATTATCAATGACGGTGGGACTTGCACTGCAGCAGGGAAAGACCAGCAGCTTCTTTTTGCCGTCACGCACATTCTGCAGCTCCTTAGGCTTCATTGGCAGAAGAACATTCTCATGGTCGCAGAAGGGGCAGTATTGTACGTACATGTCGCCAAGAATAATGTCATAAGGCCAGGTATGGCTGAAGGGGATCATTGCTTGTCCTTCTCATCAGAGGGAGCAGCGCTGCCTTCGGGGGCCTCACCAGCGGCCTTCTTGGATAATTCAGCGATCTTTTGCAGCAGGATATGTTGGGGCATATGCATCAGGTGTTCCAGCGGAACGCCGAGTTGTTTCGATAAGGTAATGGCCGTCTCCGGCGATATTTGCAGTGGCTTCACAAGGATGCCCTCCTTACAATTAGTGGAGTATCATGATTCACTTTACCATGGCTGTACCGCAAATACAAAGAAAACTACTCTATAACGAAGGAATGGTGGACATACATGAAACAACCTTTATCACTGACATGGGAACTGGAATCGATTTTTCCGGGAGGCTCTGCTTCTCCGCAGTTTGAGAGCTTCCTGAGTGTGCTCCAATCTGACATTGAGAGCTTACGCGGACAAGTGGCTGCCGCTGCTGTACCGGCGGATGCGGCCTCGACGATGCTGCTGGACCCGGTCATTGAGCTGCTGCAGAGCTGCGCGGGCCGCCTTACACAGGCGTCGGAATTCGCTGGTTGTCTGGGTGCGCAGAATCAGCTCGACAAGGGGGCTGTGAGACTGTCCTCCAAGGTGACGGGGCTGCGCGCCGGATATGAGGGCATCAGCTCTGCCTTCGATAACGTGCTGCGTCAGACCTCTGACGCGGTATGGACGGAGTGGATGGCCCGGCCGGAGATTGCCCCGCTGAATTTTGTGCTCAGTGAGAGCCGGAGTCTGGCCCGTGAGAAGATGAGCCCGGAGCTGGAGAGCCTGGCACTGGAGCTTGCAGTTGACGGCTATCATGGCTGGAGCGAGCATTACGAGACGATTGTCGGGCAGATCCAGATTCCTTGTGAAGAAGACGGGGAACAGAAGCTGCTCTCTGCCGGGCAAGCCTTCAACAAGCTGACGGATGAGAATCCGGAGGTCCGCAGTACGATGTTCCGCAAATGGGAAGAGGCCTGGGGCGGCGCGGCCGACTATTGTGCAGATACCTTGAATCATCTGGCAGGCTTCCGCCTGAAGCTGTATAAAGGCCGCGGCTGGGAGGATGTGCTGAAGGAGCCGCTGGGCATCAACCGTATGTCCCGTGAGACCCTGGATGTGATGTGGGATGTTATTACGAAGAGTAAGCCAGCCCTGGTATCCTATCTGAAGCGCAAAGCGGAAATTCTGGGTCTGGACTCACTCGCCTGGGTCGATGTGGATGCGCCAGTCGGCAAGTCCTCCGGCAAAATTCCCTATGAACAGGCAGCCGCCGACATCGTGACCCAGTTCCGCAAATTCAGTCCGAAGCTGGCGGATTTCGCCGAGCGTGCCTTCGACAAGGACTGGATCGAGGTAGAAGACCGGGCCGCTAAGCGTCCGGGGGGCTTCTGTGTCTCCTTCCCGGAGAGCAAGGAATCCCGTATATTCATGACTTACAGCGGTACGCCGTCCAATGTATCCACACTTGCGCATGAGCTGGGTCATGCCTATCATTCCTTCCTGCTGGAGGACCAGCCGCTGTTCAACCAGAACTATGCGATGAACGTGGCGGAGACGGCTTCTACGTTCGCGGAGGTCATTGTGTCGGATGCACAGGTGAAATCGGCGTCGGACCACGAAGAAAAGCTGGCGCTGCTTGAAGCGAAGATCCAAAACAGTGTGGCGTTCTTCATGAATATCCATGCCCGCTTCTTGTTCGAGACCCGCTTCTATGAGATGCGCAAGGCTGGTCTTGTAAGCAGCGAGGAATTGTCCGCGCTGATGGAGGAAGCCCAGAAGGAAGCCTTCTGCGGGGTTCTCTCCGAATATCATCCTCATTTCTGGGCGTCCAAGCTACATTTCTATATCACGGATGTGCCGTTCTACAACTTCCCGTATACGGTAGGGTATATGTTCAGTACCGGCCTATACCGGCTTGCGCTGCAAGAAGGGGCATCCTTTGCCGATAAATATGACAGCCTGCTGCAGGATACCGGAGTGATGACGCTGGAGGATCTGGTGTCGAAGCATCTGGGCGTGGATCTGTCCAAGCCGGATTTCTGGCAGGGGGCTGTGGATTTAATCGTTGCCGATATTAATGAATTCCTGGAAATGACGGAACAACGCAGCTAAGAATTTGTCGAAAATGAGGCGAATTGTTTTTTTTGCAGTAAAATGATGGCGGTTGAATATGGTATGAATGCGCAAAGACCCCGGTTTCGGGGTCTTTTTATGCTGCGTATTTGTCGATAAATGACGACAAAAGTTTGTATTTTGCTATAAACACTAAATAATTTGCGCATTTATAGGGATTATAACCCAATTATGTTGAATAATGTTGTGCGTGTTTAATTAGTACCCTATAATGAGCCTAAAGCCTTATATAAGCGCTGCTAGACCCACAAAATTCAAACAACTGCTTACGAAGCAAGTTTTGTGTGAGCAGAGCCATGAGGCTGCATCACCCACAAGACTTTTAGGAGGAAATGCATGTGAGGACGGAACAATTATCGCTTGCAAGACAGATGGATCTGGTATTTCATGAGCTGCAGGAGGAATTGTCAGGACTGAATTCAGGAACCGTATTTGTACAGATCAGGAATAATATCATCGGTAAATTCGGGGTCCGCCATAATCCGCTCGCCGGACGCAGAGGAAGCTTCGCAGCCGAGCAGGAGGGGCTGACTTCCGGCCAGCAATCCTCATTCCGCGTCATGGCGCTGGAGAGCCTGAAGTATAAGAAACGGTGGACGCATGGAGAGATAAGCTACGAATTCGCTGTACGCCAGGGCATGGTGGTGGTGGATGCCACACTGGAGTCCAATTACAATATGGCGAACCTGATGATCCGCTATCCGCGCAGCAGTCACGGCGATGCCTCGGACCAATCCTTCGGCTGATTCTATACAGATATAGAAAAGCCCCCCTGCGCTTCGACGAGAAGCGCGGGAGGGCTGTGAAGCTGCTCGGTCTATGCCTCACGGCTTAGACGGATTGTAAAGATAAGGTAGCGATTACGAACGACCGGACAGTTGTTGCTCTGCCAGTTGTACCAGACGTTTGGTGATATATCCTCCCAAAGAACCAGTTTCGCGGGAGGTATAGTTCCCATAATAACCGTCAGCCGGGATAGTTACTCCAAGCTCTTGTGCTGCTTCATATTTCAACTGCTGCAGCGCTGCATTCGCTTGAGGAACGACCAGGTTGTTAGAACGGCTACCACGACTTTGTTGACCTGCTTGACCCATGTGTGCTCACCTCCTTCGCCCGTTGTGAAGATAGTATGAGCGCGAGGGGGAGAATTCATGCACGGTTTTTAAAGTTTTATAGGATGGTAATTATATGAAATTTATCATTTCGGATAGATCATCTGCAGGGTATTACCCAGAACAAGTGTCTGGCCGGGTTCAAGCGTGATCAGCCCGGTGAGGGAAGCGTCCTGCTGCAGATTAGGCGCATCCGGAAGGCAGGTGAGCGGTTCAATGCACAGGAACTGGTCAGCTTCGCCTTTGGTATAGAGAATCCAGTGACGGAAGAACTCAGGATCGGATGAATAACGAAGCCCGTAGCCATCTTCCCGCAGCAGTACAGCCTCAGCAGGCTGGCGCTCGGCTATACGCAGGACGGTATCCAGGTCCGCACCTTGAAGATTCAGGCGGGTAGGCAGGACCTCCAGCTCACCAAGCGGCAATAGCTGTCCGGTAGGTAGAAGTTCCTCACTCAGCTCACAGACAGCTTCGGCAGGAAGGGTAACATTCCAGCGTGAGGGCGTTCCGTCCAGCATGAACCAGGTATGATAGCCTGCGCCGAAAGGAACACGCTTGGTGCCGAGATGAGTGACCCTGAGCGTCTGCTGGAGCCGGTCATCCTGCAGACGGAAGGTCATTTCAAGCTTCAGCGGCTCGGGGAATTGTCTGATCCACTCCGGATCATCCGTGGTTATGAATTCAGTGGTGACCGCACAGCCTTCCTCGTCCTCTTCAATATCGCTGACACACCAGGCCTGGGCGCGGTGCAATCCGTGAATATGATGTTCTCCCGCATTCCGGTCGAACTGATAGCTTGTGCCGTCGAACACGAAGCTCCCGCCGCGTATACGCCCTGGCGGCACCAGGAGCGGCAGGCCGAAGTGATAAGGTTTCTGCATATAGGAAGCCAGGTCGCTCTCATCCGGCTGACGGAGGATTTGCCGCTCCATAATGCGGTCCCATAATGAAATTACGTTATTACCCAGCCGGGGCAGAAGTGTGACTTCCAGTTCGCGGCTATGCAAAATATACGTATCATAACCATTCCACTGTCCTTTGGTCACCTGTTTCATAAGAGATATGCTCCTTTGATAAGCTGTAATCAGAATTACATACACACGAATACCCTTATCATACCAGATTTATCCGGCAGAGGTTAGCGATTTGACAACTTCTCCGGCTCGCTCTATGATGGAGGCATCAATGAAATACAGGCAATGTGATGACAGGGACAAGTAAGCATGGACTGTACCTCCAGAAAGCCGGTGGCTGATGTGAACCGGTGGTGCACCTCTGACTGAATGGACCCTCGAGCGCCGCGATCGAACAGGCTGCATAGGCCTCAAGTAGACCGGCCGGCTCTTCCCCGTTAACGGAAGCCAAGGCTGTTTGCGTAAGTTCCCTCCGGGGACTCCAGGCAGCGAATAAGGGTGGTACCACGGTCTCACGTCCCTTGCGGATGTGGGGCCTTTTTGCGTTCTTTGCGCTAGCGGACATTTAATGATGATGGAGGATAAGAGGATGACTAAAAAAGTATTGTCGGGCATACAGCCCAGCGGTTCACTCACACTCGGTAATTATATCGGGGCAATCAAGAATTTCGTCAAGCTTCAAAAGGAATACGAATGTTACTTCATGGTGGTCGATCTGCATGCCATTACGGTAGCCCAGGACCCCGCAGCCTTGCGCGAGAATTCGGAATCGGTAGCCGCCCTGTATCTGGCCGCAGGCATTGATCCGTCCATTGCGCATGTCTACATGCAGTCCCACGTGCCGCAGCATGCCGAGCTAGGCTGGATTCTGACGACTCTTACTGCTATGGGTGAGCTGGAGCGGATGACACAGTTCAAGGATAAGTCGGCAGGTAAAGAATCCGTGGGCGCAGGTCTGTTCGTCTATCCGTCGTTGATGGCCGCCGATATTCTGGTCTACAATGCGGATCTGGTACCGGTAGGCGAAGACCAGAAGCAGCATTTGGAGCTGACCCGGGACCTTGCGGGACGCTTCAATCACCGGTTCGGTGAATTCTTTACGATCCCTGAGCCTTACATTCCAGAAGTCGGGGCGCGGATCATGTCCCTGGATGACGGCACCAAGAAGATGAGTAAAAGCGATCCTAATCCCGGCAGCAGAATCAATCTTCTGGACCCGCCTGATGTGATCCGCAAAAAGATCAGCCGGGCTACAACGGATTCCGGACGTGAGGTCGTTTTCGACCAGGCGGGTAAGCCGGAGATCAGCAACCTGATGAGCATCTATGCCGAGTGCTCGGGAATGAGCCTGCAGCAGATTGCCGACCAGTATGAAGGTCAAATGTACGGCGGCTTCAAAAAAGAGCTGGCTGAAGTAGTCGTAGCCCTGCTTGAGCCGATCCAGCAAAGATACCAGGACATCCGCAGCTCAGGGATGCTTAGCAATATTCTAGCTCAGGGTGCTGAGAATGCGCGTATGAATGCCGCACGGACGCTGGAGGGCGTGAAGGAACGGATGGGCTTCCTGCCTGCCCGCCTAAGTTAAGGGGTAGGTTGGTTGCTCTCCGCCTTGCGTCTCAGCCTGGCTTTGACGATGAAGCCCCAGCCGATGTTGAGCACGCACAGCGCGCCGAGCAGCAGTGCCAGCCAAATGTTATAGCTGATCGAGATGGAAGCTGCTGTGAGTAATAGAATTGAAGAGCAGGCGAACCATAGTGACAGACCTTTACCCATATGTTCCAGCCTTCCTTTCTGTTTGCAATAGCGTTAGGTGAATCCCGGGGTGCAGGAAGCACTCCGGGATTATCAGTTTGAATGTAAGTGAATATAGTAAGTAAATATGGTGGGTAAATACATGCTTGCGCTGTAACCGCTTTATTGTGATTGTGCCTTATGCCGACCCGGGCGTCAAGGGGGCGTCAAGAGAATGGCTCCCCGGTAAATATAGCCTATAATATATCATATGAGCTAGATAATCCTGCACAAATTGCAACATTCCCATTAATAAATCGCCGCTAATCAAAAAATGTTGCACAAAAGGCAGCACTCTTCCTCCTCCAAGCAGCTGAGCGAAGAAATTCCTGCAATTCATGCAACATTCCATACAACTAGCCCAGTATCACGATTCAGTGTTGCAATATTTACAACATCTGAGCTTGGCCTCTGACTACATAGCAAGGCTGACTCATTTTCTTGCTGGAACAGGTAGTTTATGTATTTTAGGGTTAACGTAATTAAAAAGATGGCATCTGCTCCGGCAGATGCCATCTGTCTTCAAAAAACTTCCTACAGCTTGACTGTTCCCGGATCAATGGCGAAGCGCTCGTCCAGCTTCTCGCTGCTTAGCCAGCCGACATAAGTATTCAGCGGTCTATACTCATGGTCCATTACCAGGACCGCCACGAACGGGAATTGCTTACGGTGTAAATAACGGACATCTCCCCAGCGTACAATATAACCAGAGGGCAGCTCCTCAACCTCCGCTACGGCGTACGAGGTGAAGTACAGGAAGGACTGGATATCCGGATGGGATTTGGAATACTCGACGGCGGGGTGAGTGGAGCACACCGCATGCTTAAACCATTCCAGCCGTCCGCTGTTCAGCAGCCCTACGTTGTAGCTGCCGTCCGGTTTGGCTTTGACCACATTCCACCGCGTTGGCGAAATGGTGGGGATCACATAATAACGGTCACCTGCATGGTGGTGAACATCCTTGTTCTTGATGCTGCGTGTAATGCGTGCATGCACCAGGGTACGCCAAATGTAATACAACACGATGCAGGCATACAAGGTAACGAACAGCGGAGCGGGCGGCACCATTCCGCTGATCCAGAGAATAATCGCCGCGGCATGGCTGCCGAAGATAAACGGATCGAAGATATGGATGATGTTCCAGGCGATCCATTTCTCGGTGAACGGGCGGGCAGCCTGAGTCCCGTAGGTATTGAACAGATCGGAGAATACATGGACGGCAACGCCGATGAAGCTCCAGAGCGCAATATGGCTTAAGGTACTCAGGTCCGTGAATCCGAACAACGGCCCGATGACTACTGTGATCAACGCCGGCCACAGCAGTAAAAAGGGCAGGGAATGGGTGATCCCCCTGTGATTGCGGATATATACCGCGTTATCCTTCAGACGCAGGGCGGTATCGGCATCCGGTGCTTGAGAAGCCAGTACAGTAGCTACCATCACTGCTCCGGCAAGCGTTCCATTCGAAGCGACGAGCGGATCGACGAAGGACAGACCTGCAAGTCCAAGTCCCATAACAAAATGTGTGGCAGTATCCATTAGTCAGATCTCCTTTGTACGGAAGTTCTCTATTAATAACTACCCATTATTGGGCTCAGTTATTTACGGACGGGGAAATAAATATTGTCACGTAATTGTCGAATTAATGAACATCATGGTCAATCATTGTCAAAGTCTTTCCCAGTTTGCTATGATAAAGTTAATAGCGGAGTGTTAGAAGTTCCCTAGAAGGAGGAACCCGATACGTGGACAATCAATTGAGATATCAAGCTTCTTCTGATTCCGCATCAATGTCTGCCAAGTCTCCACCGGAAGGTGCAAGCTGGCGTGACTTTATTACCGTTACGAAGCCCGGCATTATCCGCTCCAATCTGATTGCGGCATTCGCAGGCTACTGGGTGGCATCAGGCTGGGATGTACAGTATGGCCGTCTGATTCTGACTTTGCTCGGTACCATGCTGGTCATGGCTTCAGCCTGTGTCTTCAATAATTATTTTGACCGCGATCTGGATATGAAGATGGAACGGACCCGGGAACGCGGATTGCCTACAGGAAGACTGAAGCCGACAACGGTACTTATCTATGGCATTGGACTCGGCATTGCCGGGCTGGGCGTGCTGTTCGCATTCTGCGGCGTACTTGCCGGGTTGTTCGGCATAGTCGGCATGTTCGTATATGTTGTAGTGTACACCCTTTGGCTCAAAAGAACCTCTACCTGGAGCACCTCGGTAGGTGCGATCTCGGGGGCCATGCCTCCTGTCATCGGCTATGTGGCTGTTACAGGAACAGTGGATCTCGGAGCCTGGCTGCTGTTCGCAATGCTCTTTCTGTGGCAGCCGCCCCATTTCTGGGCACTTGGCATCCGCCGCAAGGAGGAGTACCGGGCTGCAGGATTTCCGCTCCTTCCGGTTGTGAAGGGGACACGCCGCACCAAATTCCAGATGATTCCTTATGTGGCGCTGCTGCTGCCGGTGCCTGTGCTGATGTATGCCTATGATTATGCAGGTGTTTATTATCTGGTTGTATCATTGGCCCTCTCAGTGGGCTGGCTCTACTTAACTCTAATCGGATTCAAGGCAAAGGATGATGAGGTATGGGCGAAGAAAAGCTTCCTCTTCTCCATTAATTATCTGACATTAAGTCTGATTGCCCTGGTGCTGAATACCATTCACGTGTAAGCATTCTTAGGATAGAGGGGGAGGGCGTCCTGTGCAGACCTTGAAACGTTACAAATGGACCTGGCTGTTGCTGCTGCTTGCAGTGATTATGGCGGTTTATCTGGCAGTCAAATCGTTTGATTTCGGAGGTGAGAAGCTGCCGGTCATCGGTCAGGTACAGGACTTTTCCCTGGAGAATGTGGACGGGAAGCAGATCAGTCTGGCGGATACGGCAGGCACAGCAAGGCTGGTCTATTTCTTCTTCACGGTCTGTCCCGATGTGTGTCCGATTACCACCTATATGCTGTCAGAGACGCAGGATATATTGGTTAAGGATGGCAGCTTCGGTAAAGACGTTGAATTCGTCTCGATTTCTTTTGATCCGAAGAATGATACAAGGGAAGCGATCAAGGCCTTCGCCGACAAGTTTCATGCCGATTATAATGGCTGGTATTTCCTGCGGGGGGATCAGGAGCAGGTACGCAAGCTGGCAGCGGAGTCCTTCAAGGTGCTGATCTACGGCACGAGCAAGGATGATTTCGCCCACGCGAACCTCATTGGCCTGGTGGACAAGAACAACCGGCTCCGGGGATTGTACGATGCCGGGGATACGGAGAATGTAACACCGGAGTTTCTGGCCAGAACGGTTAAGAAGCTGGCCCGTGAATAGCACAGGAACGCAATAAACGAGGGTGTCCGTGGAGCAGTGGAGCTGCTGCACAGGACACCCTCGTTTTGTGGTGAAAGGTTAAGAATGTATATGCTTCATGCGATGAATTATCCTTCTATTCCCTGCGGATACGGCTGGGGGTAAATAATGAAATCATCAAGTCCGGCCTTCTCCAGCTGGGTGATGTTATATTCATCCGGCGTCCCTTCCACGCCGGCATAACCCTTGCGGGTATACATATGAACGGCATCGGGAAAGGCGTCACGCAGGACTGCACGGATTTTTTTGCCTGAGCTGTCATTGTCCATGTACAGGTAGACTTCCCCGTCCCGGATGGTATTCCGCAGGGATTCCAGCTTCAGGGTATTCAGCGTACCGAAGGTGCATAGAATGTCGACCTCTGGTTCAAGCAGCCGCCTCAGTCTGCTGCGGTCGTTCTTGCCTTCGACAATAATGGTGATGGACATATGCAATCAGCCCCCCGGATCTTAGTTGTTATGACGATATTGTACCTAAGCTGCGCTATTTTTAACAGCGTGGCGGAACAATATGTATTCATTCCCCGGGAAATGTCGCATTCAGGCGGCAGGGCTGTTCCAGCCGGGAGCGTAGGAGGAGAGACGGCCTGATCTGCCCGGAGGCAGCAGCATAAGAGCTGTCATCAGCAGCACGAAGGCGATGAAGTAGGGGGAGACATACTCCCTTAGCTGCCCGGCAGCTACAGGTCCGGCGAAGGCCCCGAGGGACATGGCAATGGATTGCAGCGAGAAGGTGCGGCCCAGCCGGCCTGCGCTGCCCAGACTGATGAAGAGAGAGGCCATTGCCGGGAATAACACCCCTTTTGCTGAACCAAGCAGGAAGAGAACCACTCCGGCCGGGATGCTGCGGAAGGCAGCCAGGGTGAAGAAGCAGAGAGCCATCCCCAGCAGGGCAGCGGCAATCCGGATGCCCGGGGAGAAGCGGTTCAGGAAGAACAGGCAGAGGGTCGCCAGCGCCCCAAGGCTGAGCAGAGAGAGCAGAATTCCGGTGGAGACCATTCCGTCCTGTCCTTGTGACAGCGGAAGCTCGAAGAACAGTACGCCCTGGGAGCAGGAGACGAAGAAGGGCAGCAGATAATAACGTCTGGAGACGGTAGGCTGGGCGGTAGCGGCCAGCCCGGGCTGTAGTTTCTCCTTATCCGGGAGTGCAGGCTTATGCAGGGCCAGGGCCGGATTATGCTTCGGCACACTGAAGAAGGCCATCACACCGGTGAAGATCAGGAGCCACCCTAATGTACTGAACGTGCCGGAATAACCGGCTTTGGCGACGATGAAGGCTCCAGCGGCAGGGGAGACCACCGAAGCCAGCGTGTGGATAATTCCGTTGCCTGACATGTATTTGCCCTGGGTCGCAGGATCAGATGAGAGCGAGGCCAAGAGGGTCATACAGGCAGGGGAGAGGAAGGCCAGCGCGAACCCGCTCGCCGCCCGCAGCACGAGCAGATGCCAAGGCAGCTGGGCATGGGCCTGCAAGAGCAGGATCAACCCTGCTATGGTAAGGGCGAACACGATATAGCGGCGGCTGCCGTTGCGGTCTACAAGCACACCGGCCAGCAGATTGCCAGGGAGGTGGGTCAGGGAATACATCCCCATCATCCAGCCGATAAAGGCTGGGCCCGCTCCCAGTGACATGGCAAAGGGTGTCAGGATAGGATACTGGGCATGCAAATCGAAGAACGCCAGGAACATGAAGAGGTACAGCCACATTGCAGTTTTCACGGATAACACCTCCAGATTAGCGGCCAGCCGCTGATGACGGAACGGATTCCAGCAGAGGGAACAGCCTACTTGTACTTTACGTGCGGCAGCGGGGGCTTATACCATTTTCTTGGCCAGCCCCTGTATGCGGTTCTGCATTCCGGCAACCATGAATTATAAGGGTCATTCATGTATAATAATTAATATTAATGAAATGTCTGACGGGACAGCGTCCCGGAGTGGCGAAATTTGCGATTGGGGTGTTGTGAAATTGATGAATCCGGAAGTGTGGTCACAGTTTATCAGAGAGAATTGGCTTGTTATCGTTATTGCGCTTGTCCTGCTGTTCGCAGTCGTTAACATCGTTAAGACTATGCTGAAATGGGCTATCGTCGTCGTTATTGTTGTGGGGTTGTTCATTTATAGCGGAGTAACCATGGACCAGATCGGTAATGCCGTTAACAAAGTGGCGGACGGGACGGTCAGTACGCTGAAGAATGAGGCGCAGGAGGTCATGCTCAAAGAAGCGCAGGAGGCGGTCTATACCTCTGGCGGTGACGGCACCTTCACCATCACTACTCCTAATCTTGAGGTGAAGGGCTCCGCCGCAGAGGACAAGGTAGAAGTGGTCTTCCGCGGAGTCAGCCTCGGGAAGTGGAGCGTTACGGATACAACCAAGACCTTCATCGACGAAGCCCGGAAGCAGGCGGGCAAGTAACAGTGCAGCTGGCTCAGGATTACCTGCAGCAGCAGAAGGAGGAGTGATCCATTGAATAGCTGGATAGAAAGTCTTCGTGAAGCCAATATCATCTCCATTCTTCTTCTGCTGGTGGTCCTCTTCTCTGCGCTGCAGGGCTGGGGCCGGGGCTTCCGCCGAGCAGCCGGAGGGCTGTTCGGCATGCTTGGATCAGGAGTGCTTGCAGCAGCTTCGCTGGTGATGGCGATTCCGGCAGCCGTGTACCTCTCGCCTGCTGCCGGGAACTGGGCATCCGGCATTACTCCGCCTGAGGACAAGCTAAGCCAATGGCAACAGCTATATTATACCGGTGCCTCCGTTCTGGCGAATTCACCAGTGGTGCGGTTCCTGCTGCTGCTCTTGCTGTGCTACAGCTTAATTCGTCTGCTGCTGGGTCTGTTATTCCTGTTGCTGCCATTCCGCCTGCCGCGCCAGTCCGGGAGGGGTTCGGGGCGGATCACAGGCGCCAGCCGGTTTGTCGGGGCAGTGCTCGGCACCGCCGCAGGGCTTACCCGCGCCTTGGTGCTGGTCTTTGTTCTGTTCATCAGTGTCGCTCTGAACCCGGACAGCGGCTTCAGCCGCTATGTCCAATCGTCGCCGGTCTATAGCCAGAGTGCGGAAGCGGTATTTGAGCCGCTGGCCGGTGAACAGGTCAGAGGGAAGCTCCCGGTGCTGACCAAGGCCGTGGCCGCCGAGATGAGTGATATTCTCCGGCGCAAATATGAGGTGATTGACCACGATATTTCGGTGGATATTGCCGGTGCAGCTGCAGAGATTGCCGGACAAGCAAGCAGCGATGAAGAGAAGGCCAGGCTGCTCTATGACTGGGTAGGCTCACGCATTGCCTATGACTATACCAAGGCGGAGAATTATGAAGAGAGACGAATCTGGCATGAGCAGACCCCGCAGGATACGATGGATACGCGGCTTGGAGTATGCATTGATTACGCGCGGCTCTATGCCATGATGGCCCGCTCGCAAGGGCTTCAGGTGCGTGTCGTCACCGGCAAAGGTTATGACGGTCAAGGCGGTTATGGACCGCATGCCTGGAATGAGGTCTATATCAGCAGCAGCGCAGCCTGGATTCCGCTCGATTCCACCTGGGCCAGCAGCGGCGACTGGTTCAATCCGGGGGATTTCGACTCCACACATATCAAGGAGAACATCCTCTGAGAAGGAGCGGACGCTCTCGTATCTATGGTACAATAACAGCGGGTAAGTTCTTGCCCGTGATCTGACACATAAGCAGCACTGCAAACCATACAAGGAGAGGACTTGCTGTGAGATGGTTCGGTAAAACGGGCTCCGGCCCGGGCAATGGAGAGACCACCAACTACCTGAGCTTACGCATAAATCTGTTTTTTTTCGGCACTTTTTTTATTTTTGTGATCATGATGATCCGGCTTGCGGGACTGCAGTTTGTAGAGAGTCCCGAGCTTAGCGAGGTGGAGGCCAGCCGGGAGACCAAGGATGTTCCGCTTGCGGCGATCCGGGGGACTATTCACGCGGCGGGCGGGGAAGACATTGCACATTCCACACCGATACAGTCATTATTCGTTACATTAACCCAAGAATACACCGCGAAGGTCAAGAATAAGAAGACCGGCTTATATGAACCGACCGCTGAAGCCAAGGCGAATACGAAGGCGTTGGCGGCAGGGCTGTCATCCGTGTTTGAACAATATGGTGATCCCTCTGCGAAGAAGCTGCTCAAAGAGGATATCCTGCTGCTGCTGGACCTTGATTACAAGAAGTCGCTGGGATATGTCCCGCGCAAGATCAAGACCGGTCTTACGATGAAGGAAGTCGCCCATCTGATGGAGAACAGGCAGCGCTATCCCGGAGTATCTGTTGTGGAGGAGAGTATCCGCCATTATGACAAGGACACGGTGGCCGTCCAAACGGTAGGCTATATGAAGCAATTCCGTTTTACAGAGGATTATAATGTATACAAAAATATCCGCAGCGCCATGAAACAAACGGATGCGGACCCGGGGCTTAGCTACAGGGAAGATGAGTTCGTCGGCATCTATGGTCTAGAACAGCAATATCAGCGCGAGCTTCGAGGGAAGAACGGGTATCAGACCCTCTCTGTGAATGCCCAGAATATGGCCGAGAAGGTTATAGCTTTGGTCCCGCCCGTCAAGGGCAACGATATCTGGATGACGATTAACAAGAATGTACAGATGAGAACGGAGCAGGCGATTAAGGATCAGCTCAACTGGCTGCACCGCAACCCTGTACAGGGGAAGCTTCATAAGGATGCGATCACCGGCTATGCCGTTGCGATGGAAGTCGATACAGGCAATGTAGTGGCAATGGCGAATATGCCGGACTATGATACGAATGTCTGGAATGCCGAGAGGCTGCCGCCAGAAGTGTGGGCCAAAATTGAGGGCTATTATCAAAACGGGACGATTAACGATATTTCCTCCGGTGTCTCCGGCAACGGGCTGAAGTCATTGATCTACCTGGGTTCCACGATTAAGCCGTTAAGTGTCCTTATCGGTCTGGAAGAAGGCTTATTCACTACCGGCGATACTTACATGGATAAAGGGATTGCTTATTTCGGTAAGGATAACAGCTCCTCGGTGAGGAATTCCTCCGGCCATGTCCTGGGCCCGCTTAGTCCGGCGAAGGCTATTCAGGAGTCCTCGAATGCTTTTATGGTAGAGTGGGTCGGAAATGCCCTCTACAAGAAGTATCCGGGAGAAGGTATTGCCATATGGGACAAATATATGAAGGCATTCGGGCTTGGGGTGTCTACGCAAAGCGGGCTTCCCGGTGAAAGTGCCGGAGTTGCCGATTATCTTGATCCGAAGAAGGCAGGCTCTACTCAGGCGGCGCTGGTCCATGCTTCCTTCGGTCAGAAGGGGAAATACACCGCACTGCAGCTTGCCCAGTACACGGCAACACTTGCGAATGAAGGCGTACGGATTAAGCCCCAGCTCGTCAGTAAGATTACAGATCCCGATGGGAAGACGGTTAAGCAATTTGGACGGGAAGTCCTGGACAGCATTTCGTTTCACCCTTCTTACTGGAAGGAGATCAAGCGCGGGATGAATACTAAGGTTAAGGCGTTTGACGGATTCCCGTATGACTTCGCCCGCAAGACAGGAACGTCTGAGATGGAAGCCTTCGGGGCCACCCGTGACAATGGGGTATTCATTGCTTATGCTCCGCGTGAGCATCCTAAGCTTGCGGTGGCTGTGATTATTCCCGAAGGCGGCTTTGGGGCGAACAGTGCAGCACCGGTAGCCCGCCAAATCTTTGAAGCCTATGACCAGGAGTATGGCCTGGATGGAGTGCCTAAGAAGAATGTGCCCGAGTCAAGGGTGGACTAAACGGTTTATTTTGATGTAGAGGAGTGAAAAACTGTGGGTGTTTTCCGAAAGCAGGCCTCCCCCCCGGAAGAGAAGGACAGCAAGAGCTCGCTTGGCCTGCGGCTTAACGTGTTTTTCTTCAGCACGTTTGTTATTTTTTGTGTCATTATTATTCGTCTCGCAGTTATTCAATTTGTGGAAGGACCCACGCTGACCGAGGTGGAGACCAGCCGGGATACCAAAAGTGTACCCCTTGCCTCCATCCGTGGAGGCATCCGTGCAGCCGCAGGCGAGCAAATTGCCTACTCCACCTCCGTTCAAACGCTGTATGTTACGCTTACTAAGGAATATACAGCCAAGGCACTGGATAAGGCGACGGGAATCAGCTCGCTGAAGCCGGAGGCCAGGGCCAATGCGTATGCACTGGCGAATAATCTGGTTGCGAAATTTGACGAATATGGCGACCCGAACGGCGAGAAGCTGACTGTTAATGAAGTGATTAATTCTCTGGATTTATATTTCAAGAAATATTCGGGCTATATGGCCCGTAAGATCAAAACCGGTCTGACCACCAAGGAAATCGCTTATTTCATGGAGCATAAAAGCGAATTCCCCGGCCTTGAGATCGTAGAAGAAGGCGTGCGTCATTATGACAAGGATACCGTTGCCGTGCAGACGGTCGGGTATATCAAGCCCTTCAAATCCTCCAACACGCTCAACATCTACAAGAATATTCAGAGTGCGATGAAGAAGATCAGCGCAGATCCCGGCCTGAATTATAAAGACGATGAATTCGTCGGCTTCGACGGCCTGGAGCTGCAATATCAGCGGGAGCTGCGCGGCAAGAACGGCTATCAGGTCATCTCGGTGAATCCGCAGAACATGGCCGAGAAGGTGGAAGAGGTTGTGCCGCCTGTCAAGGGTAATGATATCTGGATGACGATTGACAAGAATGTTCAGCTTAAGACGGAGCAGGCCATCACCGAACAGATTAATTGGCTGCACCGCAACTCTGTACAGGGCAAGACTCATCCTGACGCCAAGACAGGCTACGCGGTGGCGATGGAAGTCGATACCGGCAATATCGTGGCCATGGCCAGTATGCCGGATTATGATACCAATGTCTGGACAGCGGAGAAGCTGGATTCGGACACCTGGAACAAGATCATGGGCAATTACCAGAACGGGACGATCACACCGTATTCTTCGGGCCTGTCCGGTCATGGATTCGGCTCCACGGTGCTGCTCGGTTCCACCATTAAGCCGCTGACGGTACTGGTTGGTCTGAATGAAGGCTTCTTCAGCACTTCCTCTACGTACACTGACAAAGGGATAGCCTATTTCGGTAAGGATGATAAATCCTCTGTCCGCAATTCCTCGGGTCACGTATACGGCCGGATGGGTCCGGCTAAGGCGATTGAAGATTCCTCCAACGTGTTCATGGTGGATATGATCGGCAAGAAGCTTTATGAGCATTACAAGGGTAAGGGCATTGATATCTGGGATAAGTATATGAAGGAATTCGGCCTGGGCGTATCTACGCAGAGCGGTCTCCCTAATGAATACCTGGGACAGATCAACTACACAGATACTAAGGCAGCGGGCAGTGCGCAAGCCGCGCTGGTCTATGCCTCCTTCGGACAGCAGGGCCGTTATACGGTGCTGCAGCTAGCCCAGTATGCCTCGACGCTTGCGAATGAAGGGGTGCGGATCAAGCCGCAGCTTGTCAGCAAGATCACGGATTCAGAGGGCAAGGTAGTCAAGCAGTTTGAGCGCGAGGTTCTGGATGAAGTGACGACCTTTGACAAGTCCTTTTGGAGAGAAATTAAAAAGGGCATGAACAGTAAGGTTACCGCCTTCAACGATTTTCCTTATGACTTTGCCCGCAAAACAGGTACATCCCAGCAGCTGGGAAAAGGGCAATTGCGCGATAACGGGGTATTTATTGCCTTCGCCCCGCGTAATAATCCTAAGTTAGCGGTCGCTGTGGTCATTCCGGAAGGGGGATTCGGTTCTAATAGTGCCGCTCCGGTTGCACGTAAAATTTTCGACGCTTATGACTGGGAATACGGGCTGGACGGTGTGCCTAAGAAAAGCCTGAAAACAGCGAACCCAAATGATGGCGCTGCTTCCGGTGACACTTCCGGTAATACTCCGGCAACAAACTGATGATATTATAGTCAAGATGGACATGGATTAGCGAGAACACCAAATATACGGTTGCCTTCAAACGAAAGAGCAACCAAGAATGGAGGGGTGGCAAATGACTGCCAAATACCGCCTGCTAGCCTTGGATATGGATGGAACCCTACTGAACGACGAACAGAAGATTACCCCGCTTACGGTAGAATGGATCAAAAAAGCGATGGAGGCAGGTGTACATGTCTGCTTGTCTACCGGGCGCTCCTCGCGTAGTGCGATGCCTTATGCAGAACAGCTTGGCCTGAATACTCCGATGATTATGGTCAACGGAAGTGAAGTCTGGCGTGCGCCTCATGAGCTGTACCGCCGGTCCCTGATGGATGTAGAACTGGTCAAAGAGATGCACAAGATCGCTGAAGAATTCGATATCTGGTTCTGGGCCTACTCCGTAGATGAAGTGTACAACCGGGATAGCTGGGACGGGGAGATTGACAGCAGAGAATGGCTGAAATTCGGCTATTCCACCGAGGATAACGATATCCGTCATAAGCTGCTTATGCGGCTGCAGGAGCTGGGCGGGCTGGAGATCACGAACTCCTCGCCGTTCAACCTGGAGATTAATCCGCTGGGCGTCAACAAGGCTTCAGGCATACTTGAAGTCTGCAAGCTGCTGGGCATTAACATGTCCCAGGTTGTTGCCGTAGGCGACAGCCTCAACGACCTGGCAGCTATCCAGCAGTCCGGCTTCGGAGTGGCTATGGGCAATGCGCAGGAAACTGTTAAGCAGGAAGCGGATGCGGTTGTGGCTTCGAACAACGAAGACGGGATCGCGGAAGTGATCCAGAAGTACATCCTCACAGAGGCCGGAACCTCGGCCGGACGCATATCCAAGCAGGCTTAGGCTGAGAGGCGAGTAAAGTGGTTTGGAAAGGTTTAACGTAATACATGAAAAGATAATGACCGTGGGAGTAACGGAGGGGAAGTTTGAGCTGTAGGAGCGTCAGCGACCGCCTTTGTCACCGGATTTCCACCGCTAACTAAATTAAGAAATCTGGTGACAACAGCGGCCGGAAGCCAAAATTCACCGCAGTTACGACCGACACCATTAGAGAATTCCAGATCACATGAGTTTACCTATCGAAACAAACTTAAGGAGTTGAGGGAATTGACAATTCTGGGCTGGATTCTGATCATTGCTTTGTTCGCAATCGGGCTGGCGGGGGCGGTATATCCGATCCTGCCGGGGGCGCTTGCGATTTACCTGGCTTTCTTTGTATATGGCTGGTTCTTTTCCTTCGACTCCTTCGGTCCCTGGTTCTGGATTGCCCAGACGCTGATCGTTGTTGTTCTGTTCATTGCCGATTACGTGGTCGGGGCCTGGGGCGTCAAAAAGTTCGGCGGCTCCCGCGCCTCCGTCATTGGCAGCACCATCGGTCTGATTGCCGGCCCATTTGTGATTCCGGCGTTTGGCCTGCTGATTGGCCCGTTCGTAGGTGCCTTCATCGGCGAGCTGATTGCCGGCGAGAAGGCCGGCAAAGCGGTGAAGGTCAGCTTCGGCGCTCTGCTGGGGCTATTCAGCAGTACAGTCGTCAAGATTGTTCTGCAGATTGTTATGGTCGTCCTCTTCTTTATCTGGATCGGGCGGTTTTAAATTTATTGTGAAGAAGGCGAAACAGTTTGTCCACCAAGAAAGAATCCTTTGTCAAAGGCACGCTTATTCTGGCAGCCGCCGCGCTGGTGGCACGTGTCCTCGGGCTTGCCCAGCGGGTGCCGCTGGAGCATCTATTCAATACAACAGGGAATGCATCATTTACGATCGCTAATAATGTATATTTGCTGCTGCTGCCGCTGGCGACAGCCGGAATACCCAGCACACTGAGTAAAATGGTGTCCGAGCGTTACGCGCTGAACCGCCCGCATGAAGCGCAGCAGGTGTACCGGGCCGCTCTCATCTTTGCTGCAATTGTTGGTGTGCTTATGAGTGTGGCGCTGTACATAGCCGCTCCGTATTATGCAGAATACAGTAAGGTTCCCGAGAGTACGCTGGCCATCCGGGCGATTGCTCCGGCGCTGCTGTTGTTCCCCGCAATCGCGATGATGCGCGGGTATTTCCAGGGCCGTAATAATATGATGGCCGGGGGCATTTCACAGATTGTCGAGCAGATTGCCCGGGTATCCACGGCCATTCTGCTTGCGTTCATTCTGCTGCGCCAGGGATACAGTAACACCTGGATGGCGGCAGGTGCATCCTTCGGCAGTGTGCTCGGCAGTATCGGCGCCTTCGGCGTGATGCTGTATTATGCCAGGAAGCTGCGCAACAGCGAGGAGAAGATTGCTCTTTATGAATCCAGTGAAGCACGTCTGCCTCTTCTGAAGATTTACAAGGATATTTTCAAGCTGTCCATACCGATTGTATTATCCTCCGTTACTGTGCCTGTAGTGAACTTTATTGATACTTCTTTTATTGTACCGCTGCTTAGCGGTCAGATCGGGATGGAGCGGGCTACCTGGGCCCTAAGTATCTTCGGTAGCCGTGCACAGAGCGTTGCCGGTATTCCTCCGGTATTGTCGATCGCCCTAAGTGCATCGCTGATTCCGATTATATCTGCCGCCTTTGCCCGCAAAGATGAGCAGCACCTGCAGCGCCAGATCACACTGGCCATGCGGGTGTCCATTCTGACCGGCACACCGGTTGTGCTCTCACTGGTCGTGGCTGCCTATTCCGTTAATGGCCTGCTGTTCAAAACTCTGGACGGCAGCGGTATTGTGGCGATGCTGACGCTCGGTACTATTTTCCAGATTACGATGATGACTACCAACTCGATCCTGCTCGGAATGGGCAAATCGCGGATATCCATGTATTACGTGCTTGTTGGTATCCTCGTGAAGTTTGGTTCTAACTTCTTGTTCAGCCAGTGGTTCGGCATCTATGGCATTATCGGCTCCACAGCCCTGTGTTTCATTGTCATAACGCTGCTTAATCTGCGGATGCTCAAAAAAATCGTCCCCTTCGCCATTCTCGGCAAACGCTGGGGAGGCTTCTCCATTGCGGTCCTGGCTTCGGGGGGAATCGGTTATGGCCTTAATGAAGCAGGTATATTGATGACTCAGCTGATGCCGGCCCGTCTGGCCTTCCTGATTACCTGTCTGGTAGTTGGAGCGGCAGTCGTGATCGTCTATCTGGTTCTCCTGATTATTCTGGGCGTACTCAGCAGCCAGGAGATTGCCGGTTATCCCCGTCCGCTGCGCAAGGTGCTGGGTCCTCTGATGAAATTGCAGCCGGCCCGTGTACGCGCTGGTGAATAATGATATGACTATTGTCTTGATTTGTCATTATTGTTTGACTTATTCCGTACATTTTGATTCACTTAAAGAGCAAGCTTCGTGTGGAACTTTCTGATAGAAGGGAATGGTCAATTGATGGACAAAATCAGCTCGCCTGCCCAGTTCCAGGTAGCAATTCAGTCTCCGCGCCTGACGGTGGCAGTCTTCAAGGCAGATTGGTGTGTGGATTGCAAATTTATTGATCCGTTCATGCCTGATGTGGAACAGAAATATGCTGAGCGTCTTACCCTGGTCGAAGTGGATGTCGATGCCGTAGGCGATGTCAGCCAGGAACAGAATATACTGGGCATTCCTAGCTTTGTCGCGTACACTGATGGACGGGAACTGGTCCGGTTTGTGAACAAGCTCCGGAAGTCCCGGGAGGAAATTGAGAAGTTCCTTGATACGGCGCTGGACGTTTATCTCAGCATTCACAAGTAATTCCGCAGCACCGCTTTCGCCCTATCCGAGCAGAAGCGGTGCTTTTTTTCTATTCTTTGACGCTACTCATTCCTATACAATACGGGTGATATTATTGACGACACTTCAATTAAAATGGCTCAGCTATCTGACCTGTCTCATTATGTTCATGGCGCTGTTCGGCGGGGTTGTGGTGACCAAGACCGGTTCGGGACTGGAGTGCGGAAATCAGTGGCCGCTGTGCCACGGGAAGCTGATTCCAGCCTATACGATCGGCTCTCTGATTGAATATACCCACCGCTTGTTCAGCGGCCTGGCTGGCCTGCTGTCCCTGGCTTCCATGGTTGCCTTCTGGCGTTATGCCAGGCACCGTAAAGATCTGCTGGCCTATGCCCTGCTGACCCTGATCTTCGTCATCGTTCAAGGCGGGATGGGAGCGCTTGCAGTAGTGAAGTCGCAGTCGGCTGCGGTTATGGCCCTGCATATGGGCTTCTCGCTGATCGCCTTCGCCGGTTCGCTGATGCTGGCGCTTGGGACCCGGTGGACATTCTCCCCAGGAGCGGGTCTCAGCATGGGAAGTCCCAAAGTCCGCCCAGCCTTCCGCAACTTAACCTGGGTTACTGCAGTATATTCATATATCGTTGTCTACATTGGGGCCTATGTAAGCCACACCAGCTCCCAGGGCGGATGCTCCGGCTGGCCGCTGTGTAACGGACAATGGATTCCGGAGATGAGCGGCGGAGTAGGGATCGTATTCGTGCACCGGATTGCGGCGGCGATTCTTTTCCTGCTGACGGCTATGCTTGGGCATCTGGCCTTCTGGAAGTATAAGGAGCTGCCTGAGCTGAGGGCTCTGGGAGTAGCGGCAGTTCTGCTATGCCTGATGCAGGTATTCAGCGGAGCGGCTGTGGTATACACACTGAATAATGAAAAATTGTACATATTTGCTGCGATGTCTCATATTGTGCTGATCTCCGGGCTCTTCGGGGTTCTGTGCTACATGAGTGTAAGGGTCTGGCAATTAAGCGGAGCTGGCAGGAGCAGCAAGTGATAAGCATACGGCAACGGTGGACGGGATAAGCATAACGTCCTGTTTGAGGAGGAAGGCTATAGTGCGTTACGGTAATTTACGACAATGGATCGAGCAGCTCCGCAGGGATAAGGATCTGGCAGTGATAGATACGCCTGTTGATCCTTATCTGGAGCTTGCCGAAATTCACCGCCGGGTGGTGCAGGAGGAAGGCCCGGCACTGCTGTTCACGAACGTGCAAGGAACACCGTTCCCGGTTGCTACGAATCTGTTCGGTACAGTCCGGCGCGTCAACAAAGCCTTTGGGACAAGACCGGAGCAGCTGCTGAAGTCGCTGACAACGGCGATGGAGCAGCTGATTCCGCCTTCCGCCGCCGGCGTATGGCGGGAAAAGACGGTGCTGCTTGAGCTGCTGAGGGCAGGCACCAAGAATATACCGCAAGGAGAGGCTCCGGTGCTCGGCGTCTGCAGCAGCAGTGACCCTCTGAAGGAGCTGCCCCGGATTACAGCCTGGCCTAAGGATGGCGGGGCGTTCATCACGCTTCCTCTGGTCTATACGGAGAATATCACCAACCCGAAGGATCATAATCTCGGATTGTACCGGATTCAGGTGTATGACGACAGCACCACAGGCATCCACTGGCAGATTCATAAGGGCGGCGGCTTCCATCATTCGCAGGCAGAGCTTCTCGGCGAGACCCTGCCGGTGTCTGTCTTCATCGGCGGACCGCCGGCCCTGATTGCTGCGGCAGTGGCACCGGTCCCGGAACGGATTCCAGAGCTGCTGCTGGCCTCGCTGATGCTGGGCGGCAAGCTCCCCATGGTGAAGGACCCCTTGGGCGGGCACCAGATTCCGGCCGAGGCGGAGTTCTCCATCCGGGGGCGTGTGTCTCCGCTGGAGCGGAGAGCGGAAGGGCCGTATGGCAGCCAGTCCGGCTACTATTCCATGCAGCATGATTTCCCGGTCATGCATGTTCAACGGATGTGGCACCGCAAGGATGCCATCTTCCTGGCGACCATCACCGGCAAGCCGCGCCAGGAAGACTATTATCTGAAGGATTATTTGCAGCGGCTGCTCGCTCCGGCCTATCCTCTGCTGATTCCTTCGGTCAAAGCCTTATGGTCCTACTCCGAATCGGGTTCACATTCACTGACTTCAGCGGTTGTGAGGGAAAGCTATCCGCGTGAGTATATGGTGTCAGCGTTTCGTATTTTGGGGGAAGGCCAGCTCTCCTTAACCAAATTCCTGCTGCTGACAAATGTTCAGGTGGAGCTGACCGATTTCCCTAAGCTGCTCGAAACGGTGCTTGAGCGCTTCAACCCGCAATCGGATCTGACGATCTTTGCCAATACTTCCATGGATACGCTGGATTATACCGGCCGAAAGCTGAATCACGGCAGCAAAGCGGTGATGGCGGGCCTCGGCAGTCCGGTCCGTCAGCTGCCAAGGACGTATACAGAGGGTCTGCTTCCATCAATCACCGCCGCTGTGCCTTATTGCGGAGGATGTTTAGCCGTTTCCGGTGCATCCTATGAAGAGGACCCGGAGCTGCCGGAGCGGCTGGTGTCTGTCTTCAAGGAGAGGGAGACCGCCTGGCCGCTGATTGTACTGGTCGATCAGGCGGAAGAAGCGGTAAGCACGCAGACCTCATTCCTGTGGAGCGTATTCACCCGCTTCAATCCGGCGGATGATATCTATTCGGCGGCCCAGGTACACCGCGGCACTGTCAGCTATACGCTGCCGATCATTATAGATGCCCGGATGAAGCCGGGATACCCGGAGGAGCTGGCTCCGAGCGAGGATATTGCAAAGCGGGTAGACCGCAACTGGAACCGTTATTTTCCTCTAGTGTAAAAGTGAACTTTAAGGAGGGTCAAAATATGCTGCGGACATTATTGGGAGAGCCGCCCCGCGTGAACAGCGGTGTGCTGGCTGAAGCTATGGAGTCCATGGCGAAGGCTGCCTCCATGCTGCGCAAGGAGATGGCGGCACATGAAGACCATGACCATGAATACCGCAAGCTGGAAATCTGGACGCGCGGCCTGATCTCCTCCCTGGATGAGCTGGAGCAGAGCTGGTTCGCAGCCGCCTTTTTCCGAAAGTCAGTGGTTGCCGGTTATATGGATGATATGTCGTCCACCGAGCAGGGGGAGTACGCCAGATATGTGTATTTCTATAAGGATGGCTTCATTCGTGTCTTCTCGCTGCTGGACAAGCTGGGCACGGTGCTGAATAATCTGTACAATCTCAATACCGCCAAGGTGAAGGTGCATTTCTCTTACTTCACGGTGCTGCGGCAATTTCAGCTGCTTCAGGCGCACCATCCGCTGGCGGACGAACTGGAGCGAATCAGGAACTCCTACCGGGAGCCGGTAGAGAATCTGCGCAAGCGGCGCAACGCTGAGATCCATTACATGAATGCGGAGATGACGGACGATCTCTGGCAGCGTCACCAGGGACTGCATGACAAGATTCGTCTGGAGGATCTCGACAGCCATTTGGAGGATTTGAAGCAGAGCCTGGAGATGGTATGCCAATCTCTGGCTGCCGCATACAGGTACGGTAATGAACAATGGCACAAGAATAAAGCGGCCTCAGGCCTGAAATCCGGACATGCCCGTTCGTAAAAACTTACCTTTGACAAAAAACTCGAAACTGAATATACTTAGGCATACATTAACTTCTGACAGGATACGGAATATATAACTTCATACTTTTATCTTATCGAGAGCGGCGGAGGGATAGGCCCGATGAAGCCCGGCAACCGGTTTGAATTCAGTTAAGTGCTGCATCCAAATGTCATGGTGCTAATTCCTACAATGCCTTCAATTCGGGGTATTTGGCAGATGAGAAGGCATTGTCATTATACACACAGGGCCTCTTGCGATCTGCACGGATCGTAAGGGGCCTTTTTTGCAATGATGGAAGCTAGAACAGAAGGGGGACGCAGCGGTTGATAGAATTGAAGGATATAACCAAAGTGTACGGCAAAGGCAGTAAGCAGGCAACTGCACTCTCTGCGCTGAGCCTGTCGATTAAGAAGGGGGAAATCTTCGGGGTGATCGGTCACTCCGGGGCCGGCAAAAGCACGCTGATCCGCTGCATTAATCTGCTGGAGCGCCCGACTGCGGGCGAGGTGTGGGTGGACGGTGTGGAGCTGACAGCGCTCAGCCAGGGACAGCTGCAGGAGCAGCGGCGCAAGATCGGGATGATTTTTCAGCATTTCAATCTGCTCTCATCGGCTACAGTCTATGATAATATCGCGTTTCCGCTGCGGCTGATCGGAGCTGGAAGAACCGAGATTGAACAAAAGGTCAAGGAACTGCTCGCCCTGGTCGGACTGGAGGAGCACTGGAATAAGTACCCGGCTCAGCTATCCGGCGGACAGAAGCAGCGTGTCGGGATTGCCCGGGCGCTGGCGAGTGATCCGGACGTTCTGTTATGCGATGAAGCGACCTCGGCGCTTGACCCGCAGACGACAGACTCCATTCTGCACCTGCTGATGGATATCAACAGCAAATTCCATCTGACCATCGTGCTGATTACCCATGAAATGCATGTGATTCAGAGCATCTGCGACCGCGTTGCCGTGATTCATGGCGGAGGAATTGTGGAGCAGGGTGAAGTGGCCCAGGTATTTCTGAAGCCGAAGCATGAAGTTACCAAAGAATTCATCCGCAGTGAGACTCAGTCGGGCGGACCGCTCCGGCAGGCGATTGATGCTGTACAGCCAGGCTATACGAAGTCGGTCAAGATCACTTTTCTCGGGCACAAGACTTACGAATCCACGCTCTCCCAGGTGGTTCAGGGAACCGGGGTTCATTTCGCCATTCTCCATGGCACCATCTCAACGATCAAGGATGTTCCTTACGGGCAGCTGATTGTCCGGTTCGAAGGACCTGCCAATGCGGTTGAAGCCACGCTTACAGAGCTAGTAGCGCAAGGTCTTGATGTGGAGGTGATTTCCTGATGGGCGGACTGGATTTTAATAAGATTGATTGGGCAGAAATGCTCGATGCAACGGTGGCTACACTTAACATGGTTGTTATTTCAGGAATATTCACAATTATCCTTGGTTTACCGCTCGGAATTATGCTATATTTATGGGGTGGATCAAATAACGTTATTATCAGAGCTGTTTACTCGGTATTATCGTTCATCGTAAATATCCTGCGTTCCGTTCCGTTTATCATTCTAATGGTCGCCCTGATCCCGCTCAGCAAGATCATTATGGGCACCTCCATCGGTGTGCGTGGAACCATTCTGGCACTGGTGATCGGTGCGGCTCCCTTTTTCGCCAGACTGGTGGAAACGGCGCTGCGGGAGGTTGACCGGGGAATTATTGAAGCAGCGCAGGGTATGGGGGCATCCACCGGGCAGATCGTTATGCGCGTCTTGCTGCCGGAGGCTCGTCCGGGCTTGCTTGCCGGAATAACCATTACTATAGTGACCATTGTCTCGTATACTGCCATGGCGGGATTTATTGGCGGCGGCGGCCTGGGAGACCTGGCGATCCGTTACGGATATTATCGTTATGAGAAGGAAGTCATGATTATCTCAGTAGCTCTGATAGTGATTCTGGTGCAGCTGCTGCAAATGGCCGGTGACCGGCTGGTAAGACATTTTACACGGAAATAAGGTACGTCCACATATAGCCTTATTCAATAAACCATATGGATTAGAGGGGGATTTACAGATGAAAAAAGTACTGCTTACATTCTTCAGCCTGACCTTGGTATTGGTGCTTGCCGCTTGCGGAAACAACAAGGCGAATAACGCCACGAGCTCTGCTGCGACAAAGGCACCTACAGAAGCGGCTGCTACAGAGCCTGCTGCCGACCCGGTAACCCTGGTAATTGGTGCTTCTGCTGTACCACATGCGGAAATCCTCAAAGCGATTGCCCCGCAGCTTGAAGCCCAAGGCATTAAGCTGGAGATCAAAGAATTCTCGGATTATATCCTGCCCAATACACAGCTTGCTGAGAAGCAGCTCGATGCGAACTTCTTCCAGCACAAGCCTTATCTCGATGATCAGAACACCAAGAACGGTACGGATCTCGTATCTGTAACTGCTGTTCATGTAGAGCCATTTGGTGCCTATTCCAAAAAGATCAAATCGATCGACGAATTGGCAGAAGGTGCCAAGGTTGCGATTCCGAATGATGCGACGAACGGAGGCCGGGCCTTGATTCTGCTGGCGAAGAACGGTCTGATCAAGCTGAAGGATGACACGGATATTGCTTCCACCAAAGCGGATATCACAGAGAACGCTAAGAAGCTGGATATCATTGAGCTGGATGCAGCCATGCTGCCCCGTCAGCTGGATGAAGTGGACCTGGCGCTGATTAACACCAACTTCGCACTGGATGCCAAGCTGTCTCCAACGAAGGATGCGTTGTTCATTGAAGGCGGAGATTCTCCATATGCCAACCTGCTGGTAGCCCGTCCTGACAATAAGGACTCCGATGCGATCCAGAAGCTGGCAGCAGCGCTGACTTCCCCGGAAGCGAAGGCGTTCATCGAGAAGCAGTATGAAGGTGCGATTGTTCCGGCATTCTAAGCTTAAGCTTAGGGAAGCTGAATAATCCTAAGAAGACCAGAAGAAGCCCGGTAGCCGGAGATGGCTGGCGGAGCGGCTTCTGGTTTTTTTTTGAAATAGCCAGAAGGTTGATCCTACAGGCGAAATCCACTATAATAAAAAAAATCCCGGCCTCTTAGCGGAGGCCGGGATGGTTATGAAACGGGATTAGAATACCTGAACGACTTCTTCCACGCCTTCTACTTCTTCAATCAGGGCGCGTTCGATCCCGGCTTTTAGCGTGATCGTGGAGCTTGGGCAACTGCCGCATGCACCCATAAGCTTCAGCTTGACGATGCCGTCTTCAACATCAATCAGTTCCACGTCACCGCCATCGCGCTGCAGGAACGGACGAAGTTTATCAAGGACTTCCAGTACTTCATCGTACATGGTTGCGCTTTGTACATTCTCACTCATTTCTCAATCACTCCTTTCGTATGTTTATTATAGTACAAAAACTTAAAAAATAAAATGGTTAAGGCAGAATAGGGAGATCATCATGAGACCAATTATAGAATTCTGTGCCAGCAACATCGGCCACGGCACTGAACCGCTCAAGCTTAAGCTGGAACAAAACCCTGAATATGATGTAGTGGAGTACGGCTGTCTGAACAACTGCGGAGAGTGTTACCTCCAGCCGTTCGCCATGGTTGATGGCGAGATTATTGAAGCCGATTCCCCCGCTGCTCTGGAAGAGGCTATTGAAGCCGCTATAAGAGAAGCAGAGGCCTGGGACAGCCTGGAGATTGACTAAGCCGGGATTATCAGCCGAAATGGCGTTTGGACATCCACAGGACGCCGCTCTTCAGCAGGCGTGGAACCCGGCCCATGACGGAGCGGCGGCCCATCAGGCCGAAACCGGCATTTTTGCCGAGTGAACCGAGGGTTCCCTTCAGCTTGATCTTATGCAGCTTCGGGGTTTCCCCCCGCCATAGCGCCTGAATAATCTGGCCCACCTGCTCGCCCTGGGCCCCCGCCGCCTGTGCACTGGGCGCGAAGGGCAGGCTGGCACAGTCTCCGATCACATATACCTCCGGATAATCAGCGATATTGTAATATTCCCCCACTATGAGCCTGCCTCCGCGGTCCTTCGGAAGCTCAAGCTGCTGCACGACCTTCACCGGCTGAATGCCGGCAGTCCATACCGTAACATCCGCAGGAATAGCCTGGGTGCCATTGAAGATGGCATCCTTTTCTACATGAGAGACCGACACCCCGCCAATCGTCTCCACCTGATGCTCACTGAACCATTCCTCGACATACCTGGACAGCTTGGCCGGAAAAGAAGACAAAATACGTTCTCCCCGGTCCATAAGCGAGATATTCAGATCCGGCCGGCTCTCCCGCAGCTCCGAAGCAATCTCTACGCCGCTTAGCCCGCCGCCCACGATGTTGACGGTTCCATAAGGCTTCACATCATTTAGCCGGCGGTAAGTTTCCCGGGTTCCGGCGAAGCTCTGAATACTGCAGGTGTATTCCTCTGCACCCGGAATGTTATGGTAATTATCCGTACAGCCGAGGGCAATCGCCAGGATATCATAGGCTATCGGCTCCCCGGAATCGAGCAGGACCAGCCTGCTCGCCAGATCAATGGAGCCCACCTGCCCGTAACGTACGGTCAGGCGGGGGTGTACCGGGAATTGAATCCGCAGATGGTAATCGGTGACGGTGCCTGCGGCCAGTGCATAATATTCGGTCTTGATCCCCTGATAGGGCATCCGGTCCACCAGAATGATTTCCCAATCAAGAGGGAGATGATTATCCAGCAGTTGCTGAATGAGGGCAAGACCGCCGTAGCCGCCGCCCAGGACAAGTAGGGTTCTCATGCGAACTGATCTTCCTTTCGGGTACATAATGGACAAGGCAGTTCTGCGTTCACTGGCTGAGGTAAGCTTGTTCTTTTCTTATTCGTATACCTTGATCTCGTTATAGAAGGTATCCCGCTCTACCGGAATCCGTCCGGCGCCCTTCACGAGCCAGATCAGCTCTTCCCGGGTCAGTCCCTCTGGTGTCAATGCTCCAGCAGCGTGGCTGATCCGTTCCTTAAGGATGGTACCATGCACATCAGAGGCTCCGAAGCTAAGAGCTACCTGGGTAAGCTGGGCCCCGATATTAATGAAGTAAGCCTTGATGTGGTCGAAGTTATCCAGCATCAGACGGCTGACCGCAATGGTCTTCAGATCCTCGTAAGCAGAGTTGCGGCGCATAATGCCAGCATTTTTGTTCTTTGGCTGCATGGACAACGGAATGAATACCATGAATCCGCCGGTCTCGTCCTGCAGGTCCCGAATTTGCAGCATATGACGGATGCGGTCCTCGCGGGACTCAATGGACCCGTACAGCATGGTGGTGTGTGTCTTCATGCCGAGGTGATGGGCCGTCCGGTGCACTTCGAGATACTCCTCAACGTTGGCCTTATCTACGCGCATTTTTTTGCGGTACTGGTCGGACAGGATCTCTGCTCCTCCACCGGTAAGGGTCTTCAATCCGGCGGCGCGCAGCTGCTCCAGCACTTCACGGATACTGAGTCCGCTGATGCGAGTGAAGAAGTCGATTTCTGCCGCAGTGTAAGCCTTGAGAGTAACCTCCGGGAAGCGCTCGTTCAAGGCAGAAAGCGAATCAACATAGTACTGGAAGGGTACATTATCATTATGACCGCCGACAATATGGAATTCGCGCACGCCGGGATGAATATGCTGCTCGACATATTGCACCATTTCCTGACCGGAAAGGGTATAAGCCCCTTCTTCGCCTTCATCCTTGCGGAAATTGCAGAATGCGCAGCGGGATTCGCAGACATTGGTGAAATACAGGCTCATATTTTCAATAAAATAGACTTTATTCCCGTTTTTTCGCAGATTGACCTCATTGGCCAGCTGTCCGATTGTTAAAAGATCGTTACTCTCATATAAATAAACGCCGTCTTCCAAATTCAATCGTTCTCCGCCGCGAACCTTCTCAATGATGTTCGCCATCCGGGCATCTGTGTGGGGTGTAATAAGGGTAGACATATAAGTTCCTCCTGAAGGTTGGCGAGGCGACTGCATCGCATAATCGTGTACCTGAGCATATCCGGCAACAGCCGGCATTATAAATAGAGGTTAGCTGCAACCTCCGTGACAAATTTCCGAATTTTTTTGAAAATAGACTATTTTATCGCTTTTCTTATTATAAACCTCTACTTGAGGGGGAGCAACCGCCAGAAACCGCAGGACTTCCGGTATAAATTGCATATCAGCGGAGAGTTTGTGACTTGAGGGCAGAAGAATAGTGGAGTATACTGAATTTATGAGGCGCAGCAAATGATTTACATCATATTCATTATAAGCTTTGCCACTCCGTTCTTAACTTGAAGCCGGAAGGCTGATTGATAAACAAACTAATTCATTCTCCGGGAGGTTATCATTATGATTAACATAAGTGAAACAGCAGCAGGCCAATTGAAGACGATGCTGGCTGAGCAGGAAGTGCCTAACATGTTCCTCCGTCTGGGCGTAACCGCCGGGGGTTGCAGCGGATTCTCGTACGCGATGGGCTTCGATGATGCCGAAAGCGAGCAGGACATCTACATGGACGTTTCGGGTCTGAAGGTGGTCGTCAGCAAAGACGATATCCGTTACCTGAACGGTCTGGAGATCGACTTCGAGGAATCCGGCATGACCGGCGGCTTCACCATCAACAACCCGAATGCCAGCGCTACATGTGGTTGTGGGTCTTCCTTCCGTACGAAGGAAGAGGCAGGGAATCCGGCGGCGGAGCCTTGCTAAGCCTGTGAATGCTGAATTATTGATAAGGTAAGCGTGGATTACGGCTTCCGAAACCTCTTAATTGTGTATGGTGCAAACTGTACTTAATTAGGAGGTTTTTTTATGTTGAGTTGAACCATTATATGTTAAAGAATAGTGATGAAACAATACACAAATGCAAGTGTGCTAACACTGAATATAGATTGGGACAATGAGCAGGGAATTGAATCCAAATCTCATCCGCATAACCATTACGAACTATATATTAATGACCAATATGACTGCCGAATGATTTTCAACAAGAGTGAGACAGGTGATGAGATAGTATTTGAAACTTAGATAGGGAATAGCCCTCCACACCTAATAGGTGAAGGAGGGTTATTTATCGTTTGCCCTATATTTCTCTGGAGTCACGGCTAATCCTAAAACATGAAAATTATTGTGTAAATACTACTTTTTTTGTCCAACTAGTGTCGATTATTGATTCCCCTATAAAACATACTTGACTAGTGGGTATAATGGGATTATAGTATGAAAAAAGCTTGATTGCACAGAGAGATTTTCAACCGATACTTTCATTTTATCTTGAATATCTCTCATCTTTAATAATTGTATACAATTATACAGTTGACCGGGCGACCCGCAAATGAATGGCGAGGAGCAATGAAATCTATGGAAATGCGTTCACGAAGATTGTCGAAGGATAATACCTACTATGCACTTAAGCAAAAAATAATAGACAGCGAGCTGGAGCCGGATCAGGCGGTTAACGAAGAGAGCCTGGCAGCACTTCTCGGGGTCAGCCGGACTCCGTTACGGGAAGCGATTCAGCGGCTGGAGAATGAGGATTTCCTGGTGCGCCAGCCCAACGGCAGGCTGCGTATAGCCCCCTTAACGATTAAGGAGGTCGAGGAGATCTTCCAGATCCGCAGCATGCTTGAAGGCCATATCGCCAGAAGTGCCGCCAGAAACGCTACCATTAAGGATATTCAGCAGTTAACGCTGATTCTGGAGAAGCTGAAGCAATCTTTCCAGATGGGGGATCAGCAGGATGTTGTATCCTATGGCTTCGAATTCCATGATTACTTGTGGGAGATCAGCGCGCTGAAGACTTTTGAGAAGGTGCTGAACCAGCTAAGAGACCGTTCCCTCCGTTATTGTCGTTACGTCTCTCTGCACGGGGACTGGAATACGCAGGCGGATGAGGAGCATCTTGTGATTCTGCAGAGAATCATAGCCAGGGATGAAGAGGGTGCGGAGCGGGCAATGCGGGAGCATATCTTAAGTAGCCTTGCGACTGCACTGGAGCGGATTAGAGGAATTGAGCATACGTAATGAAGGGGGAAGAACAAGCCTATGAGACCACAGCATGAGACGGAAGAAGCACTGGCAGCCCGGCTAACCGAAGTGCGGAGGAACCTGCACCGTGAACCGGAGCTTAGCAATCGGGAGTACAGAACCACGGAGAAGCTGCGTAAATGGCTGACAGAAGAGAATATATCGATCCTGGACCTCCCGCTGGAGACCGGACTTATAGCGGAGATTGGACAAGGTGACAGCAGCATAGTAGCGATCCGTTGCGATATCGATGCCCTGCCGATTGAAGAGCAGACGGGCCTGCCTTTCGCATCAGAGATTCCGGGAGCCATGCATGCCTGTGGCCATGACTTCCATACCGCTGTCATCCTGGGTGCGGCCAGCCTGCTGAAGCAGCGTGAGCATGAACTGCCGGGCAAGGTCAGAATCCTGTTCCAGCCGGCAGAAGAGACGGGTCATGGTGCGGAGGACGTACTGGCATCCGGCGGGCTAAGCGGGGTGGAGGCCATCTTCGGATTACATAATTCTCCGGACCTGCCTAACGGGGCGTTCGGTACAAGAACGGGAGCTTTAACGGCGGGGGTAGACCGCTTTGAGATTACGGTAAAAGGGGTCGGCGCTCACGCAGCTACACCGGAGAAAGGGGTAGACACCATTGTTACCGCGGCGCAGATCATTACGATGCTGCAAACCGTAGTAAGCCGCCTGAATAACACGCAAGAGCCGGTCGTGCTCAGTGTGACCCGGATCAACGGGGGCTTCACCTGGAATGTCCTGCCGGAGAAGGTGGAGCTGGAAGGTACAGTACGTACCTATAACGAAGAGATCCGCAGCAGCATCCCGGCCCAAATGACGAGGATCATAGAAGGGATTGCAGCCGCAGCCGGAGCAGAGGCGAAGCTGCACTGGTATCCCGGCCCGCCCGCTACCGTCAATCACGGAGCATGGACAGACTTCACCAAAGAGGTCGCGGCACAGTCAGGTTATGAGGTACATGATATTCCGCCGCAGATGGGCGGCGAGGATTTCGCTTATTATTTGCAGCAGATCCCGGGTGCTTTTGTGAACATCGGAACCGGCCCGAACCATGCGCTTCATCATCCCTGCTTCGATGTCGATGAGGCGGCCATCCTGCCAGCAGCCAAGTATTTCGCTCTGCTGGCAGAAGGGGCGCTTGTGAAGCTGAAGCAGCAGGCTTGAATCCTGAATCCTAAATTTACCAGATGATTGAGGGGAACAACTATGATTGAACTACGGAATGTGTACAAGACGTTCACCCGCAAAGAGGTGAAGATTGAAGCGCTGAAGGGGATCAGCCTGAAGGTGGAGAAGGGCGATATCTTCGGCGTCATCGGCTACAGTGGAGCCGGAAAAAGCACGTTAATCCGCCTGGTCAATTACCTGGAAAGGCCGTCTGAGGGCCAGGTGCTGGTAGACGGACATGATCTGGGCGCGTACAGCGACAAAGAGCTGCGGGCAGCCAAGAAAAACATCGGCATGATTTTTCAGCATTTTAACCTGCTGGAGTCCAAAAAGGTGTTCGACAATGTGGCCGTTCCACTGGTCCTGCTGAAAAAGGGCAAGGCGGAAATCCGCAAGCGGGTGGAGGAGTTGCTCGAATTCGTCGGGCTAAGCGACAAGGCTGGAAGCTATCCGAGCGAGCTGTCAGGCGGACAGAAGCAGCGGGTCGGGATTGCCCGGGCGCTTGCCTCGAACCCTTCAATACTATTGTGTGACGAAGCTACTTCCGCTCTAGACCCGCAGACGACACAGTCCATACTGCAGCTGCTCAAACGGATCAATGCGGAATACAACATCACAGTGATGATCATCACGCATGAGATGTCGGTGATTCAGGAGATCTGCAACAAGGTAGCCGTGATGGAAGAGGGACGGATTATCGAGCAGGGCAGCGTGCTGGATGTGTTCGGAGAACCGAAGCATCTGACGACGCAGAATTTCGTCAAGACTGTCATTCAGAACAGCATGACCACAAGCGTCCGCAGAACACTGAAGGCAGAGCAGGGGAGCCGGGTGTATAAGCTGAATTTTGCCGGGGAGAGCGCTTCTGAGCCTGTGCTGTATGAGATCATCCGGTCTTATGGCGTTAAGGTTAACATTCTGTTTGCGAATACGACAGAGATTCAAGAGACGACGCTCGGCACGATTATCGTACAGCTGCAGGGTGAAGCGGCCCAGATGGAAGCAGCCTTGAATTACATGAAGCAGCATGAGGTCCGGGTAGAGGAGGTGAAGTCCTATGTTCTCGACATCGATCACAAGTGAGCAATTCCTGAAGGCAATTATTGAAACGATTCAGATGGTGGGCGTATCGCTATTCATCGGCTCGCTGCTGGGTATTCCGCTGGGCATCCTGCTAGTTATTACCCGTCCGGGCGGCGTGCTGGATAGCAAGTGGCTGTATACATTACTGAATCCCTTAATTAACGTCATACGTTCGGTTCCGTTTATTATTCTGCTGTTCGCAATTATTCCGTTAACAAGAGCAATTGTTCATACCTCGATTGGGACCAGTGCCGCAATTGTTCCGCTGATTATCTATATCGCACCCTATATCGCACGGCTGGTGGAGAATTCGCTGCTGGAAGTGAATCCGGGCATTCTCGAAGCTGCAGAAGCGATGGGTGCAACACCACTGCAGGTAATATGGTATTTTATGCTGCCGGAAGCGGTGGGCTCGTTAATTCTCTCCCTGACCACAGCGACGATCGGGCTGATCGGTGCTACGGCAATGGCCGGGGCAGTAGGCGGCGGAGGGGTCGGCGACTTGGCAATCGTGTACGGTTATCAGCGTTTTGACGAGGTGGTCATGTTTGCGACGGTCATTATTCTGATCATTCTGGTGCAGGGTATTCAGTCCCTGGGCAACACATTGGCGCGCAAGATCCGGCGTTACTAGACTATTACATATAAAGGAGACCGGCAAATGAGTGTATGGAGCAAGCAGGAGCGTTTTCAGGCGATCTTATCCGGGGAACTTGCGGACCGTCCGATGGTTAGCGGATGGCGCCACTTTATTGACAAGGAGCAGAACGCTGAGGACTTGGCGTCGTCTACGATTTCTTTTACGTACAAATATGATTGGGACTGGGTCAAAATCAACCCGAGAGCAACCTATCTGGCGGAAGCCTGGGGAAATGAGTATAACTTCGCAGATTACCGGACGGTATTCCCGAGACAACTCACTACGGCGGTTCCGGCTGCCGCGAATCTCTGGGATCTTGAGGTGAAAAAAGCCGTGCAAACCCCTTCGCTGCAGGAGCATCTGGAGGCCGTAAGGAAGATCCGCCAGGGCTTGCCGGATACGCCGCTGATTCAGACGGTGTTCTCCCCGCTCACGGTATTGCTGTTCATTGTAGGACGTTCTGCTTATGTTACGGAGACCGTATTCGGGATCGGGCAGCCGGTGACGCTGGAATCGCTCTTCAAGGAACACCGTGCCGCCGCACATCATGCCCTGCATGCGATTGCCTTGACCTTGGCCGATTATGTGCAGGAGCTGCGTCAGGCGGGATCAGATGGTCTGTTCTATGCGGTGACAGGCACAGCCCACCCCGGTTTATTCGATGAAGCGATGTTCGATGAGCTGTCCAGACCCTATGATTCTATCGTGCTGGAAGCGGCGAGCTATGGCAAAAATATTTTACATACCTGCGGTGCTCATGCCCAGCCAGCCAAATTCAATGATTACCGGATTGACGGGATCAGCTGGGATACGGTAGCCGAAGGCAATCCCGGGCTGGACGCCGATCTCAAGGCCACGAAGGTGGGCGGAGTGGATCACGGGCTGTTTGCCGGAAATGATCTGGAGCAGATTGAACAGCAGGCTAAGGAAGCCTTGGCCAAGATGAAGGGCCAGCCGTTTATTCTGTCGCCAAACTGCGCCATTCCGCTGACGGTTACTGACGAGGCATTAGTGCATTTTAAAAACACAGTATTAGGATAGGGGATGAGAGTGATGAAAAAATTACTGGCGGTTCTACTGATTAGTTCGATGGCGGTGCTGGCGGCTTGCGGCAACAATAAGGAAGCGGCAAGCTCCGGGGACAAGAAGGAAATCACAGTAGGATTCGGCGTAGGTACGTATGAGGAGCAGTTCCGGCAATCCATTCTCCCGATCCTGGAAGGAAAAGGGTATACTGTAGATATCAAAACCTTCTCGCAGAATATGCAGGTCAACCCGGCGATGAAGGAAGGCTCGATTGATGCGAGTATCTTCCAGAGCACGGCCTATATGGATGCGATCAATAAGGAAATTGGCGCCGATATGGTGGGGGTTGCTTATGTTCCAGGCGCTCCGCAGGGGCTGTACTCGGTTAACCACACGTCGCTTGACGATGTGAAGGACGGCACTACCGTCGCGATTCCGAACGACCCGGTTAATCAGGAGCGCGCGCTGCGAATTCTGGAGGAGCTGGGTTGGGTCAAGATCAAAGAGGGCGCCGGGGTAGTGGATTTCAATGTGAATAGCGTGGAGCCGGACAAGTTCAAGATTGATCTTAAGGTGCTGGACCCTGCGCAGATTCTGGTCTCGCTGCAGGATGTTGATTATGGTGTAGTGAACGGGAATTATATCGCTAACGCTCCCGACCGCAAGATTACAGATGCGCTGAAGATTGAGAATACGCCTATGCAGCATAGAATCATCGTATCGGTGAACAAGAAGGACCAGGATGCCCAGTGGGCCAAGGATCTGAAGGCTGCGTATGAATCCAAGGAGTTCGAGGCTTACATTCTGGGACAAGCGAAATATGCCGGGTTCATTCTGCCGGAGGCTTGGGCTAACAACTAATCTAATCAGGGAGTGAGTGGAAGTGTCAAAAGGCAAGATTCATTTCATTGGCGGCGGGCAGATGGCGGAAGCGATCATCCGGGCCTGCCTGGCAGGCGGTACGCTGGCTGCCGGACAGATCAGTGTGTCAGATATTAATGAGGGCCGGCTTGGGCTTCTAAAAACCAAATATAACGTAGACACGGAGAGCGCACAGGAAGAGGCCCTCTCCGGCGCAGAGCTAATCGTTATTGCTGTTCGTCCACAGGATGATCTGACTGCACTTGGAGCCCTGATCCGGCAATCCGCCGCACCGTCTGCGGTCATTGTATCGATTGTGGCGGGGGTAACGATTGCTCAGCTCGGAGATTATTTCGGAGCCGAACGCCCGATTGTCCGCGTTATCCCGAACACCCTGACCGCTACCGGTTACGGCTACAGCGGTGTAGCCCTGAATGCAGCCGCTTCACTGGAGCAGGTGGAAGCATTCCTGCTTGGCTTCGGCAAGGTGCAGGTTCTGGACGAGTCCTACATTGATATCTTCACCGGCTTCGGGGTAGCCGGACCGAACTACATCTATTATTTCATTGAGTCGTTCACGGATGCCGGAGTTCTTGCCGGATTGCCACGGGAGCAAGCCTGGAAGGTGGCGCTGGAGAATATGCTGGGAGCGGTAGCGATGCTACAGCAGACTGGACTGCATCCAAGACAACTGCTGGATATCAACAACTCGCCTGGCGGCGTCGGGATGCACGGCTTGTATGAGCTGAACAACAGTGATTTTGCTGCCGGATTGCAGCGGAGTGTACTGGCCGCAGTGAAGCGGACCACGGAGCTGGGAGTGAAGAAGTAATGGCCGTGCTGAAATGGGATCACCTGGTACACTATGTGAATGATCTGGACCAGCCGGTGAAGTTCTTCGTGGAGCATGGCCTGACAGCCTTCCGGGGCGGATCGCATAAGGATTGGGGAACGTATAACGCCTTGAGCTATTTCGGGCTCACCTACCTGGAGTTCCTCGGGATCGAGAACCTGGAGCTGGCGCGTAGGACTAAGCATAACGTAGTTGTGCGGGATGCAGTTACCGTTCTGCCGGAGCACGAGGTCTTGAGCAGAGTGGTGCTGCGGACAGATGATATTGTGGCAATAGAGGGTAAACTGAAGGCTGCGGGATTGGCACTGTCACCCATTATTGACGGCCGGCGTCTGGACAACCAAGGCCGGATCATCGAGTGGCGGATGATGACCATTGACGGCGACTTTCAGGGACTGGTCTATCCGTTCATTATCCAGTGGAGTCAGGCGGATGAGGAGCGGCTGGACAGCCTGAACGCTGCCGGAATCAATCAGCCCCATCCTGCCGGGAAGGTAGACATGGCGGGTGCAGTCTTCCGTGTCTCCGAGCCTGCCGCTGCCGCTAACCACTGGAGTGAGCTGTTCGGTCTTCCAGTGAGCGGGCCTGCGGACGGTTTGGACGGCAGCTACAGTCTTAAGGCAGGAGATCAGCAGACCTTCAATTTCGTGCAGGGCACGGAGAACCAGTTCAGCCGGGTCATTCTCCGGACCGATTCCCCTCAGCTTAAGGGACAGACGCTGACTGTGGGTGAAGGAGAATACGTATTTGAATAGACGCGTGAGCGCGTAAGGGACAGGCTCGTTACCGCAGTTTGCGGTGGCAGGCCTGTCCTTTTTGTGGTAAAGTTTTACACTAATATGGGGAAATCTGAAGGAGGCCGCAGAAATATGGAATTTGAGACCAGACGTCTGATCATCAGGGAATTCATCGAGGAAGACATGGTGCAGGTGCATGAGTATGCTTCTGACCCGGCAGTGGTAACGCATTCGATCTGGGGGCCGAATTCATTGGAGGATACCCGCGGCTATATCCGCCATACGCTGGAATTGCAGCAGGAGGAGCCGCGCCAGGGATTCGAATATGCGGTTATCCTGAAGGAGAACGGGCTGCTGATCGGCGGCTGCGGCCTGCATATTACCGGAACAGGGCAGGGAGAAATCGGCTATTGCTACAACAGGCTGTACTGGGGACAGGGTTATGCTACTGAGGCTGCTGCCGTACTGCTGGATTGGGGCTTCCATAAGCTGGAGCTTCACCGGATCTATGCGACCTGCCGCCCCGAGAATATCGGTTCAGCCCGTGTGATGCAGAAGCTTGGCATGACATACGAAGGGCATCTGCGGGGACATATGTATCATAAAGAGAAGTGGATGGACTCCTATCAATATTCGATTCTGGAGGATGAGTATAAGGCGCTGCATCCGCGTGCCGGGCTGTAGGGCAAGGGGGGGAGGCTGTGGGCCTGTAGGCCGCCAGTTAGGTGGTCCTCTCACTCCAATGCATTTTCTACACTAGATTTTACTTTATTTCACCTTAAAATGTAATCTGCTGTATTTGGTACATTTGATTTTTGGATTTTGGTTAGGGAATGTCTATTTGCTGAGATTCTGCTGCACGAAGGAGTCAATTTCATAATTCGATTTGTTAAATAGCAAGACTGGGCCAAAATCTAAGGTCACATTTTTAAAAAGATTAGGCGATTTGCTGAGAGTTTCTCAAC
>NZ_JBHUKY010000034.1:0-95782 GCF_042684125.1 Paenibacillus rhizoplanae | reverse complement strand
CCTTTTCGTTTAACATAAGACACCGCGCTTTCCAAATAAAGTTACCTATATTATACCAGATTAACGCAGTGTCGTGTGAAATAAAGACTTTTTCAACAGTCTGAGATTTTCCACTTGCTTCCGTATAAATTACGAAAATAGAATAATTAAGATACAGTTGTCCACTTGTTTGAAATGAAAATTAATTCACTTCCCACCCTTGACAGACTGCTTTCCATAACGTATATTTATCTTAACTTAAAGATAATTAACTCAAAGATAAACGCAGCAGGACAGGAGGTGCAGTATATGAGCAGCAAGAATAAGACAGCAGGAACAGAACCGGACACTACGCAGGAACAAGAGCAGGCAGCATCGCTGAAGTTGTTCGTCGTTCTGTCGAAGGCATACAAGAGCCTGATGGATCAGGCGGTGAAGGATATGAAGAGTCACGGGCTGGCATCGGCGGAGTTCATGGTGCTGGAGGTGCTGTATCATAGAAATCGGATTCCACTTCAGCAGATTGGCGAGAAGATTCTGGTCACCAGCGGCAGCATCACCTACAATATCGACAAGCTGGAGAAGCGGGGACTGCTGAAGCGCGTTCCTTGCGAGGATGACCGCCGTGTTACGTATGCCGAGATTACGGAGGCGGGGCGTGAGCTGTTCGACAATATTTTTCCGCAGCATGTCGATTCTATTCATAGCCTGATGGGCGGACTGGACAGCGAAGAGAAGGCTCAGGCCACACTGCTACTGAAGAAGCTGGGCAAGGGCGTATAGAAGTGAGTCCGTAGCAGCCCAGCGATGGCATGGTTGACTGCTGTCAGCACGCTGAACTAGTGGAGAGAATAATAGCTCAGCTTTTTTTTAGCCAATGTCTTAATGTTAAGATAATTAAAACCAAGAGAATGGAGAGTGTTTAAAATGGTTAGTGTAGGTTTATTGTTGATGAGATTGGTGATTGGTGTAGCGTTCATCGGGCATGGTGCACAAAAGCTGTTCGGCTGGTTCGGCGGATATGGGCCTAAGGGGACAGGCGGCTGGATGGAGTCGATTGGCATTAAGCCGGGCGTGCGTATGGCGGTGCTGGCAGGTCTGATGGAGCTGGTGGGTGGCCTGCTGTTCACTCTGGGTCTGCTGACTCCGGTGGCTGCGGTGCTGATTGCGGCAACGATGCTCGGTGCCATTGTGAAGGTGCATGCTCCTAACGGATTCTGGTCCACGGCGAACGGGATTGAGTTTCCATTAACAGTGCTGGTAGTTGCTGTAGGTATAGCGCTGACAGGCGCGGGTTCGATTTCACTGGACGCAATATTCTTCAATTAAAATAAGCGCATCATCATCACAACTATCAGGAGGGTTCACTCATGACTATGCATACTGCAGGGATTCACCATATTACCGCTTTTGTGGGAGACGCACAGCGTAATGCTGATTTCTATGCCGGAATTCTGGGCCTGCGGCTCGTCAAAAAAACCATCAATTTCGACGCCCCCGAGGTCTATCACCTCTACTTTGGCAATGAGCAGGGTGCGCCGGGGACGATCATCACCTTCTTCCCATGGGCTCATGGCCGTAAAGGCAGAATCGGCGGCGGCCAGGTCGGTGTGACCACTTATGCTGTACCGGCCGGCTCTTTCGGATTCTGGGAGCAGCGGCTGGCCGCTTACCAGATCCCTGTGACTAAGGTTACACGGATTGGCGAGTCGTATCTCTCCTTCGCGGATTATGACGGATTGCGGATTGAGCTGGTGGAGCGGGAAGAGGGTGCGCTGAGCACCTGGTCGTTCGGCAGCATTCCGGTAGAGCATGCGGTAAAAGGCTTCGGAGGTGCTGTCCTCTACAGCACAGCCCCGGACCGCACAGCGGATACACTCTCCCGCACACTGGGGATGGAGCGTATCGCTGAAGGGGACGGCTACATCCGCTACAGAGCTTCCGGCAATATCGGCAATATTATTGATCTGAAGGCCACTCCGGTTCCGCAGGGCGGCGGCGGAACTGGTACGGTTCACCATATTGCTTGGCGGGCCGCAGATGACAGTGAACAGCTGGAGTGGGGCCGCCGGGTTCAGAGTCACGGCTACCAGCCGACTCCGGTGCAGGACCGCCAGTACTTCAATGCCATCTACTTCCGGGAAGAAGGCGGAATTCTGTTCGAGATTGCAACCGATCCTCCAGGCTTCGCCCGTGATGAAGCACCTGAGGCGCTGGGGCAGAAGCTGATGCTTCCGGCGTGGTTTGAGCCGCAGCGTGCGGCGATTGAAGCGAATCTAAGTCCGTTTGAAATCCGTGAAATTGAGGTGAAGCAGGTATGAGTATGATTCATGTATTCGAGCAAGGTACGGACGTAACACAGCCAACACTGGTCTTGTTCCACGGCACAGGCGGCAATGAGCGTGATCTGCTGCCGCTGGCTGAGCTGCTGGCACCCGGAGCATCTGTGCTGGGTATCCGCGGCAATGTGCTGGAGAATGGTATGCCGCGTTACTTCCGGCGGCTGGCGGAGGGGATTTTCGATGAGGAGGATCTGATCTTCCGCACCCATGAGGTGAAGCAGTTCCTGGAAGAAGCGGCTGCAAAATATGGCTTCGATGCCGGTAATCTGGTCGCTGTCGGCTATTCCAACGGTGCGAACATCGCGGGCAGCCTGTTCTTCCATTACGGACCGCTCTTCCGGGCGGCGGTGCTGCTGCACCCGATGGTTCCGCTGCGCGGCCTGACGATTCCCTCGCTGCAGGGCGTTCCGGTCTTTATCGGGGCAGGGACCAATGATCCGATTATCCGTTCCGAGGAGACCCGGGAGCTGGAAGCTCTGCTCAGCGGAGCCGGAGCAGAGGTTACCTCGCACTGGGGCAATCAGGGGCACCGCCTGAGCGCCGCCGAGGCGGAAGCGGCAAGAGATTGGCTAGCCGCTCTTAGCGATTCAGTGAAGTAACCACAGCACCACCTGGAATAACCGCCTGCGGGCCTGCCGATCACAGAGAGGATTGGCGGCTACGGCAGGCGGTTTTTTGTTGTATTCGAAGTGATGCTTATCGTCTATTGTGTGCTGTCGGAGGGAGGGAGGGAGGGCGGACAGGATGTACGCGAAAACCGAACACAATGGGCAGATTTGGGGGTGTGCGGGCTGCGAATGTTGCACACTGTGCAGGATTTGCGCGCAGGCCGCTCCTATCTAGCTGCATTGTTGCACTTCGTGCAGGACTTTTCTAAATTTGTTACTGGCTATGGCTCATTGTTGCATCTTTTGCAGGAATTCTGGCGATTTGGGGCAAGTTAGGGCTGCGAATGTTGCATTTCGTGCAGGATTTGCTGATAAGTCGCCCGACTTGAGCAACATTGTTGTATTTTCTGCAAGATTTCCATGCAGGCCTGCCGAGCCACTCCTCCTAAGCCACACCAATCAAGCCGCCTATCAAACCCGCTTTTATCAGACAGCACCTACTCATCTGCACCCTCTGCATCAGTCCCCCTAATTTCACCGGCCACCCGCTGCCGCGCTTTCCCGCCCAACCATAAATTCATTGAACAATCCGGCGATAATCGGGTAGTATGGAGAAATATATAAACGGACCTGAACATAAATGGCTCTGCCGTCTTACTAAAGGTTACGGGCAAGAAAGGATGTATCCTGTTTATGATGAAGCAAAATTCGGTGACAAGTCTGGCCGATGGCGGGCCGTCCAGAAGCCAGCGGCTGCAGCTTGCCGTAATTCTGGGAGCCATCGCTACCATTGGTCCGCTGTCGATTGATATGTATCTGCCTGCCCTGCCTGCTCTTGGCCTCTATTTCGATACCAGTCCGGCCATGGTTCAGCTTACCCTGACCTTCTTCCTGCTGGGGCTGGCTTCGGGCCAGCTTGTGGCCGGACCGCTCAGTGATGTGCATGGGCGCCGGATTCCGCTGTTGTTCGGGATGATCATCTATGCGGTGTCCTCGCTGCTCTGCGCGTTCAGCCCGTCGATCGGGCTACTGATTGTGCTGCGCTTCGTCCAGGGCCTGGCCGGATCAGTAGGGGTGGTGATCTCCCGCGCGGCGGTCCGCGATATGTACAGCGGCTCGGAATTAACCAGGTTCTTCTCGCTGCTGATGATTGTCAACGGACTGGGCCCGATTGCAGCTCCGGTCATCGGGGGGCAGCTGCTGAGAGTGACGGACTGGAAGGGCGTATTTGTCGTCTTGTCCGTATGCGGACTGCTCTTCGCGGCGGTCATTCTCCTGCGGCTGCCGGAGACCCTGCCCAAGGAACGGCGTATCCGCAGCGGGCTCAGAGGGACCCTGCGCACCTTCCGCATCCTGCTCGGCAATGCCGGATTCATGGGCTACGCGCTCTCCCAGGGCTTTGTTATGGCAGGCATGTTCGCTTATATCTCGGGCTCATCCTTTGTTCTGCAGACGATTTACGGGGTATCCCCGCAAATGTACAGCCTGATCTTCGCCGTGAACGGCTTCGGCATTATTCTGACCGGGCAGATTGCCGGGCGGATGTCGGCCAGAGTGGGTGAGCGCAAGCTGCTGATCTGCGGCCTTCTGCTCAGTACCTCCGGAGGTGTCCTGCTGCTGATTACCCTCCTCGCCGGAGGCGGGCTGCTGCCGATCCTGATCTGTCTGTTCGCTGTGGTTGCAAGTGTAGGTCTTGTGGGTACGACCAGCTTCTCGCTGGCGATGCAGGATCAGGGGGAGACGGCAGGCAGCGCATCTGCGCTCCTGGGTCTGCTTCCCTTGCTGCTGGGGAGCTGCGCGGCTCCGCTGGTAGGACTTGGCGGCAGCGGCTCGGCCCTGCCGATGGCGCTGGTCATCGCGGGAGCGGGCCTCCTGTCGATTCTGTCCTATCTGCTGCTGTGCAGAAGAGAGGTCAAGCCGTGAGCCGCAAGGACTTTGCTACCCTGCTGCTGCTTGCTTTTGCCTGGGGAGCTTCCTTCCTGTTCATGCGGATTGCCTCACCGGAGCTTGGTCCGGTCTTCACAACAGAGCTGCGGGTTACGATTGCCGGAGCTGCTCTGCTGCTCTATGCGCTGCTGACCCGGCGCAAGCTGGGACTTCTGAAGCACTGGAAATCTTTCCTGCTGCTCGGTGCAATTAACGCTGCACTTCCGTTTACGCTGATCTGTATGGCCGAGCTGCATCTGAGCGCCTCGCTGGCGGCGATTCTGAATGCTACAACCCCGATGTTCGCGGCACTGGCGGCGTGGGGAACCCGGAAGGAGAAACCGGGGGCGGCCAAATCAGTAGGGCTGATAATAGGCCTTGTGGGTGTGGGCGTGCTGGTCGGCTGGAGTCCGCTCCCGCTGACCAGCACGGTTCTTTTATCTGTAGGCTATTCACTTGGAGCTGCGCTCTGCTATGCGTTCGGAGGATTATACGCGTCACGCGTAGGCTCCGGTCTCACTCCGCTGGCGCTTGCTGCGGGACAGCAGCTGGGCGCAAGTGTGGTGCTGCTGCCGCTGGCGGTGCTTTTTGCCCCGGATCATCTGCCTTCTTCCGCCGCTGTATATTCTGTCCTCGGCCTCTCGCTGATCTGCACCTCAGTGGCGTATCTGCTGTATTTCCGGCTGATTGCCAATATCGGCCCGGTCAAGACCGTCAGCGTTACCTTCCTCGTGCCTGTATTTGGCCTGTTGTGGGGCGTAATCTTCCTGCAGGAGCAGGTCTATGCCACTACCATCGCCGGGCTGGTCATCATTCTGCTGAGCGTTTTGCTGGTGAACCGGAGGGCGCGCAAGGAGTAAAGACCGGATATTCAGCAAACCTTCAGCGCATTTTAACGTTGATTGTGGAGAAAAGGCATATATTGAAGAGAGCCGCCATTGCCGTGGTTACAGGCCTCTCCGGTAGGGGATGACAACCCTTGGCACGATGATAAAAGCACCCGGACTAATCGCAGTCCGGGTGCTTTTATGCAAAGATAGATGTATATACTTCACACCATCACTGGAACAAATATAGCCTCTGTGCAGGGAATTATCCTCCGCCCGCCGTCTTACTCTTGTAAGCGTGTGACCATTATACGGGAGTTCTGCTGCGGATATTGTTATAATGGGTTCGCATGAAGAGGGCTGAATATGTTCAGGCAACAAGAGCGTTCGGCAGTGAGGACAGGTGAAGTCATGCATACTGTAATCAAAAATAAATTGGAACGCTTTAAAATCGTACGGCTGCTGATATCCATCTACCGGATTAAGGCGGTGCGGGCGCTTTTTCCGCTGCTGATTATCGGACTGGTCTATCTGGAGGGGCAGCATGAGCTGAAGCAGATTCATTTAGGTAAAATCATCCGTGATCTGAAATCCGTTCCCGTACCCTCTATCATGCAGATGCTGGGAATTTCGCTGCTGTCGGTGGCGGTTATGAGTACTTATGATTACTTGATCCGGCGGCATTTCCGCCTTGAGATTGGCTGGCTGCGGACCTTCCGGTATGCCTGGATTGCCAATACGTTCAATAATATGATCGGGTTCGCCGGTCTGGCTGGCGCGGGCCTTAGAACGCTGCTCTATAAGCGGAGCAGTGTGCCTGCGTCCTTGCTCGCGCCGGCGATTGTGTTTCTGTCACCGCTGATGATTACGGGGCTGTCGCTGCTCGGATGGGGGACGATTACCGGAATTCTGCCGGCGGACCGGCTGCTGGAGGCGCATCGCTGGCTTGATTTTGCGATCTGGGGGATGGCGCTGTATCTGCCGTTCTTTGTACTCCTCCAGCGCTCCGCGCTCTTCGCCAAATGGGTCAACCGGGGCGAGGGGAGAACCGCCTGGCTTACTGTAGTTGCTTCTGTGGGTGCGTCCTTCCTGGAGTGGGTGTTCGCCGGTCTGACCTTCTGGTTCATTGCCGGTGAGCTGCTCGGGAGCACTCCATTTCTCACCGTCTTCAGTATCTATGTTGTGGCTGCGATAGCGGGGATTCTAAGTATGGCTCCAGGCGGCATCGGCGCGTTCGATCTGATTGCGCTGCTCGGACTTACCCAGCTGGGCATCAAGAGCGACCATGCCATGGCAGTCCTGGTCATCTACAGATTATTCTATTACATTATCCCTTGGCTGATCGGGCTGGTGCTGGCCGCGCTGGAGTTCGGGCTGCCGGGTACGAAGGGTGCTGAACGCAGCGGCGACAGAGTGGATGCCCCCCTGACGGTCTGGCAGAAAATATGGGGCTGGCCCGGTCAATATACCTTCCTCAGCGATCTGGGGGTATGGGCACTCGGCAAGCTGGTCTTGGCCAGTGGCCTGCTTCTGCTGCTGTCCGCAGCTACGCCTGAGCTGCTCTACCGGCTGAAGGTGACAGAGGAGCTGCTGTCGCTGCCCGTGATGCAGATCTCGCACCATCTGTCCGTGCTGATCGGTTTCATGCTGATTCTGCTGTCGCGGGGGATCTCCCTGCGTGTCCGCAGGGCTTATGCCTGGACAAGTCTGCTGCTGCTCAGCGGGGCGGTCTTTGCATTCACGAAGGGGTTCGATTACGAGGAGGCCCTGTTCCTGCTGGTGGTGGCGATGATCCTCTGGATCTCACGAAGCCGATTCTACCGGATCAGCGTTCCGTTTAGCGCCAAAAGTACCTTATGGTGGCTGCTCCTGACTTCGGCTGTAGCTCTAAGCTATTACGGGCTGGCGAGTTATACCCATCACGGCTTCCTGAAGCATCTCCCGCCCGGCATCCAGCCGGAATGGCTGCGGCAGCACAGTAATGTGGCCGTTACGGCGGCCGGCGGACTGATTTTCTCCTGGCTGCTGCTGACGATGCTTGTAGCCCTCAGGCCGCAGCACAAGGCAGATACGCTTCTCGCGGACAAGGATATGGCGCGGCTGGAGCGCTTCCTCTCGGAAGGGTGGGGCAATGCCTTAAGCCACATGCTGTTTCTCGGCGACAAAAGCTTCTATTGGGCCCAGGAAGGCAGGGTGCTGTTCGCCTTCGCCAGGGTCCGGGACAAGCTGGTGGTGCTGGGTGACCCGCTGGGGCCGATGAATCTGCTTAATAACGGAATCAGTGAGTTCAGGCAGGCTGCGGATTTGTATGGACTCTCTGTGGTCTTCTATCAGGCGACCCCGGCGTATCTTCCGCTCTATCATGAGCAGGGCTACCGGTTCTTCAAGCTGGGGGAAGAGGCGCTGGTCCCGCTGGCGGACTTCAGCATTAGCGGTTCGCGGAACGCCAGCCTGCGGAGTGTGAAGGGGCGGTTCGAGCGCGAGGGCTACCATTTCGAGATCACAGAGGCACAGCATTCGAAGGAGTTGCTGCAGGAGCTTCGCCTGTTGTCAGAGGAATGGCTGGCGGGGCGAATGGAAAAAGGCTACTCGCTGGGCTGGTTCAGCGAGCCGTACCTCCAGCTCGCACCGCTGGCGCTGCTGCGCGGACCAGAGGGCCATCTGTTGGCTTTTGCCTCCATGGCTCCTGGTTATGACGGGCAGAAGAGCGTCTCGGTGGATCTGATGCGCCATCACAAGGATACCCCGAACGGGACTATGGATTACCTATTCCTGTGTCTGCTGGCATGGGCGAAAGCGCGCGGATACAAAAGCTTCAATCTGGGGTCTGCCCCGCTGTCTAATGTCGGGGGCCGCTTTGGCGCGCTGCGGGAGGAGAAGCTGGCCCGGCTGGTTTTTGAACGCGGAGGCCACTGGTACGGCTTCTCCGGCCTGCGCCGTTATAAGGAGAAGTTCAACCCGGTGTGGGAGCCGCGTTATCTGGCCTATCCCGCTGCGGTGACTCTCCCTCTGTTGACCCTGGATCTGGTGAGGCTGGTCTCCAGGCATCCGGAGGAGGAGGGGGGAGATGAATAGCCTGCTGGCGGTTGGCGAATAAGCCTTGTAGTAGACGGAAAATAGCGTAACAGGAGGATTATTCTATGTTCAAGGAGGTATTGGTTATTACTGCATTGACTATGGGCCTGCTGACTTTCGCCAGTCCGGCGAATGCCAGTCCTAAAGAGCAGCCGGTCAATGAGCAGACCGATGTGGTATGGGTTAGCGGAAATGCAGTGGCACTCGTGGATCATGTGAATAATAGAGCGGATATCGTTGACTTACATACAAACACTGCGACTACGATATCAGAGGACTCCAGCCGCATCCTGGACTTACAGGTGATGAGCAGTCCCCCGAAAATTGTGCTGCTTAAACAAGGTAAAGGCACTGAAATTTCAAAATCCGTATTCTCCTCAAATGGACGTCTCCTCAGCAAAACGGAAATCCGGCTAAAAACGGCAGGAGATAAAGTGAAATGGGTAGCTCCAACCGGCAAAATCAATGAACGGATCATGGTCCAAGCGGGGGACACCTTCAGCCTTTATCAGTATCCCTGGGCGAAGCCGAGTGTTACTTACAATGCCAAGTTTGTTGATAAGGGATATGAGAATGTATCCGTAATGGATTGGGATTTTCAGGGATATCCTTATTTGGCGGTTAAGTATCAGGCACAAGGCATTATGAGCACGGACTTTCTGGTGAAGCTGGTTAATCTGTATTCAAGAAATGAGACGGTAATCAAGGACTTCAATACGGACTTCTCCATTCAATCCAGCGGGAACTTCTATGCGGCCAACACTTCCTACACTTATCAGCCTGTGCCGGGGAATGTCAGCCGTCCTTCAGCCGATGAGGCTCAGAAAGTCTTCCGGTTAATCAGCAAATCCACCGGAAAAGAATCGGCTTCTGTAAAACAAATCTTCAAAGAGGAAGGTGTCATTTCCGGTTGGGTTACGGAGGCCGTTAATAGTCAGGTTTTTGTGGGGGATCTGCAGGGGCGCTCATGGTCCCTATTCTCTCAGGGAGGCGCGGTGCTGCTGAAGGATCAGGTATGGCCGAAGAATGGCACCACCAAATTCCTGTACGCTAATGTAAAGTCGAAAACAGCGTATTTCCTGGATTATTCCTCCGGTGATATCTCGGTGATTGCGAGTACATTGAAGTAAATAGAGCTGCTGTAGCTGCAAAAAAGGTGCCGCCCTCTCCGATAGCTGGAGGGGGCGGCTTGCTTGTGATTAGGAGTATGCGCAGGATTGGGGGGGAGTGCCCGGACGCATGCTGAATGAGTAAATGAGGGGCCAAGAATGTATGCCAAAAACAGCATACAATGGGCTGACGCGAAGGAGCGTAGGCCGAATTAAGGCCAATGGAGCAAAACTCAGGGGCACTCACTGTTGCCCCTGAGTTCGCCGGATGCCCCACAAGTGGGCGGTAAGTAGGTGGGGTTAACTATATTAGCTGCGAAGCACGTATAAGTTATCGCATGATCGATCCGCTAAGGTGATTTTGTTCGCTGAATCGCTCCGCATCCGCTCAGCTAATCCGCGCTACCCACCACAGCACGGCTGCGACCGTCAGGATACCTAACGCTGCCAGCGTATCGCGCCTGCTCCAGCGGAGCTGATAGACGGGGGTACGCTGCTTGGCGGGATCATACCCCCGTGATTCTACGGCAGTCGCCAGCTCGTCGCCCATACCCAGGACAAGAATCAGCAGAGGCACGATGATTAGGGCGATCTGCCTTGGGGACCAGCGGGCCACCCCGCGTGCGCGTCTTCCGCGTGAGCCCAGCGCAAGCTGTAGTTGGTCCAGCTTACCGAGAATCCAAGGCACGAACTGTAGGGTCACGGATACGGCAAGCGACCAGTTACGGGTGCGGATGCCTAGGGTCCGCAGCGGAGCGATGCCCCATTCCAGTCCCTCACGCAAGGGGGCACCGGTGGTCGTCTCGGTGAACAGGAAGCCGAGGGTAATCAGCAGCAGGAAGCGCAGCACGCTGATTCCCCCGCGCATTAGTCCTTCGTAGCTGAAGCTGAGCGGCCCGAGTGCGAAGTCGGGAGAGCTCCAGCTAAGCCCGGCCAGCAGCCAGAGGAACAGGAACATCAGCAGGAATGGGCGGAAGAAGCGGAAAGCCCGGCGCCAGGAGATGTGAGCTGAAGCCGCGAGCCCGGCCAGCAGCCCGGCGGTAAGCAGCAGCGGGAGAAGAGTGTTCATCCCTAACAGGACCAGCGAGCCGAGAATCATCCCCAGCCATTTGGCCCGGGGATCAAGGCCTTGCCAGCCGGGCCTGCGCGGGGTGTTCTGTTCTTGTCTTGGATTGCCAGGCCTGATTATCGTCTGAACCCTCTCAGTTCTGGAGGATCGAGGAGAATTAACTCGCTTCCAGGTGCCTTCTAAGCTGTATTCCGCGCTGTGTTGTTCGCTGGTTTTGGTATTCTGGCTGCCGGGTGTTGGTGCGCCGCTGCTTGTAGAGTCGCCAGAGCCTGCCGGCCAGTTGTCCGCCTGCGGCATAGGCAGAGGGTGCTTTTCCAGTGCGGCCAGCAGCTCCTCCAGATTGTCCGGGACTGCTCCCAGCAAGCCACGTTGCACTGCTCTGCGTCCCATGGAAGCATAGACGGGGGGCGTGAGTCCGGCGTCTGCCAGCAGACCGGGATCGGCAGTCAATGCCGGAGCAGGACCGTCATAATGCATTACGCCCTGCTTCATCACGATGACCTTGTCGGCAACCGGCAGGAAGCTGTCCAGATCATGGGTGCCGATGATCAGGGTCAGGCCGCTGCTGCGCAGCTCCTGCACCATTTCGAGCAGTGCCTGCGCCGCCTGCGGGTCCAGCCCTGCGGTCGGCTCATCCAGAATCAGGAGCCCGGGCTGTACGGCTAGGGCACCCGCAATACATACGCGCCGCTTCTCACCCCCGCTAAGCAGAAAGGGTGAGCGCCCGGCGAATTCATCGTAAGCGAGCCCGGTCTTCGCCAGGGCGCTGGCGATGATCTCCGGACGCTTCTCTTTGGACAGCCCGCGCTCCATGAGGCCGTATTCAATATCCTTATGCACCGTACCCGCAAACAGCTGCGTCTCCGGCTGCTGGAATACCATGGATACCGCTTCGGCGGTCATGTTGTCCGTCTTCTTCCCGTCATCGTAAAGTATCTGCCCGGAGGAAGGCCGTGCAAGACCCGCGAGCAGACGGAGCAGCGTAGACTTACCACTCCCGTTCACCCCGCAAAGAACGGTCAGCGTACCTGTAGGGATATCCAGAGAGATCTCCTGAACCGCTGGCCTGCCGCCTTCATAGCAGAAGGAGAGCTGCTGCGTATGAATTCTCATAGCAGCTCCTCCAGATCCTGTCCGGTAAGCGGCAGCAGGTGAAGCGGCCAGCCCTGCTTCAGCAGCAGCTTCCCGACCCGGACGGCCGGAGAAGGAAGCCAGCCGAGGGTCTTCGGCAGCTCTGAGGTATAGAACAGGCTGCGCGGGCTGCCGTCATAGAGCAATTGTCCCTCGCCAAGCACCGCGATGCGCGGGCTTGCGGCCAGCTCCTCCATCCGCTGGGTGACCCAGAGGATGGTAGTGCCCGCCTGCCATAGCCCCCGGGCCAGCTCCAGAATATCCGATCTTCCCTCAGGGTCCAGCATCGAGGTAGCCTCATCGAAGATGATCATTTCGGCTTCCAGTGCCAGGCAGCAGCCTACCGCCAGGCGCTGGCGCTCTCCGCCGGAAAGTGTAGATACCTCTGCCTCCGCTTTATGGCTTAGTCCTACCTGCTGTAGAATCTCATGGATTCGTGCTATCATCCGCTCCCGTTCCAGTCCCCGGTTCTCCAGCCCGAAGGCGATATCCTCGAACGGGGTGGAGCCAACCGTCTGTGCTTCGGGATTCTGAAATACCAGCTGTACCCGCTGCTTCACTGCCGTACGGTTCTCCGGCAGGCGGAGGTCCAGTCCGGCCACGGACAGACTGCCGCCGGAGGGGGTGTTCAGTCCATTGAAGGAGCGGATGAGCGAGGTTTTGCCGCAGCCGTTGGCTCCTGTGAGGGCTACCCATTCCCCGGGCTCTATTTGAATGTTAATCCCTTGCAGTACCGTACGGCGATGCTGCCCCTCCCGCACGGACAAGCTTATATTATGCGCCCTGATCATCCTCATGCCTGCTTTCCGTCCAGCTCTAGTCAACAATTGCTACCCATTATAACAAACATTTCAGGATTGATGTATCTGGAGGGGGGTGTTATAGTGATCCCAAGTGGAAACGGCTTTGCCGTCCTTTTAAAGGACGGTACCGTTTCGGCGAGAAATAGAAGGATAATTTGTAGCGTGAAACATATAAATTCTTATATTTTTAAAAAAGGGGGACCTCCCGGCCATGAAGAAATGGACTACCCGCGGCCTGATATTCAGTGCCTTATTCGCCGCTGTCATGATAGCTCTGAGTTATTTGAAAATCTCGCTGCCCTTCTCCACGGTACCCATTACCATGCAGACCCTCGCGGTAATGCTGGCTGGTTCGATCCTTGGGGCCCGTTACGGGACGCTTGCTGTACTGATCGTGATCGGACTCGCTGCTGCCGGATTCCAGGTGATGGGCGGAAGCGGAGGATTAGCGGTCCTGGTTGGCCCTACCGCCGGATATATCTTCTCCTGGCCGTTCGTGGCCTGGCTAATCGGCTTTTTCGCCGAACGCATTAAGCAGGACAAATATACCTTCGTGAAGCTGTTGGCCGCCAACTTTATCTTTGGGGCACTGTTAGTTTATCCGGGCGGTGTGGGGTGGCTGGCCTATTCCACTGGCATGGATTCACTCGCCAAGGCATTGACGGCAGGCATGTGGCCGTTTCTTCCGGGCGACCTGCTCAAAGCAGTCCTATGTTCGGCTGTAGTAACAGCGGTTTGGAAGGTATATCCGATCGAACGTATTCTGAACCATGACACAGGCGTCTGGGCTGACGGGGACAACACAACCACAAGCCGCTAACGTTAAGGTATATCTGCTCCACTCGAATAGGCAATTCCCTAGCCATTGAGGCTTGGAATCGCCTATTTTGCGTTGTTTAACAGTTTACTAGACAGCTCCTCATCTGATATTTAGTCCGTTGTGCACAAAATGTGGATAAAGTTGTGGATAAGTAGCTTTGGAGCTGAATCCTACGAAAGACTAATTTGTTTCTACGACGAGACTGCGCGCATACGCTGACAGTAGGCCGGATGCTGAGATCAGAGGGATAAATCCCACTGATTGGGCCAAAAGTTGGCTAGATGCTGAGATCAAAGGGATAAATCCCACTGATCGGGCCAAAGGTAGGCCGGGTGCTGAGATCAGAGGGATAAATCCCACTGATTGGGCCAAAAGTTGACTAGATACTGAGATCAGAGGGATAAATCCCACTGATTGAGTCAAAAGTTGGCCAGATGCGGTGAGGTTGCCGAGTTGCCTGAGTTGTGTCTCGAATTAACTGTAAAATGGGCTTATCCCCATTTAATGAATAGTAATATTTTCTTTTGTGGATAATTTGTGGATAAAATGGGATGTGAGTGCTCGGTAGTTGAAATCGTCAGGAGAATAGAAAATTAAAGTGTGGCAATGAAGAGCACAAGTGCACCTGATTTCAGCGAATGTAGATAAAACAATACCGTCCCCATAACACAAGGGACGGCATTGTTTGTTTTTAGAAGTTACATTGCCCGCAGCCCCGCTACCTTACTCCTCCGCGCAGGCATCGGCCGGCTTCGGCTCGGGCAGCGCCCAGACGGAGACGCTGCCGCCGTTCACCGGGAATACGGCCCAGCCGTCTTCGCCGATGGTGACGGACTCCTCGCGGTTATGGGTGAAGTCCTCCCATTCCTCTCCGCTGCGCGCTTCGCCCACGAACATCCGCTTCTCTCCGTTGTCTCCATTGGAGATGACTACAGCGCAGCCGGAGCCTTCGATCTCCTGAACGCCGCGCCGGACCCAGCCGATGGTGTTCGGATGGTCGAAGTAATCGTCCTGCTCCCCGTAAGCCTTGGTGTAGCGGGCGCAGAGCAGAGGATCGATGGCGTCCTTCTTGCCTTCCATCGGGGCAGGGCCGCCGATGCCGTAATAATCCCCGTAGAAGACCACGGGATATCCGTCGCGCCGCAGCAGGATCAGGGCATAGGCGCTTTGCTTGAACCAGTCGCCCACCCAGGATTCCAGCGCCTCATGAGGCTGGGAATCATGATTGTCGACGAAGGTGACAGCATTCGCGGGATGCGTCTGAACCAGCGTATCATCGAAGATATGCGTCAGGTCGAAATCCCGGCCCGCCAGTGCAGCGGAGTACAGCTTGTAATGAAGAGAGACATCGAACAAATCGATCTGGTAATCGACAGTGTTCAGGAATTCGCGGCAGGCCTCCAGATTGGAGTTCCAGAATTCACCGACGATGTAGAAGTCTTCGCCGCGTTTCTTTTTCATCTCCATGGCGAATTCCTTGATGAACTCGTGGTTGATATGCTTGATCGCATCCAGCCGGTATCCGCTGCATTGCAGCGTATCGACCAGCCACTTGCCCCAGTTCAACATCTCCTGCTTCACATCTGCATTGAGGTAATCAATGTTGGCGAACATCAGATAGTCATAGTTGCCGAATTCGGTATCCACATTCTCATTCCAGCCTTTATTCGTGCCGTCAATCCGGAAGACGCCATTACGGCCGTCCTTGGCATCGAAATCGGTTCCGTTGAAGTGGGTATGATTCCACTTGAAGCTGGAGTATTCATCTCCGCGTCCCGGGAAATCGAATTTGGTCCAGCCTTCAATCTCGAACGGCTCGGAGATATCCTTGGTACGGTCATTCGGGTCCACCTCAATGACCTCGAACACCTCCGTCTCATCCGCTCCGGCTTTATGGTTCATGACCAGATCCACGTAGACCGCAATGCCGTTCTTTAGGCACTCGGCAATGGCATCGATCAGCTCCTGTTTGGTTCCGTATTTCGTGCGCACATCACCCTTTTGATCGAATTCACCGAGGTCATAGAGATCATAGACCCCATAACCGGTATCTTCGGGGGAGACAGCCTTGGTAACAGGGGGAACCCACACCGCATCTACTCCGGCCGCCTTCAGTTCCGGGGCCATCTGGGCAAGGCGCTTCCAGTGTTGTCCATCCGCCGCGACATGCCATTCAAAAAACTGCATCATTGTATGATTTCTCTTCATATTAGGTAGGCCTCCTTTACATGTGTAAGACGACTCCGATGGTTATCTGATCTGGAGATCCTGGTAATGCTGGTACTTCAGCAAGGAGTAGAAGAGATATATGTAGACCTCTGTACATCAGGTGAATAAGTCCAGCTGGCGCGGGGCCAGTCCGCCGTCTATCCCAAGCAGCGATTGCAGCTCTTGGGCATTGGGAGTGGCATCCCCAGCGGAATTATTGTTAAATACCACGTAAATATTCTTACAGGTCTGTTCAAGCTCCAGCAGCCGGTCCCGCCACTGCGTTAACTCTTCGGTGCTGTAACGGTACAGATAGCGAAGCTTGCGCCAGTCCGGATGGCTGCTCTGGTTCCAGCCTGCTGTGTTGCGCCCGTGCAGCCGCACGTAGGTAAGGTCCGGCCGGGTGGCGACAGGGACAATCGGAATGGAGCCGGAACCTGCCTGCGGCTCGTCGGCTATCGTATGAATCCAGCCTTCCTGCTCCAGGAACCTGAGAGTCCGCTCGCGCATCTCAGGGCTGTACCAGGAATCATTACGGAATTCGATGGCAGCGGGCACATCCAGCAGCAGCTCCTTCGCTTCACGCAGGAAATCCACGTTGTCTTTGGTGCAGTCGAACCAGGGCGGGAATTGAAACAGGGCCATCGCCAGCTTCCCCGCTGAGCGGACTGGAGCGATAGAGGTATGGAAGGCCCGGTACATCTCCTCCGGCGTATCGTAGTAATTCTTTTTCCCCCGCAGATGTCCGGTCATTCCCTGATAAGCCTTTACAATGAATTGGAACGCCTCCGGCGTCTGGTTGACCCATTTCTCATAATTCCGGACCGGCTGAACCGCATAGAAGGAGCTGTCAATCTCCACAATGGGAAAATGGGCGCTGTAGGCGGGCAGGCGGTCGGCGGGTTTGATTTTGCCGTACAGCTCCTCATGGTCTCCGAAGCCGGTCAGCCCAATCTTGATCATAGTCCCCTCCCCCTCGCAACTACCGGAATTAAGACCGAACGGATCGGCTAACTCTTATTAAACTGAAAACCCGCCTATGCAAACAAGAGGAGAACAGGAATGACGGAAATCAGTGCGGATCCAGGAAAGAACTGGAGAAAAAAGGGGCTATGGAAGCTGGTATCACCAAAAGAGCAGGCAGATATACCCGGCGGGTGCCATTTATTCAAATATAAGAATTTTTATGTTTCACGCTATAAATTATCCTTCTATTTCTCGCTGAAACGGTGCCGTCCTTTAAAAGGACGGCAAAGCTGTTTCTACTTCTTATGCGCAGGGGAAGCGGGAGGTGCCATGCGGGGCAGGAAAAGAGGGCTTGCCTCCATCACATGGGCTTGAAGCGGGTGATGGAGGAGACGCCATACAGATGAACAGCATTACGGCCGTTCCGCTTGGAGGAGTAGAGGGCATGGTCTGCTTCCGAGAGCAGCTCCTCCAGTGAGATCGAACGGCGGAAGGCTTCAGCCACACCAAAGCTGGCCGTGATTTTAATCGTTCCGGTTAAGGCGGCGAAGGTGCTGTGCTCGATGTCCTTGCGGATGCGCTCGGAGATCAAGGCCGCTTCCTCCAAGGGGGTTCCCGGCAGGCTTAAGACGAATTCCTCGCCTCCGTACCGTCCGAAGACATCCCCCTCCCGGACATGCTGGCGGCATACGCCCACTACATGCTGCAAGGCCATATCCCCGTGCTGATGCCCGTAGCGGTCGTTAATGCTCTTGAAGAAGTCGATATCCAGCAGAATGACCGAGAAGGGGGCAGCGGAGTCGGCCGCTTCCTTCAGCCGTTGCCGGCTCAGCTCCATGAAGTGGGTCCGGTTGTAGATACCGGTCAGGCTGTCGATGGTAGCGAGCTGCAGCAGCTTTTCCTGGAGCAGGGTGCGTTCGGTAACATCGATCAGCATGATCATCCGCCCGGCAAGATGGCCGTCATGCTTCTGCACCGGGGAGGAACGGACCTGATAATAGCGGACTTCTCCGCCGGAATGCCATACCAGCTCCTGCTCCTCGCTGATCTGCGGATTGGAATTCATTACATAATCAACCGCCTCCTTGCCGGCAGGCAGGAAGAGCTGGGCCAGCGGGCGGCCGATGGCGGCGGCATCCAGATCCTCAAGCATCTCGGCAGCGGCCCGGTTATAGTCCACCAGCTTGTCGGAGAGGTCCATGACCAATACGCCGTCGCGCATGCTCTCGAACAGATTCTCGCGGGCAATCGGCGCGGCGGTCAGCATCCCTCTGGACAGAATGGCCCATATATACAGGGACGAGGTTACGCTCATCACAACGGGAACAGGGTCTGTTCCATACGGAGTCAGGTCCATCAGATAGAGGAAGGCCCCCAGCGCAGGCAGGAATTGTCCGACAAAAATAATCAGCATCTGCCGCAGATAAGCCCGCCGCATCCGCCCCCAGCGCCAGAGGATCAGGCACATACCGGCCAGCATACAGCCGAAGGTCAGGCTGCCCTGCACGATATACCAGGGTCCCATGACGATATCCACCAGCGGTGTAGGGGCGTCTCCCCGGAAGTAGATAGACTTATAGAACAGGTGATGGGAGTCGTTGGTCCAGACAAGCACCGTGGAGATCACGGGGACGGAGTAGAGGAGGACCAGCAGTTTTTTGGAGACCAGCTTCTCTAAGCCCACGAAATGCATGATCATCAGCAGACTGGAGGGCGCGATGTACGGCATCCCGAGATACTCCAGCTTGATCCAGAACTTAATCTGATCCATCGAGTTCCCTGAGAGCTCAAGCGCGAAGGCGAATGTGTATACCGCCGAGGCGGCGGAGCTGACGATGAATGCGCGCAGGCCCGAGAAGTCAGTCTTCCTGTAAAAAGCAAACAGGGCGAGCAAGGCATTCAGCACACCGGAGATCGAAACGATAATAATGTAGTTGGAAATCATAGATGCCATGGGGAGCGCCTCCATGGATTGGGATAAGCATTGGACATTGTGAATAGTCTCCTGGACACAAAATGAAATGTAAACGGTACCGTCCTTGAGAGGACGGCAAAGCCGTTTCCACTTATAGTTACTTACTATTCTTATCGGCAATCATCTCTATTATTTACACTGTAAGCGGCTCCCTAGACAAAGTGACGGAATTTCATAGTCTCAATGTTACGCTTTGTCTAATGTGGGATTCGTGGGCAACGTGTAACATGTTAATTAATCCTACATGATGTAAGAATAAGTGCAGATATTGTGAAAATTATGTTATGTTAATTAACATTGAATAGATTCAGGAATGGAGGGGACGGGAGATGTCACTAGTAGCAGCAAAAATTCCTGAAATACAGCTGGAGCATGTCGAAATGCGTTACCAGACAGAGAGGGCAGATGTGCTGGCCCTGCATCAGGTAAGTCTCGATATTGCCAAGGGGGAGTTCGTCTCCCTGCTGGGTCCTTCCGGGTGCGGAAAGACTACGCTGCTGAGGCTGATGGCAGATCTTATAACACCAACGGCAGGGAATATCATGGTGGCAGGTAAAAGCGCCAAGGAGGCCCGGCTGGCCCAAAAATACGGCATTGTGTTCCAGAGTCCGGTGCTGTATGACTGGCGGAAGGTCAAGCATAATATTACGCTGCCGCTGGAGCTGCTGGGCGTCAAGAAATCCGTCCGTGAGGACAAAGCGCTGGAGCTGCTTGATCTCGTGGGCTTGCAGGGGTTCGCCGACAAATATCCCTGGCAGCTCAGCGGGGGGATGCAGCAGCGCGTAGCCATTGCCCGGGCGCTCTCCATGGAGCCGGAAATTCTGCTCATGGATGAACCGTTCTCGGCGCTGGATGAATTCACGCGCGAGCGGCTGAATGAAGAGCTGCTCTCTGTCTGGAGTAAGGTGCAGAGCACGATTGTGTTCGTTACCCATAGCATTCCCGAATCGATCTTCCTGTCGGACCGGGTGTTCGTCCTGTCTCCGCATCCGGGCAGACTCTCGGCAGTTGTTGATATTCCGCTGCCCCGTCCGCGTACGGCGGACATGAGGAACAGTCCGGAGTTCTTCGAGCTGATTGCCCGTATCCGTGGCAGCTTCGAAGGGGTGTAGGGATGAAGCTGAACCGTGCGTTAATGCGGGGGCGTGCACTGCCGCTGCTTGTCTGGATCTGCGGCCTGCTGGTGCTGTGGGAGGCGGTCTCCTGGTGGCTGCTGCATGTGGCAAAGACGCCGCTGGCCCAGTCCAAGCTGCCTTATGTCCACGAGGTGGCGCTCACCCTGTGGCAGTACAGCGGCACCCTTCTCCGGGAAGGGGGAGCTACCTTCGGCAATGCCGGGGTGGGCTTCCTGATCGGAGCGCTCTCCGGAGTGCTGCTGGCCGTGCTGATGAGCTTCTCCCGGACGATAGAGCAGCTTGCCTTCCCGTATGCCGTGGCTTCGCAGATGATTCCGATTCTGGGGCTGGCGCCGATCATATACGGAATTGTGCGGGATGAGCAGATGTCGAGGATCATTATCTCCGGCTATATCACCTTCTTCCCGGTGGCACTGAATATGCTGCGCGGTCTGCGGAGTGTGGACCCTTCTGCCCTGGAGCTGATGCACTCTTATGCCGCTAAGCCGTGGGCTGTATATTGGAAGCTGCGCTTCCCGGCAGCACTGCCGGGGCTGTTCAGCGGACTGAAGATTGCGGCGCCGCTGGCTGTAACCGGCGCAATTCTGGTGGAGCTGATGGGTGCGCAGCGCGGGATCGGGGTTATTATGCTCCGTAATCTCTATTACGGACCCTCCCATACGTATATGTTCTGGTCCACGGTACTGGTCGGTGCTCTACTGGGTATGGCCAGCTATTGGCTGATGAGTCTGGTGGAACGTCTGGTAGCCCCCTGGCAGCCGGAATTCCGTCCCCAAGGAGGCAGCCGCTAATGGAGAGTAATACGGTTCGCGAATTCACATCCTCTAACAACGTTATTTCGCCAGATACGAACCAAAGCGGAGATCCATGGAAATTCCTGAAATGGCTGAACCCCGGGTTCGTGCTGCCGCTGCTTGCCGGAGCGTTGTTCCTGCTGCTGTGGGAGCTCCAGATCTTTCACCGCATCTTCGATCTAAAGAAATATCAGCTGCCGCTACCCTCGGCCATCGCTGAAGCAATGCGGGATAATCTCAGTCTGCTGCTCTCCTACACCGGGTATACCCTCACTGAAGCCGTTCTTGGTATGCTGATTGGCTCCGGCTGCGGCTTCCTGATTGCCTTGGCTGCTACGGCCTGGCCCCGCTGGGGCGGCGGCAGCCTCACGATGGTAGCTGCACTCAATGCCGTGCCCATTGTGGCGCTTGCCCCTATCATGAACCTGTGGTTCGGAGACGGCATCGGCTCGCGGGCGGCAATTGTGACCGCGACCACGATGGCTGCGATGGCGATCAATGCCTACAAGGGCATGGCCGCTGTGGACCCGCTGGCGCTGGACCTGATGCATTCCTATGCGGCAGGCAAACGGGCGGTATTCCGCCATCTGCGGATTCAGAACAGTCTGCCTTATGTATTCACCGCCTTGAAGATCAACGCTACCGCCAGCATGATCGGGGCGATTGTCGGGGAATTCTTCTTCTCCTCGCGGGGGCTGGGTTATCTGCTCTCGAATTCGATCAAGGTGGCGAAGATGCCGCTGGGCTGGGCCTGCATCGTGCTTGCCGCGATTGCCGGAGTAATCTTTTACCTGGTCGTGGAGCGGCTGGAAAAGGTATTTATCAAGTGGCACCCTTCCCGGCGTACGTAGTGTGTAATACCCGCAACCCTGGAACTGTTACATCCGGTTTGTACCCTCGCGGGAGATAGAGAAGCTGCCAGGCACAAGCCGTATGCATATAGCAACAAGAGCGCAATCATGCTGTATCAAGCCGTCTTACAAAAAAATGATTGGTAGGGGGAGTTGCTATGATGAAGGGTAAACAGGGCAAATATCGTGGCGGGTTATGGCTTGCTGCGGTTCTAATGCTGATCTCTCTGCTTGCGGGCTGCGGCGGCAACAACAACGCCAGTCCCTCCGCAGCAGAAGCGACTGCGGGGAATGCGGCGGCAGCTTCGCCGGAAGCGGCGGCAACCACAGAACCGGCGGCTGAGGCGGTCACCGTGAAGCTGCAGCTCAAATGGGTGCCGCAGGCCCAGTTCGCAGGGTACTTCCTGGCGCAGGACAAAGGGTATTATGCGGCAGAGGGCCTGAAGGTCGAGATTCTGCCGGGCGGGCCGGATATCGTGCCTGAGCAGCAGGTGGCCGGCGGTTCGGCCGATATCGGGGTGGACTGGGTGGCGAGCCTGCTGACCAGCCAGGAGCAGGAGATGCCGCTGGTGCAGATCGCCCAGATTTTCCAGAAGAGCGGGCTGGTGCTGGTATCCAAGAAGGAGGCGGGCATCACTACACCTGGTGAGCTGAAGGGGAAGAAGGTGGGCAACTGGATGGGCGGCAATGAGTTTGAGATTCTGGCGCTTTTTGATAAATACAAGCTGGATTCAGGCAAGGATCTGAACTTCACCAAGCAGGGGTTCACGATGGATCAGTTCCTCGGCGGTGAGCTGGATGCGGCCTCGGCCATGACCTATAACGAATACCAGGTGGTGCTGGAGTCGGGCATTAAGGCAGAGGACCTGAGTGTCATTGATATGAATGACGAAGGTGTGGCGATGCTCGAAGACAATCTGTTCGCCAATAAGGAATGGCTGGAGGGCAACAAGGAGACGGCGGCCAAGTTCGTCCGTGCTTCCCTGAAGGGCTGGGCGGATGCGATTGCTGATCCCGAAGCGGCTGTGGACAGTGTGATGAAGCTTGCCGAAGCGGGCAGCACGACCCGGGAGCATCAGCTGACGATGATGACGGAGGTTGCCAAGCTGATCCAGCCGGAGGGCTTCGATGCTGCCAAGCTGGGCTATACGGATGCTGCCGCTTTCCAGCAGACCGCCGATATCGCGCTGAAATTCGGGGTCATTAAGACGGCTTCCAAGGTGGAGGGGGCCTACACGAACGAGATTGTGGAGATGGCGGCAAAATAACAGGTAACAGGATTCCTTCATAGCTGCAGCGGATGGCCGCCTGGTAAGGCGGTCATCTCTTCTAGGGTAGCGGACGAACACAGGAAAAGAGGTGCAGACGATGACACTGCTCACGGGTCAGGCCGGTAAAGTGATGAACTATGTGAACGGAGCTTGGGTGGAGTCCTCATCCGGGCGGCAGGAGGAAGTGTTCGACCCGGCGACAGGTGAAGTGATTGCCTATGTGCCGATCTCCAGCCGTGCGGAGCTGGATGCAGCCGTGCGGGCAGCTTCCAGAGCTTATTCCGCGTGGAAAAGAGTGGCCGTCCCACGCCGGGCCCGCTATTTCTTCCAGTACCAGCAGCTGCTGGTACAGCACAGCAGGGAACTAGCCGAGCTGATTACGCTGGAGAACGGCAAAAGCCTGGAGGAAGCGCTGGGCGAGGTGCAGCGCGGCATCGAATGCGTGGAATTCGCCGCCGGTGCTCCCACGCTGATGATGGGCAGCCAGCTGCCGGATATCGCGACAGGCGTAGAGTCCGGCTTGTACCGTTATCCCCTGGGCGTTGTGGGCGGCATTGCGCCGTTCAACTTCCCGATGATGGTGCCCTGCTGGATGTTCCCGCTGGCGATAGCCTGCGGCAATACCTTTGTGCTGAAGCCCTCCGAGCGGACACCGCTGCTGGTGAACCGGCTGGCCGGGCTGTTCGCAGAAGCGGGCTTCCCGCCGGGGGTGCTGAATGTGGTACACGGGGCACATGAGGTGGTGGACGGCCTGCTGGCGCATGAGGAGGTGAAGGCGGTCTCCTTCGTCGGCTCACAGCCGGTGGCGGAATATGTCTATAAGCAGGGGACTGCGCACGGCAAGCGGGTGCAGGCGCTGGCCGGCGCGAAGAATCATTCGATTGTGCTGAAGGATGCCGATCTGGACCATGCGGTGAAGAATATTCTATCCGCGGCCTTCGGCTCCGCGGGCGAACGGTGCATGGCCTGCGCTGTGGTTGTGGTGCAGGAGGATATTGCCGATGAGCTGGTGAACCGGATCGCAGAGGCCGCGGACGGGTTGAGGATCGGGAACGGCAAGGAGGAGGGCGTGTTCCTCGGCCCGGTCATCCGGCAGGCGAACAAAGACCGGACGATCGATTACATTGAAGCTGGGCTTGCCGAGAAGGCGGTGCTGGTGCGGGATGGCCGGAAGGATGCTGCGGCCGCGGGCCGCGGCTATTTCCTCGGCCCGACGATCTTCGATCATGTGCAGCCGGGTATGAAGATCTGGCGTGACGAGATCTTCGCGCCGCTGCTGTCAGTGGTGCGGGTGAAGGATCTGGCGGAGGCGATAGCGGTGACGAATCAATCCTCTTTTGCCAATGGGGCCTGCATCTATACTGACAGTGCCAGGGCGGTCCGCGAATTCCGCGAGGAGATCGATGCCGGGATGCTGGGCGTCAATCTGGGTGTACCGGCACCTATGGCATTCTTCCCTTTCTCAGGATACAAGAAATCGTTCTATGGAGATCTGCATGCGAACGGCCGTGACGGTGTGGAATTCTACACCCGCAAGAAAATGATTACCGCGCGTTACTAAAAGAAGGATAGCCAAGGAGGAGAATGTGCCGTGCAGAGTCTGGGCAAAGAAAGCGAGCTGGCGGTTAAAAAGGACCAGCGGTATTTGTGGCATAATATGACCCCTTACAGTGAGCAGCATCCGCCGATGATTGCAGCTTCCGCCAGCGGCTCGTGGGTTACCGATATCGACGGCAATAAATTCCTGGACGGCATGTCCGGCCTGTGGTGTGTGAATGTGGGGTACGGGCGCAAGGAGCTGGCGGAGGCGGCGTACAACCAGCTGCTGAGCCTGCCGTATTTCCCGCTGACACAGAGCCATATGCCGGCCATCGCGCTGGCCGAGAAGCTGAATGAATGGCTGGAGGATGAGTATGTCGTCTTCTTCTCCAATAGCGGCTCGGAAGCGAACGAAGCAGCCTTCAAAATCGCCCGCCAGTACCAGCAGCAGACCGGCCAGCCTGACCGCCATAAATTCATTGCCCGCTACCGGGGCTATCACGGAAGCTCGCTGGGCGCCCTGGCGGCGACCGGGCAGGCGCAGCGCAAGTACAAGTATGAGCCGCTGGGCGGCGGGTTCCTGCATGTAGCACCGCCGGACAGCTACCGCCGTCCGGCTGGCATGACCGAAGAAGCGTTCAACCTCCAGTGTGCGCAGGCGATTGAGGATATGATCGTCTGGGAAGGCGTAGCGTCAGTAGCGGCGGTGATTATGGAGCCGGTCATTACCGGCGGGGGCGTGATTGTGCCGCATCAGGTCTATATGGACCGGGTGCAGGAGATCTGCCGGACCCACGGCGTATTGCTGATTATCGACGAGGTGATCTGCGGCTTCGGGCGGTCCGGCCGCAAGTTCGGACACCACAATTTCGGAATCAAGCCCGATATTGTCACGATGGCGAAGGGGCTGACGAGCGGCTATCTGCCGTTATCGGCTACCGCTGTGCGCAAGGAGATCTATGAGGCCTTCAAGGATAACAGCGATGACTACGGGCACTTCCGGCATGTGAACACCTTCGGCGGCAATCCGGCTGCCTGTGCGCTTGCCCTGCGCAACCTGGAGATTCTGGAGCAGGAACAGCTGGTGGAGCGTGCCGGAATTCTGGGCCGCAGGCTGGCGGACGGGTTCGCCGGGCTTTTGGAGCATAAGCTGGTTGGCGATATCCGCAGCTTCGGGCTGGTCCTTGGGATTGAGCTGGTGGCGGATAAGGCCACCAGAGTGCCTGCTGAGCTAAGTGTAGTTAAGGGGATTATTGCCGACTGCAAAGCCATGGGGCTGATCATCGGCAAGAACGGCGATACGGTGGCGGGCTTCAATAATGTGCTCACCTTCGCTCCGCCGTTATCCTCGGCCGATGAGGATGTGCAGTTCATCATCGATACCTTCACAGCTGTGCTGAACGGGAGCTGGGCAGAGTGAATTTCTCTGGGTACAGGAACTGGTAGGCGCGCAGGGCGACCTGAATGGAGATCCGGTTCTCCGGGAGCATGAAGTCCTCGCCGAGCAGCTCGGTGATTTTGTCCAGCCGGTAGTAGAGGGATTGCCTGACGATGAAGAGGCTGCGGGCGGCGATCTGCTTCGACCCGTCATGATCGAGGTAGACGCGCAGCGTCAGCAGCAGCTCGCTGCCTTTTGCCTCATCGTGGTCAATCAGCGGGCCGATATAGCTGCTGATGAAATTCTCCAGCGTCTTGCCGTCGTTCAGGCTCAGCAGCAGCTGGAAGACGCCTAACTCCTCATACATGAGGACCGGCTTCTGGTAACAGGAATAGAGGGACAGCGCTTGTACGGCTTCCTGGTAACCGGCATGAGCATGCTTCAGGCCCCGGTGGGACTTGCTGACTCCGATGACGAGCTGCAGGTCCTTCAGCTTCTCATCCGCGCGGATATGCTGCAAGGAATCAAGCGCCTGCTGCAGGCGCAGCTTGCCGGGCAGCTTGGACTGGATATCCAGCGCAATGACGGTCAGCCGGTTGTTCTTCAGGGTGATCAGCGGCCGGAGGGAGTGCTTCTCGAAGATGGAGCGCAGGATGAGTGAGAGATGGAAGGTGATGGATTCCCAGTCATTCTCCGAGCTGTTCCATTTGACATCCCGGGGATTCTCGATCTCGATCAGGCAGACCCGGTAGGGCAGCTCGTTGACCAGGTTGAAGTCCGGGCCGACCAGCCCCTTGAGCCGGTTGTCGTCCTGGCTGCGTCCCCCGACCAGCTCCTCCACCCACAGATTCTCCGAGAACAGCTTCCGTTCCTCCATGTACCGCGTGCGCAGCAGCTCCTGTGCGATGGATAAAGAGGCCGAATCGAGCAGCAGACAGTCGAATTCCTGCGGCTTGTGATTACAGACCATCAGGATATAGGCCCAGGTCTGGTCCAAGGCCCCAACGGGCTTCACGGCGATGGTCTTGTGGCCGTATTCGCAGATATAGGGGGCGGCCTCCGGCGCTGCTCCCTCCATCTCTTCGCTGAAGGTCTCGAAGAAGCCCAGCAGCGGGCGCTGCTCCTCGGGCGCCAGGGCCGGGAAGAAGAGAGGTTTGCCTTGCAGCTGCATATAGAGAATCTGTGTGCGGGTGCTTTTACATAACAATTGCAGGACCTTAAGGGTTCCCTGAGAGGTTAGGGTCAGCCGGTGGAATTCGCGGGAGATACTCTCCAGCTCTTGCAGCATCCGGTGGTGGCGGTTGATGATGAGGGAATGCAGATCGAGTGTAATGTCGACGAATCGTACAGTGCGGGTGAATTGGATCAGCGGAAAATCATGCAGGTTTGAAAGATCGGTCATCTCCTGTGGAATGGCACTGAAGTAGGCTCCCAGCTCAATGCACAGGCAGGCGGCGTTCTTATCGATCAGATTCTGCATGAAAGACAGGGCAGCACCCAGATCTGTGCTTGCGCTCATTCCGGTGGTCAGAATCATCTCTTCCCCGTGAATCAGACTCTCTAGGCTCGCGCTCTCCAGCACATGCACCCAGCGGACTGCCCGGTTCAGGCCGTTTCTTCCCCCGATTAGCTCAGCTTCTGCGAACAGCGGCCGCTTCAGTGCGTCGCGGACCGTTAATACAAGTTCCCAATCCATAAGCTTCCCCCTCGTTCAATTAGTTCTCAGCCGGTGCTTTGCAGCCTCTCCGTTCTCAGGCCATTCTCACAGGTAAAAAATAAACTTTTGAAATTAGACAATCTGTCTAATGTAACGAAAAAACGAATTGACTATAGTTTGAATATAATATGTCATGAAACTTAACATAAATTGGGGCGTGATTAGCGATTTTATCGGCTTGAAGTTTATTTTACTACAATAATTCTTACAAGTATGCAAAATATTAAGGCGGTCATCGTAATAATGTTATATTATATAACATAAATCAAAGCTGAGAGTGGAAGCTACTTTGGCCAGAAGGAGGGGTACCCGATGGAGCATTCTTCACCATTAACGACATTTACACCTGAGCTGTTCATGCGTAATTTTGCCGAGGCAGAGCCGGGGCTTACCCACAAGGGGGCCATCGAGGAATCCAACCGTTGTCTGTACTGTTATGATGCGCCGTGTATCAAGGCCTGTCCGACCAGCATCAATATCCCTTCCTTCATCCGAAGAATCGCTACCGACAATCTCAGAGGGGCTGCACAGACCATCATGGAGGCTAATCCAGTCGGCGCAAGCTGCGCAAGGGTATGTCCTACGGAGGAGCTGTGCGAGGGGGCCTGTGTGCTGAACGGCGCTTCCGCACCGATTGAGATTGGCCTGCTGCAGCGTTATGCCACGGATTGGGCGATCCGCAGCGGGCTCCAGCTCTTCCGGGCAGGTGAGCCTAACGGCAAGAAGGTAGCGGTGATCGGCGGCGGACCGGCAGGTCTGTCTGCGGCCAGAGAGCTGGCGCGCGAAGGCTTCCAGGTGGTGATCTATGAGGCGAAGCCGCTGGCCGGAGGCCTGGATACCCATGGGATTGTCTCCTTCCGGCTGCCGCAGGACATCTCGCTCTGGGAAGTGGAGCAGGTGGAGAAGCTGGGCGTAGAGATCCGCACGGGAATGAAGGTGGGCGTGGATATCTCCATAGAAGAGCTTAAGGCCGGATATGATGCCATTGTGCTGGCAGCCGGGATGGGTTATGTGCCTCCGCTGGGGATTGAAGGCGAGAAGCTGTCCGGTGTCTATGATGCGATTGAGCTGGTGGAGACCACTAAGACTGGGATTCCCGCCCTGGAGCTGATGGGACAGCGTGTGGCTGTCATTGGTGCGGGCAATACGGCGATTGATGCGGCCACCTGCTCGGTGCGGCTTGGCGCGGCGAACGTGAAGATGATCTACCGACGGACGCGCGGGGAGATGACGGCTTATGATTTTGAATATGAATTCGCTAAGCAGGAAGGTGTGGAATTCAACTGGCTGACCCTGCCGAAGCGGATTGTCGGGGATGAGCAGGGGAATGTCGCGGCACTGGAATGTGTGCGGATGGAGCTGACCGGTGAGGCCGGGCCGGATGGACGCCTGTCTCCCGTGCCGGTGGCGGGCTCGGAATTCCTGCTCCCGGTGGATGCCGTAGTGGTGGCTATCGGCCAGAAGCGGCGGATTGACCTTATTGAGGCGCTGGGGCTTAAGCATACGCGGGGTGTAGTGGGGATTGATCCCGCTACCGGACGCACTTCTGATCCGCAGATTTATGCTGCCGGCGATATTGTTTTTGGCGCAGGGACGGGGGAGGCCATGGTGGTCTCTGCCGCGCAGCAGGGCAAGGAGGCTGCCTATGCGATTGTGAAGCAGTGGTCAGGCCGTCAGGACAGCGTAGTCGGCTCTGCCGTATAACGCGGATTTCATAGAAGGGGGAGGGAATGGCAATGGCAGATCTCAGTATTGATTTTGCAGGCATCAAGTCACCGAATCCGTTCTGGCTGGCCTCTGCGCCGCCTACCAATACAGGTTATCAGGTGCAGCGTGCGTTCGAGGCGGGCTGGGGAGGCGCGGTGTGGAAGACGCTCGGAGAGCCGGTCATCAATACCTCGGCCCGGTTCGCCGCCGTTCATTTTGGCGGACAGCGTGTAGCGGGCTTCAACAATATTGAGCTGATTACCGATCGCCCGCTGGAGGTCAACCTGAAGGAAATCTATGAGACGAAGCGGAGATTCCCGGACCATACGATCATTGCTTCCCTGATGGTGGAGCCGAAGCGGGAGAAGTGGCATGAGATTGTGAAGCGCGTGGAGGCCATCGGCGTAGACGGTCTGGAGCTGAACTTCGGCTGTCCGCACGGCATGGCTGAACGCGGGATGGGCGCGGCTTCAGGCCAGCAGCCTGATCTGGTGCAGGCGCAGACTGCCTGGGTCAAGGAGGTGGCGACTACCCCGGTTATTGTGAAGCTGACGCCGAATATCACCGACATTACTGTGGTGGCCCGGCATGCCGTCAAGGGCGGAGCGGATGCGATCAGCCTGATCAATACCATCAACAGCCTGGCCGGGGTGGACATCCACAGCTGGAATACGATTCCGAATGTCGGCGGCCAGGGAGCGCACGGCGGTTATTGCGGCCCGGCTGTCAAGCCGATTGCCCTTAGCATGGTGGCGGAATGTGCCCGGGACCGCGAAGTCGGCGTGCCGATCTCCGGCATTGGCGGCATCTCCACCTGGCAGGATGTCGTCGAATTCATGCTGATGGGCTCAACAGGGATTCAGGTCTGCACAGCGGTTATGCATCATGGCTTCAGGATTGTGGAGGAGATGATCGACGGTCTGAACCATTACCTGGACGAGAAGGGACTGGCTTCGGTAACCGAGCTGATTGGCAAGTCGGTGCCCAGATATTCGAGCTGGGGTGATCTCGACCTTAACTATCAAGTCGTTGCGCGGATCAATGAGGAGAACTGCATCAACTGCAATAAATGCCATATTGCCTGTGAGGACGCCTCTCATCAATGCATCGATATGCTGACGAATGCGGAGGGCAAGGCGATTCTGCAAGTGCGCGAGGAGGATTGTGTAGGCTGCAATCTGTGTTCGATTGTCTGCCCGGCAGACGGAGCCATTGATATGATTACCCTTGAGAGCGGCGCGGCCCCGATGAGCTGGAATCAGCGCAGCCGGATCATCAGCGGGGTCAACGGTGCTTATTCGGAAGCGGAGGTGGGTTAAGATGAAGAAGATCATCAAGCACGGAATTATCGTTACAGCGGCAGATACGTATACGGGGGATATCCTGATTGAGGACGGAATCATCAGCGGAATCGGCCTGAATCTGGAAGCGCCGGGAGCGGAGATCATTGATGCTTCCGGCTGTTATGTCTTTCCGGGAGGGATTGATCCCCATACCCATCTGGATATGCCCTTCGGCGGTACGGTTACCGCCGATGACTTCGAGACCGGCACGATTGCCGCTGCATATGGCGGAACCACCACGGTGATCGATTTCTGCCTGACCACGAAGGGGCAGCCGCTCCAGCAGGCCGTAGATATCTGGCATCACAAATCGCAGGATAAAGCGGTCATCGACTACAGCTTCCACCTGATGGTGTCAGAGCTGAATGACAAGGTGCTCAGCGAGCTGCCGCAGATTATCGAGCAGGAGGGCATCACCTCGCTGAAGGTGTTCATGGCCTACAAGAACACGTTCCAGGCTGACGACGGGGTTCTGTATAAGACGCTTCAGGCGGCGAAGCGCGAAGGGGCGCTGGTAATGGTGCATGCCGAGAACGGCGATGTTATCGAATATCTGGTGGACCAGGCGCTGGCCGCAGGAAATACCGATCCGCTCTATCATGCGCTGACCCGTCCCCCTGAACTGGAGGGTGAGGCGACTGGCCGGGCGGCTTATTTGACCGGACTGACGGATTCACAGCTCTATGTGGTGCATGTCACCTGCGCCGAGGCGGCCTGGAAGATTGCAGAGGCCCGCAAGAAAGGGCTGCGCGTCTACGGTGAGACCTGCCCGCAGTATCTGGTGCTGGATCAGTCGGCGCTGGCGAAGCCGGACTTCGAAGGCGCTAAGTATGTCTGGTCCCCTCCGCTGCGCGAACAGTGGAACCAGGATGTGCTCTGGGATGCCCTCTGGAGCGGGACGCTGCAGACCATTGGCTCTGACCAGTGCTCATTCAACTTCAAGGGGCAGAAGGAGCTGGGGCGGGGTGATTTCTCGAAGATCCCGAACGGTGGCCCGACCATCGAGGACCGGTTCAGTATCCTCTACTCCGAAGGGGTGCAAAAGGGCCGGATCACGCTGAACAAATTCGTGGATATCATCGCCACCTCAAGCGCCAAGCTGTTCGGCCTGTTCCCTCGTAAGGGAACGATTGCAGTTGGCAGCGATGCCGATATTGTGATCTTCGACCCGGCAGTGGAACGGACACTGTCGGCAGAGACCCATCATATGAATGTGGACTATAATGCGTTCGAGGGGCTGGAGGTCAAGGGAGAGCCGGTCTCTGTGCTGAGCCGGGGAGAGTTCGTGATCCGGGACAAGGCATTTGTCGGTGCCGCAGGCCAGGGTAAATACCTGCACCGCAAGCGCTTCGGGGCCGAAGCTCCCCGCCCGGCCCAGACAGAAATCAGCGGAGGAGGGGTCTGAGATGTCAGCATTTGCAGAGTTCGACCGGGAACGGCAGGAAATCGATAATCTAATCGGGCTGGGCTACACGGTTGTCGGGATCTATGAGGACCTGGATGGTGCTAAGGTTACCTTCATCCGCAGTGAGCCGGCCGGCGGGCCGGTGGAGCTGCTGCTGCTCACAGCGGACGCGCGCAAGCATGTGACGACGCTGCTTGTGGGCGGAAGCAGGCAGGCTGCTTCCGCCCAAGAGTCCCTTCTGTAAGCGGAATGCGTGGAAGCAGCAAAGCCGTTTCCAATTAGAGTAACTGGTTCGTGTTGGACCCTGAAGAGAAGACGGAGACGGACGGGGATTGGGTAATTTCAACCCTTGCCGGGGAGTTTGCAGTGACATCGGGCGAGTAGAGATAGAAGCTGTTCGCGGCTTCGGAGGTGCGGATTCTGGTGAATTCATTGGCCAGGCTGATCGTTGAGGAGTAGGCAAGCGTAAGTTCCTTGACCCGCAGCTTGAACGTAACCAGAGTCTGATCTACCGCCGGAATCGTCTGCTGTCCGCTGCTCGCTTCAACCTGAATATCAATGCCGCGCATACTTGTGTTTTTTCCGAGATAGATACTGCCATCCACAGGGCTCTGGAAATTGAACTGGAACAGGTTATCGACCTCGCTCCCAGCCGTATAATTTCCTTCCGCATAGACCGAGTGATGTGTATATTCAAGGTTGTCGAATACCTGGCTGTCATATTGGATAATGAAATTAAGATAGCTGTAGCCGTGGTCATTTGGCGCGAAGTCTTTTAAATGCACCAGTACGGTAACTTCTTCCCCAGGATTATAGGTCGCTTTGTCAGTAGTGATCTCAACAGACATCGCAGGTGCGGTGTTATCCGCTGCAGCCTCACGAATCATGGACATCATAAGCGGCAGTACCTTCATCCCTCTGACTGCCTGCTTGAATCTATTCCTCTTATTCATGTTACATCCCCCATTGCCATCATAATGATGCATCCCTATGCACGAATGATCTTGTATATGAACAATGGTAACAATTGTCACTGATAAAACACTGATAAACGTCGAACCATGGCGTAAAATATCGAAATTTTTTGTATTGGAAATACATATGCGCATAGAAAAGTAATTTTCCTCTGCAATGCTATCCCTAAAGATAACCTTCATATGAAAAATTGTGAATGTAATGTCGTATTTTACAATATATAGAGTGTTTGGAAACTTTGTAAATCTATATTTTAAAAAAAAGTTTGCAATATAGAAAAAAATGGAATGGTATGAACTTTGAAATTACATATATTTCTTTTTATGAGGTGGTGATTGAATAAAAGTATTTTTATTAAAAAAATTAAATTATAAGGAGAAAAAAATGAACTTTAAAAATGCGGCAATGTCAGTAACAATTATGAGCTCGTTGTTATTTTCTTCATCTGTAGGAGCAGAATCAGCAAATCTCTTAGAAGTAGCTAATGATCCAGCAAATGGTGTTAAGATTCTAAATGAGATAGGTATTTCACAGAATGTGGTTGATCAATTTATCTCGGAGGCTGCTAGCGAGGTTCAGAAAGAGAAGCTTATAAAAAGTTTAAAAAGATTTGCTTCTGCATCATTCTCAGAGCAAGTATATGATTATATAAGTATTGCAGAGGATGGTTATTATTTTTACGAAGAAGATGTTAATAATGAAAAGAAAGCATTTTTTGTTCCTGTTGATCACTCGGAATTAAATATGAGAACATCAATCGATACTAATAAAGTTACAGAGGACGTGTACTTAAAGCAAGATTTAATCACTCCATTCGCAAAAACTGGAGAAGAGCTACCAGATGGTATCGGCGGCAGACAGTATGTAGTTCAGAAGGGTACATATATATCAACTTCTGGCACTATTGCTGCACCATCACAAGTAGTCAAAGAGTCTGGTGAAAATGCTTATACCTATGTTGGTTTTATGGCTGGAGCTAACTCTGCTGATATGGGATTAATGTATGATGATTCTGTGGGTATAGGTAATGCTGAGAAAGGGTGGAAGCCTGCAATTCAAATTAATGGTAGTACCACTAATGCTTCATTTGAAGCGCCATATAATCAAGTTCAGAGTGCTAATGCCTACATGGCAGGTTCTCAAGTTACTTTTTATGCATGGTACAATAATAATAAGAAAATCCGTTTGAAAATTGATGGTACTGCTATTTGTGGTGATATTGGATGTAGTAGTTCAGCTGATAAACCGTTGACAACAATAGTAGTATCCAATACCGATTATAATATTCAATCATCAAGTTTTCAGAAGTGGAAGCTCTTATCAGTTGTGACTGGAGATAATGACGGAAGAAATAAGTCGGAATTTACTAATATCAAAGTTGACGGAGTGCCTGTGCCTAGCAATGTTTTCCCTGCTCCAGACCAGGATTTTGCCACCGTAACACGTGATTCTAGCAATAATGTTATAATTACCGTAACTGGGGAGTAATTAATAATATGGCCAATTCCTTGGGATATTAGGGAGTTGGCTATATCACTTTGATTCTTCGATGAAATAAAAATCAAAGGAGCTGAATTGTAAGATATGAGCAAACCAATAAAAGTGCTGTTCTCATTTTTTCTTGTTATATTCTTTATTGCAATGGTCAGTAAAGAGTCTGCTTTAGCGAAAAATGGAATTAGAGTGATTTTGTATGGAAATCCCATTCAAGAAAAGCACTCACCAATTATGAAGAACAACACGGTATTGGTTCCATTTAAAGGGATATTCGAAAAATTGGGTTTTAATGTTAGTTATGATTCAGCAAGCAAAACAATTTCTGGTCAGAAGACAGGCACTACTATTAAATTAGTAATTAATCAAAATACGGCTTGGATAAATGATACACCCACTATACTTCAAGTAGCTCCACAGATAATTGATGGGGCAACATTTGTACCACTTCGTTTTATAGGGGAAGCCAGCAGACTCGAAGTGAAGTGGTACGGGGACTCTCAGATTGTTTCATTATATTCTAAGCAAAATCTTTTTCCGGTATCACGCGGAGGGAAATTTGGCTATATTGATGCGGAAGGCAAAATTGTTATTGATTATCAAGCAAAATTTACAGATGCCTATGCTTTTAATGAAGGGCTAGCCATTGTTTATTCAAATGCTAAATTTGACGGATTCATCAATCAACAAGGGAATAAAGTAATACCTAAGGGGAATTATTATGATGCCAAGGAATTTTCAGAAGGACTTGCAGCGTATAGAACGCTTAAAACTGCAACTGATTTTGCTGTATCTAACTATGGTTATTTGGATCTTACAGGAACTAGTGTTATTAAACCGCAATTCAAAAAAGCTAATAATTTCTCCGAAGGATTGGCTGCTGTCCAAGTGGGGAGTGGATATGGATACATTAATTCTTCCGGGAAAATGGTAATTAAAGCCCAATATAACAGCGCTGAGGATTTCTCTGAAGGTGCTGCTCTGGTTACAATAAATGGAACTTCCCATTATATTGATAAGAAAGGGAAGTTTTTGTTCAATTCAAGCTATAAAAACGGGGAGTCTTTCTCGGAGGGATTGGCGGCTGTTAAAGCAGGAGCTAACTATGGCTTTATTGATAAGAAAGGGAAATTAGTAATTCCTGCTAAGTATGAGGAGGTCCACTCTTTTTCGGAAGGGTTGGCTGCTGTTAAAGTAAATGGAAAGTCAGGTTATATAGATAACAAAGGAAAACTAATTATTCCTAACCAATTTGATGCAGCGAGTGACTTTCATGAAGGGCTTGCAGTTGCCGAATCGGGAGGGAAGACAGGATTCATTAATAAAACAGGGGCTTGGGTTATTCAACCAACGCTTGATTGGGCTGGACGCTTTTCTAAGGGGCTTTCTTACGCATATAGTGTTGATGGAGAAGTATACATTAATAAAAATGGTCAGATTGTGTGGAAAAGAAGCCAACCTTAACAGCGGAATGAGAAATGAGGAAAATGCGACGATATGAACAAAATTAATTTTCGTAGTAAGTCTTTTTATCCAATTATAGCGGTATTAGCTATTATCGTAATATCTCTAGGGCTTATTGTTGTATACAATAGTAATTCGCCTGAAATATCCGCATTGGAGAAGATGCCGAACTATACAGAAATTAAAGGGAAGTATAATGCTGAAGGGTTGAAATACGAAAAACAACCGCGTATGGGAAATGCCAATGCTAAAGTAAAGATTATTGAGTTTGCAGACTTTAAATGTCCAGCATGTAAAAAGTGGAAGGAGGCAAATTGGGATAGTTTAAAGAAGGAGTTCTTAGATACTGGAAAAGCGGAAATTTATTTTATTAACTATGCATTCATAGACCGTGATTCTATTCTTGCAGCAAGCGCAGGAGAAGCTATCGCCAAACAAAATAATGAGAAGTTTTGGGAATACTATGAAAAGCTGTATGACCATCAAGGAGATGAAACTGAAATTTGGGCAACTCAAGGATTCCTTTTGGATTTTGTGAAGAATAATATTGATGGTATTGATTATAAGTTATTTGAGGACGATTTCAAAGGCCATAAATATATGTTGGATGTTAAGGAAGATTATAAAACAGCTGGACATTATGGAATTAATGGAACACCACAGTTTATGGTTGACGGGAAGCTTCTTCCTGATTCTTCTTATCACAGCTTGGCCTCTGCTATCGAGTACCAACTATCATTTAAATAATACAAATGATAAAAGAGACTGACCGCAAACGAGTTGAATTTTAAAAGGACGACCATCATTCGCCAAGTTCGAATAATGGTCGTCCTTTTACTGTATTTCTCAATCTCTCAAAAGATATTATGGATTTATATTGGAATTTCGGCCCCTATTTACCCAGCCCCCGGTATTCGTCCACGAACCAGTCCGGCAACGCATCGCCGGTCTCTGCGATGTAGGATTCACTGAACTGGGTGAATTTGCGCTGGGCGCGCAGGGGTTTGGCGGTTTCGTAATAGATGGCGATTAACCGCAGGGCGTAGCTCTCCTCCAGCGGCTCCAGCTCCGTCAGGCGCACGGCGTAATCTTCGGCCTCGTGTGGCCGTGCAGTCTGCACCAATCCCAGGGTAAGCTGCTCCAGCAGCTTGAGATATAGCCTCCGGTATTTGTCACGGGCAGAATACACCCAGAGGCTGTCCAGCGACTGTAGCAGATCACCGGTGTACAGGGCGCAGGCCTTCTGCAGTTCCTCCAGCTGGCTGTTCTGCATTGCAAGGGCCGCAGCTTCCTGGAATTTCTCAATGTCCCCCTCAATGTCCCTTGATTCCAGCCTGTAGTTCTCTCTGCCGAAGGTCAGCTCAATCTTGTCCTCCAGCGCGGCTTTCTTCAAGGTGGTGCGGATCTGGTAGACCGTAGTGTGCAGATATTGCTTGCCCTTCTCGTAATTCCACTGCGGAAACACATCATTCAGAATGACGCTGACACTGCCCTGCCTGTGAATCCACAGATACGCAAATAATTCCTGAGCCTTATGTGTTCTCCACTTCACTAAGCCTTGAGGGCTGGTTAGCTCATAATCCCCCAGCAGACGGAACGCAGTTGTCCTCCCTGCTTCTCCGGCTGCTCCGGTTGCCCCGGCGGCCGCTGGCGATAGACGCTTACTGAGCAGCTTGTTCCAGGTCTTGAGCAGCCGCGAAGGATCAACGGGCTTCAGCAGATAATCCATCGCAGACAGGTCGAAGGCTTCGACAGCATAATTGCGGTAGGCGGTTACGAATACGATGTCTGTGTCCGGAGATACTGGCAACAGCTTCTCGGCAAAAGTGAGGCCGGACAGCTCCGGCATCTGGATGTCCAAGAACAGAACATCCGGCTTCAGCTTGGCAGCGGCTGCGAGGGCTTCGTGCGGGTTATCGTACGTCAGGACAGAGGAAACGCCTTCACACTGGAGCAGCAGCCCCTTCATCTGATCCAGTGCCGGCCATTCGTCATCAATTACCATTACAGAGATACTCATACTCAGGAGACCTCCTCCTTCCATGGGATAGTTATCAGTACATCTATACCTCCGCTGGCTCCCCGTGTAAGGATCAGCGGACGCCCGAACTGTGTGAGCAGCCGGCGGTTAATATTCCGCAGGCCGATTCCGGTGCCTTCGCCATGCGAAGACCGGTAGTCGTCCTTCATCCACGAGGCTAGCTGTTCATCGCTCATTCCCTTCCCGTTGTCCGAGACGGTGATCAGGATATCACCACCCGCCTGCCGGGTGGAGATGACTACCGTTCCTCCATCGATCTTCTCCATCAGTCCGTGACGAACAGCATTCTCTACAATAGGCTGAACAATCAGCGGCGGCAACGGGAATTCACTGACCTCAATACGATACTCGGCATTCAGCCGCTTCCCGAACCGGGCTTGCTCCAGCGACAGATAGGCTTCGATCAGCTCTAGCTCTTTCTCGAACGGAATGGCGGTCTCCTGGTTGCTGAAGTCGAAGCTGCCGCGCAGGAAATGGCTTAGATCGTATAGCAGCTGCTGCGTCTTCTCAGTGTCACGTGTACTCATCCAGATGATTGTATTAATAGCGTTGTATAGAAAATGCGGCTTGATCTGCGCACGCAGCATGGCGATCTCCGAGCTGAGCCGTTCGGAGACAGACCGCCGTAGTTGAACCAGCGTGTTGACCCGTCCCTTCAGATCGCTCCAGATATAAGGCTTATGGATAAAATCATTGGCTCCGGCGCGGAACGCCGCCTCGTTGAAGTGAAGCTGCTGCCCGGCTGTAGCCATCAGGATCGGCAGGTCCAGCGGGGTGTAGGTCTGGCGGATGATCCTGCACAGCTCCAGCCCGGACATTTCGGGCATCATGACATCGATTATGCAGAGATCGAAATTACGGTCTACAGCCAGCAGCGCCAGCGCTTCCTTGCCGCTGCTGCGGCTTGCGATGCTGTAATTCTCCAGCGCCAGCAGGTTGGTCAGTGCCTTCAGGTTGGCATAGTCGTCATCTACGATCAGGATTCGCGGCGCATAGGGAACGGCTTGTCCGCTGGACTGCGGCGGAGCAGCCGACCGGTATTTCCAGAGATCATCCAGCATTTCCGGCGGGGTATACGCTTGCCTTAAGAGCGCCTGCTCTCCGGTCTGGGCAGCAGCGGCGGCTTCCGCCTCGTTGCCCGGAAGCGTGAAGGTGAATGTGCTGCCCCGGCCAACCAGGGAAGAGACGGAGATGCTCCCGCCATGCAGCTCTACCAGCTTACGGCTGATCGCAAGGCTCAGCCCGAGGCCTCCGGACTCAAGGGAATCGGCCTCGCTGATCTGCTCATAGTCGCGGAAGATAAAGTCCAGCTGATCTTCGGGAATGCCCTTTCCGGTATCGGTGACAGCAATGGAGAGGAACTCCTCCTGCCAGGCGGCCTCGATGACCACGCTGCCGCGGTCCGTGAATTTCAGCGCATTATCCAGCAGGGTATAGAGGATCTGCATCAGCCGTTGTTCATCGGCCTGGACCAGGAAGCGGCCCGGCGGGATGTGATTTTTGATGCGGATGCTGCCCTTTTTGTTCAGGAACTGGAAGACCTCAATGACAATGGCCGCCACTCCCTGGATATCGACGGTCCCCCATTGCAGGGTGATGCGCTGGCGCTTGATCTGTTCATAATCGAGAATATCCCTGACCAGGAAGGCCAGCCTTCTGCCAGTACCGAGAATCAGCCGCATATCCTCCCGCTGGGACGGGCTAAGCGGTCCTCCGGCTCCCTCATGCATGGATAACGCCACGTTAATGATGGCATTCAGCGGCGTACGCAGCTCGGCGGAGGTCTTCAGCAGGAACTCGTCTTTATCCCTATCCTTGCGCTCCAGCTGCCGGGACAGCTGCTTAATGGTCTCGTAGGCATGGGCGTGGCGCGCAGACAGGAACAGCCCTTCGGCAAGAATGAAGATTGGGCCGGCTACCGGCGGAACAGCGTAGAGTTCGGTACCGAAGAACAGATTGCTGACTAAGGATAAGGTGAACATGACTGCGGCAATCACACCGATCAGCAGATAGTTAGAACCGGTCTCCCTCTGCCAGGCAGCCTTGACCATGACATAGAAGGTATAGCAGACAGAGATGAAGCTGAAGGCCAGCAGCACCGCTGTAATCCGCGAATATACAGGCAGTGTGGTGAACAGTACAATGGTGCAGAAGCACAAGGCATATACGAAACAGATCCGCTTGAAGAGCCGGGAATAGAGTGCGGGAAACAAAGAATGGGTATAGCTGGACACGCAATAGAACCCGACTACACCCGACACCGCCTGCAGCTTGCTGAATCCTTCATAGGAGAGGGATGGAAGGTACTCGAAGAGCAGCTTCTCACTGTGAGTCAGCATGTAGAGGGCGATCACGAAGCAGTAGACGGCCAGCTGAAGCGAGGACTTGTCCTCTTTACGCTGCAAGCCCTGGCCGATGAAATAGCAGCCGATAAAAGCAAAGCCTGCCACCAGCAAAGTGTCGTAGGTCCGGTTCCGCTGGTCGATGGCAGCTATAGCAGCAGGAGTGCCGATCCGGATAGGCTCCGCAATGCCTCCGTTAGAATAAGTGAAATTAGACGTATGTATCAGAATCTCCGCCAGGTTATCCCTGCTGTGAAAAGTCAGGGAATACGGATGGTTGCGCGGCTTGGTGGTCTCCCGGGATTCCCCCGGCGTTCCGCTTCCGCCCAGGCGCTCGCCATTTACATATACCTCGCTGGCATTGCGGATATTGCTCACCTTGAGGGCGAAGGCGGGAACTCCCGGCGGCAGCTGAACCAGCAGACGGTAGGTCGCATATCCGTAGCGGGAGAAGCCGGTAGCCTCTGACCCCCGGCCCCAAGCGCCGGGCACGGGCATATAGGCCGGCGCCTCTGCGGTTCGGGATAGGGTCTCTTGGGGTTCCAGCCGCTCCTGCCAGTAGAATTCCCATTCCCCTCTGAGCGGGTAGACGGCAGAATTATCGAAGGTGCAGGAGGACAAATCGGCCCATCCTGACCGTGGGCTGTAGCAGGCAGACGAGGAGCCGAGCAGGGGAATCAGCACCACTGCGGTGAGCAGGCCGATGCATAACAGGGCGAGCACTCTTTTGGCCAGCAGACTATAATCAAAGGTTCTCATAATTTCATCATATCTCCGGCAGCTTGCGCTTGTCCAGCCTCCTTCTAATTCCCGCCGGAAGTGTTGTATAATTGAATTTCAGATCGTACTTGAGGAGCGCTGAAGAAATGTTCTTTTTAAATATTATGTCATGGCTGACCGAGGAGCGCCTGCTTCTGCTGCTGGAGCAATACCGCTCGTTCGGGCCGTTGCCCGGTGTGGGGCTTACCTTCATGAAATCGTTCGTGCCCCCGCTGCCGACTATAGCGATTGTGGGGCTGAATGGGGCGGTGTACGGGTTATGGCTGGGGTTCCTGTATTCCTGGATCGGTCTGGTTGCAGGCTGTACGGTCACTTTCCTGATTATCCGCAAAATTGCTGGACATCCCTACCTCAGCAAATGGGCCAAGCGGCCCAAGGTAGCCAAAGCGATGACCTGGGTCCGCCAGAGCGGGTTCAGCTATGTGTTCCTGCTTAGTCTGTTTCCGGTGGGTCCGTTCGTGGTGATTAATATGGCGGCGGGGCTGGCCGGAATGCGGCTGCGCTCGTACCTGATTGCGCTGTGCGCCGGCAAAGCCATTATGGTATTTGCGGTATCCTATATCGGCAATGATGTGCAGCGGTTCATCCGTCATCCGGCGGAGATCATCTATGTGCTGCTGTTTATCGGAGCTTCACTCTGGGGGGTTAAAGCGATTGAAGCCAGATTCGCCCGGCTGGCGCGGGAGCGGGAGCTGCGCGGCAACGCTCCGCTACAGCACAAATAATTTACGGATCTCCTCATTCTCCTCTATAACGCCTCTCTCCCCGGTATGAAGCCAGCTGTTGGTGACAGCATTGTAGCGGTAATCCTTACTCCATTCCCCAATATTGCTGACGATAGACTGTACGGCGAAGACCATATGCTCGACCTCCCGGTCCGTCATGATCGGGTGCAGGGACAGGCGGACCCACCCCGGCTTCAGCGACTGGTCCCCGGCATGGATCGCCTGGATGAACGCCTGGGACTGCGCCGGGTTCAGCCCGAGCAGCTGATGGCCGTACGGACCGGCACAGGAGCAGCCGCCGCGCGCCTGAATGCCGAAGCGGTCATTCAGCAGCCGTACCGCTAGGTTGTAATGAATCTCCTTCAGCGTGAAGGAGACAATACCATGCCGCTTACGGTGTACGCCCTCCAGCACGTTGCAGCCGGGAATCTGCGCAAGCCCCGAGAGCAGATTCCGGCATAGCTCCTGTTCGCGGACGATCATATATTGTCCGGTTCCGTTCATCTGCTCCTTCAGCTTCACGCAGAGCGCGGTGCGGATTGCCTGCAGGAAGCCGGGGGTGCCCCCGTCCTCGCGCACCTCAACATCATCAATGTAGCGGCGTCCGCCCCAGCGGTTCACCCATACCACGGTGCCGCCGCCGGGCTCATCCGGCAGACGGCCGTTACTAAGCGCGGTGTCGAACAGCAGCACGCCGCCGGTTCCCGGGCCGCCGAGGAATTTATGCGGCGAGAAGAAGATGGCGTCCAGCTTCTCCTGCGGGGCTGCCGGATGCATATTGATCTCCTGGTAAGGGGCACTGGCTGCGAAATCCACGAAGCATACCCCGCCATGCCGGTGCATGAGCGCAGCAAGCTGGTGATACGGGGTGTCGATGCCGGTGACATTGGAGCAGGCGGTGAAGGAGCCGATCTTGAAGCGGCGGTTCCGGTAGATCTCCAGCAGCTCCCCGAGCCGCTGCAGATCCATCTCTCCGCCCGGCCCGGAGGGAACGGTAACTACCTCGCCGAAGCTCTCCTGCCAGGGCAGCAGATTGGAATGATGCTCCATATGGCTGACGAAGATAACCGGGCGCTCCTCCGGTGCGCAGAGGGGTTCCGGCTTCAGCCATTCCGGCAGCTTCAGGCCCATGATCCGCAGCAGCTTGTTCACCGCGCCGGTGGTGCCGTTGCCGCAGAAGAGCAGGGCATCTGCGGGGGCGGCATTCACATGCTGCCGGATGATGTTTCGTGCTTCATGGTAAGCCAGGGTCATGGTCAGGCCCGTGGTGTTGGAGTCGGTATGCGGATTGCTGACATAGGGGCCGAAGGTCTCCTGTATTTTGCGCTCAATCGGCTCATACAGGCGGCCGCTGGCCGTCCAGTCGGCATACAGCAGCGGCTGACGTCCGTAGGGGGTGGAGATCAGATGGCGGCTGCCGACAGTGTGCTCACGGAATGCCGCGAAATGCTCTTGCAGTGAAGAAGGCGCGTCTGCCGCAGCGGCGCGGTGGATACTCAGCACGGGCAATCCCTCCAGGCAATGAATACTCTATCAATCAGACGGATTCCGGCAGGCTCTGGTGCTGCGCAAGGCAAGTATCATGCGGGCCGTAGCCTCCGCGTACCCGCCGGGCGTAACCAATCCGTCTTCGTCAGCCTCAGTATATGCCCGGTGGCGTAATTAGGTTAAAGCCCATATCCCTCAGATAAAGAGCTGGATATCGCTCTCCAGCGCATCCTTCAGATATGCGGCGGCATCGATAATCTCCACCTCGGGCAGCAGCTCCTCCGGCTTGAAGCCCATGATCTCCACCGAGAGCTTGCAGGCGTAGAACTTGATGTTCTTTTTGCGCGCCCCCTTCAGAAAATGTATCAGCTTCGGTGCCCCCTGGTCCTCCATCATCTCCTCCAGCATCAGCTTGCCAAGCCCGCTGAAGTTCATCCGCGAGAGCGGCAGCTGCTCCGGCCCCTTGGGAGTAATGACGTCCATCAGCTTCTCGTAGATACTCTTATCCTCTAGCGTCATAGTCTCCGGGTCCCGGACGAGAAACAGCCCCCAGAACGAGAAGAACATCGTAACCTCCACCTCAATATCCCTGGCCGCATTCGCCAGAATCAGCCCGGCCATCGCCTTGTCATACTCCCCGCTGAACATCAGCAGATTCAGTTTTTTGCCCATTCATCAGCCCTCCATCGGTATCCATAGAATGTCATTAGTATGGTTAGGGAGAGGGGAAATATGCCTGCGAAAATGTCAAGCTGCAAAATCCTGAAGTTAGGAAGCGTTGAGCAATGTGGTTCTTATACTGGCTATAGGAAATGATGGGAAACGTCCGGAAATGGATGTATAATCTAGGAAAGCTGCAACAGGTGACGGAATTCAGTTAATAAGGACAGGATGGGCTGGTGGGGATAAAGATATGACAGCTACTATTGTTGAGAATACCCTTGGTATATTTTCATTATGCTTGACCATCAGCTTTGCGAAGAAGAATAACGTCGTTAACCGTCAAAAAACCAAAATTTATTTGTGTGCGGCGGTTACCACCATTGTTTTGCTGTTGTTGGAGACCGGAACAGTCTATCTTGGGAATAACAGTAGCGCAAGCTATGTAATTCCGCACCGGATTATGAATAGTCTGGGCTTTTCTCTTAGCCCCCTTGTGCCCTTGCTTTTGCTTTATCTAAACAGGAACAGCAAGCGTAGTGTCCTTAGTAGCCTGCTGCTGTGGACACCGCTCCTTATTAATGCATGTATATGTATGCTTAGCTATTGGACAGCTTGGGTTTTTGATGTAGATGCCACAGGCCATTATATACGCGGGAGCTTCTTTATGTTGCCGGCAATCGTAAGTACGTATTATGTTATTGGGCTCACCATGGCTCTTCTGAGAAATCACGCAGGATACGAACAGGAGGATAACAAGGTATTAATCCTCATTTTACTCGTGCCTGTCCTATGCATGGTGATCCAAATCATGTATGCCGATATCATCGTGATATGGGCAAGCGTCGCAATATCCCTGTTGATGTACTATGTTTATCTGCGTGAGCTGCAGTTTACTTATGATGCACCTACCCTGATCAAGAATCGTGCTGCATTTGAAAAGGCTATAGAACATTACGGAAATACCAGCGAGCAAGTGGTGGTTGTGGTCATAGATTTGAATCAATTGAAGACAATCAATGACTGCTTTGGACATACTGCCGGAGATGAAGCCATTCTGGATTGTGCAAATGTCATTAAACAGAGCTTCAAGGGCATCGGAAGCCCCTTTAGAATCGGCGGTGATGAATTTTGTGTGCTGTGCAAGGATATACCAGCGGCGGAAGTGGACAGGGCTTTGAATGAGCTCGATCATGCAGCCAAAGATATCAACAGCAACCGGGTATTCCCTATTGTGCTTGCGTATGGATACTCTGTTTTTATTACAAGGGGCCGGGATAATATTCATACCGTTTTTACGTATGCCGACAAGGCAATGTACGAGCACAAGTCCAAGCTCAAGACTTCTGTATAGTAACAGTACAGCATATTCGATGCTTGAATTCACTTCATATCGCGGGTTATTCTTTATTGTTCTCCTGCTGATCTGCTGCAGACTGAGCCTGGCGGGCGTTGTCATAGCGGCGGGCGGACAGCCAGATGCTGCCGGTGAACAGGACGATCAGGCCCAGGATGATGCCGAAGCGCCAGTCCCCGGCCTTGAAGTTGAGCTGAAGGACGGTAAGCACCAGGGCGACCTGGGTCCAGACGAGGGTCCGTTTGCGGAAGGCAGTAATGTCTCCGGCCATCTTTGGCATGCCTCGGATAATGCGGTACGCCAGGAGGGCGAGGATCAGCGCAAAGAGGGCGGTTCCGGCCATTTCGCCGGTAGTCAATGTATTCATGGTCTCATAATCCTTTCGGGTTAACATCGAATTAAGCTAATTATACCGATCCTCCATTCCGCGTGCAAAGAGGCTTGCCGGGCTCAGGAAGCCAGCTTGCGGATCTCATCGGCAGGCAGCGGAGGGTAGAACAGGAACCCTTGGATATGCGGGCAATTGTGCTGCAGCAGGAAGGCCAGCTGCTCCTGCGTCTCGACCCCTTCGGCAATCAGGTCATAGCCAAGCTGGGAAGCGACGAAGACGATGGATTTGATGATGGTTTCATCAATGGAGCTGACGCCGATGCCGGTGATGAAGGTGCGGTCAATTTTGATTTTGTTCACGGGAAAATGCTTCAGGTAATTCAGCGATGAATATTTCGTCCCGAAATCATCGATGGAGACGATGATCCCGTGATCGCGCATCTGCTGCAGCAGCGGATAATGCTCCTCCAGCAGCGCGGTGCTCTCGGTAATCTCGAATTCCAGCACATCGGTATCCAGCCCGTACTCCTCCAGCACGGCGAACAGATTCTCAATCAGGTTACGGTTGTAGAACCAGCTATTGGAGATATTAATCGAGGTCCGCAGCAGCGGCATCCCCAGGCTGCGCCACTCGCAGAGCTGGCGGCACACCTCACGCAGCACCCAGTCGGTCAGCTGGATCATCAGCCCGGCTTCTTCGACGGCGGTGATGAATGTCCCCGGTCCAATCAGCCCCTTCTCGGGGTGATTCCAGCGGATCAGCGCCTCCATCCCGATCATTTCCCCTGTGACGGCATTGATCTGGGGCTGATAGTAGAGCACGAATTCTTCCCGCTCCAGGGCGGAGTGCAGATATTTGGCAATCATCGTCTTCTGCTCCAGCTTCTCGCGCAGCTCCCAGTCGAAGATGAAGTAGTTGGTGCCCTCTTGTAACTTGGCCTGGTACATCGACATATCGGCGAATTTCAGCAGATCGTCCGTATTTTGCGAATGCTCGGGGTACAGGGAAATGCCAATGCTGGTGGACAGGCTCAGATGAGCTCCGGCGATCAGGAGGGTCTGGGAGATCAGCGTGCTGATCCGCTCGGCGATCACAGGAATATCCGTGTGCGGCAGGCCCGCGAAGATCATCACGAATTCATCTCCGCCGGTACGTGCGAACAGCTTGAAGGGCAGGCTCCCGGATTTCAGCCGTCCAGCCAGGGTCTTGATCACCTGATCCCCCGTAGAGTGGCCGAGCGTATCATTGATCTCTTTGAACCGGTTCAGGTCGAAAAAGAATAAGGTATAGGTCTGCGTCGGCTCCGAGCTCTGCAGCAGACGCCCGAATTCGTCCATGAAGAAACGCCGGTTGGGGATCTCCGTCAGACTGTCGTAATGTGCAAGCTTTTCATAGAGACGCTTGGAAATCCGCAGGTCACGGGTCCGGATGCTGACTACCCGCTCCAGTTCACGGTTAAAGCGGCTCTGATACCAGAAGATATAAAGAATGAAGGCAATCACCAGCAGAAAAGCAATATCGATCCACAGCACGCTGAGCAGCACCTGCCATTTCTTGTGGGCGGGCAGGGAAATACCCATCAGCCAATGCTGGTTGTAGGTGTTCACGGGAACGGTAAGCTGCGGGTCCTTCGTATGGGGTTCATTGCCGAACAGGAAGGTATTATCCTTGGTGGTGACATATATATTGTTGTCCTTATACACAAGCTGGTTAACGATATTATCTACCTTCACGGTGACGGAGACGATGCCCTCCAGAGAATTGTTCTTATAGATGGCCTGCCGGATCACCATGCCATAGCCGCCCTGGGCAAGTGTGCGCGGACCGTCTACTGTAATGCTGCGGGAACGGAGCGTTTCTTGGATCATGCCGGGAGAGGCAAGGGAGGAATCCAGCAGCAGGCTTCTGCCTATCAGTGACGAATTGCCTTCAAGAGGGTAGAGGTAGCGGATCAGACCGTCCGGAGCGATCATGATATTGGTGACGTTGCCGGTGTTCTTGGCGTGTGCGGTGACCAGGTAGTTATGGATCAGCGCAGGATCGGCATCGAAGCCGACGGTTTGAATAAAGGAGCTGACCCCTTTCACAATGGCCACTCTCTCTTCGATGTTCGAAGCCAGCATGACCGCCTGGGAGGCCAGATCGGCCTTCACGGCTCTGTATTCCCGGGCCAGGGAAACGGAATAGTAATAGAACAGGCTGAGCTGCAGAGCGATAATGAAGCCAATGATGATGGTTAAAGGCTTTTTACTAAGGAAAGCCATAGATTGCCCCCGATACCGGAAAAATGAAAGCCGCAGATGTCAAAGCTTATGATAAGCGGTTCCTAGACCGCAGAAAAATGTCGATATATGTCGTTAATGTTTCTATAGCATGTCATTTTTATCGTATTTGCGCAAGGGGATTCCTAACAAAAAACGCTTGAATCCAAAAACGGATAAACACCGTCTGCATAAAGGGGCAGTAAGTATTTATCCGGGCTTTTGGAAAGAAGGGGATGGTTGACCGGCTGTAAGGCCGGATGCTATTTTTTGAAGATGCCTAGCGGGGCACCAATGGGCAGGAAGGTACGTCCGAAGTGGGCATTGAGCACAGATGCGCCGCAGCCGTAGAGCGATACGATACCGATAGCCATTTCCGATACGGCAGCCAGCTTGTGGAAGAATTCCGCAGCAACGCCGAAGGCATCCATCGAGAGGCCGAGGAACAGGAAGTCGATGAGGATGAAGATGATCAGCAGCACACGGTTCGCCTCAACGGCGCCGAGCGTCATGAAGAGTGTGAACACAAGATATCCTGCAAAAACAAATCCCAGCTGCTTGGGATCAACGCCCTCTGCCAGCACTGCACCGAACACACCGAGCTTGATCAGCCAGCTTGCCCCCATGCCGAACCAGAAGAACGCATAGGCGGCAAAGGCGGTCATGCCGAAGGTGTTGTTGTGCTTGGCATCCTGGATGGATGCGAATAGCTGGGCGAAGGCTCCGAGGAAGATGGCCCATGGAATACAGTAGCTGAGACCTGTTGTGATTTCGAGCTTTTGTGAAGAAGCGACCAGGGTAACGATGGCTAGTCCGAACAAGCCGATGGCGCTGGGGTCGGCGGTAACAATTTTGACGGACTGAGCGGTGTGAGGTTGAGCTGACATGACAATGAAAGCCTCCAATTTTCATAAGTGTACGCATAGGATAACAGCACCCTAAGGCGGGTGCTGTTATCAGCCTGCCTATCATATCATATCGTCAGTAGCTTGCCTATAAAAGAAGTGTCTTATCGTCTGGTGTAATAACTACCCTGCTCCAGAAAAGAATAAAGGGCCTGGGCCTGAAGCGGCCTGCTGATATAGTATCCCTGAAGCTCGTCGCTGCCCAGCTCGCACAGCATATCGAATTGCTCTCGCTGCTCAATGCCTTCCGAGACCACGCGCAGTCCAAGGTTATGGCTCAGCTCGATAATCGCCTTGACGAGTACATCCCCTTGAGCCTCCCGTGACATCTCGGAGATGAAGGAGCGGTCAATCTTGATCACATCGACCGGGAAGCGGCGCAGATAGCTGAGGGAGGAGAAGCCGGTGCCGAAGTCATCCAGTGAGATCCGGAAGCCATGGGCCCGAAGCTGCTGCAGTGACAGGAAGATGCCATCCCCGGAGACGAGCACGCTCTCCGTAATCTCCAGCTCCAGACTGGAGGCCGGCAGCTCATATTCATCCAGCAGCTCTAAGAGCAGCTCCAGCAGGCCTGGCTGCATGAGCTGCAGCGCGGAGATATTTACCGCTGCGGTAAGCTCAAGACCCCGGCTGCGGAATTCGCGCATATCAGCGCAGACCTGGCGCAGCACCCAGCTGCCGATGCCGACAATGGAGCCGCTGCTCTCCGCCAGCGGAATGAATTCAGCCGGTGAGATGTTTCCATAGCTTGGACTATTCCAGCGCAGCAGAGCCTCCACCTTGGATACCTGGAATTGTCCTGTGCTGACAATCGGCTGGTAGTGCAGCTCGAACTCGTTCCCGGCGGCAGCGGAGAGAAGCTGCTGGGCCAGCACTTTTTTACGGCGGATACCTGCTTCGAGATCCTCTGAATACTGAAAAATGTTATTGCGGCCGGTCTCCTTGACATGGAACATGGCCAGGTCTGCCTGCTTGACCAGATAATCGGCGTCTTCCCCGTTCTGCGGATAAATACTGATGCCGATGCTGGCGGTATTATATAGAAGATGCCCCTTGATCCGGTGCGGCATGGAGAGGGCTTCCTGAATCCGGGAGAGCTGCCGGGCAATGCTGTCTTCATCTGGAACATCGTAGAGCAGGATGGTGAATTCATCCCCGCCGAGACGGGAGACCACATCATGCCTGCCGACAACCTGTGTGATGCGGAAGGCAGTCTCCTTCAGGATGGCATCGCCGAAGTCATGGCCCAGGGTATCGTTCACCGTCTTGAAATGATCCAGATCAATGAAGACCAGCACGATCTGGCGGTCACTTCCCTTGACGGCGGCAATTGCTTCATTCAGCTTGTCAAAAAACAGCGAGCGGTTGGGCAGCCGGGTCAGCGGGTCCAGCATCGATTGCTGCCGCAGCTCATCGTGGGTCTGCTCCAGTGAATCAATCATCCGGTTGAATTCGACCTCGACTTCGCTGAATTCATCCTGCCCGGAGCTGGGAATCCGGATGGACAGATCCTTGCTGCTGCCGATCATACGGATGTTGCGTACCAGAGAAGACATCCTTCTCAGAATAAACCGGTTGACGAAGAGTATGCTGGAACCCAGCATTAACATAATAGAGATGAAATAGAACATTCGGAAGGTGGAGAGCGACTTCATCCCGCTGTTGTAGAACTGGCGCGGCTCCTTCAGGGTGAGGACCATTCCCGGATCATCGAACAGGTCGTCTAGCAGCGTATGAATGGACATTTGCCCGCCTGAGACAGGGCTGGTCCAGATGCGTTCGCCTCCGCTGTCCGCAAGCAGGGGGGTGGAGAGGCGCGACATCTCCATCGTGGACAGGGTATCCTCCCAGAGCTGTGCGATCCCGTCCTGGTGCAGCATCCGTCCGGCAATGGCCGTTCCGATGACCGGCTTGTCCTTGCTGCTGTTAAGAATAGGGGTAAGGGTAATTAGCATAGTCCCCTTGTCCAGATTAACGAAGCCGCTCCGGCTCTCGCCGGGAGTTCCCGGCACAGGCAGACGGCTTCTGATCAGCTTGATTAGCGTTAGCTGTTCCTGGGTTAACGGGGTGACTGTTCCTGCCGGCAGATCATAAGATCCGCCGTACAGCGGTTGTCCGCCCAGATCCAGCAGGGCAATCATATCGAAATGATTCATTGGATAAGTAGTCGGTTCAAGGCTGCTGCGGAGGAAGGCGGCAGCCGTACTGCCGGAGTCAGCAGAGCCGGTAGCTGCTGCGGTCTCTATGAATTGATAGGTTTCATCCCGGACAGCAATATCCAGGAGCCCGGTTCTCAGCTTCTCCAGCTCTTGATGATAAGCAGCAACAGCCTTGCTCAGGTTGCGCTCCAGCTCTGCCTTGTCCAGCTTCTCGAAGCGGTTCAGCAGAAACACGTGAAGCATCAGATAGGTGGCGCCAATTCCGAGGATAGCGACAAAACTAATGAAGATGATTATTTTTTTACGGAGTTTCATCTGATCCCCTTCATTATTTAAGACCTAATAGGAAATAAGTACCATCCCTAATAGTGTACCACGATTAGGGAATATTTTGCAGCGTAAATCTGCCCAAAGTGTCGAATTTTGATGTATAATAATTTAATGATAATCATTATCAAATAATAATAAAAGGAGATATTTCTTGGCATGATGGAGAAGTGGACCATATTTAAGAAAGCCTCACGGTTTGGAGTGATTCCCGTTATGCTCATACCGGTTGTCTTGGGAACGGTCGGGGCATATGTATGGCAGGGAGTATTCCATCCGTTTTTATTTGTGATAACGTTCGTCGGAGCGGCTGCGGCCCATTTATTCTCCAATATGGTGAATGACTTGTGGGATTTCCGCAACGGAACCGATACAGAGGCCCAGCATACACCTGGAGCCATCTCTACGAACTCCGGATTTCTGTCCGGGGGCGTCATGCGGGAGTCGCTGTTTGCCCTGCTGACCTGGGGGCTGCTGGCTGTTGCGGCTGGCTGCGGTCTGCTGCTCAGCCTGTATAGCGGCTGGGAGATTCTGTGGTTTGTGGCCGGAGGGGCGCTGATCGCTTATTTCTATGTGGCGCCGCCGCTGCGGTTCGGATACCGGGGCAAGGGCTACAGCGAGCTTGCGATCTTCCTGGCCTTTGGATTAATGCCGGTGCTGGGCGCTTATTTCGTTCAGACCGGAGCGTTCAGCCTGAAGCCTGCGCTGCTGTCGCTGCCAAGCGGCCTGCTCACCACCCTGCTGCTGTTCAATCATCACTTTCTGCACTGGAGAGCTGACAAGCAGGCTGGAAAGCGCACACTGGTCGTGGTATGGGGGGAGCGCAGGGCGCTGATCTTCTCACAGGTACTGCTCTACATCTCTTATGCTTCGCTGATTGCATGTGTGCTGCTTCATATCTTGCCGGTATATGCGCTGCTCGCTCTATTGACGGCTATTGCACCGATACGGATCTACCGCAGCCTCCAGCCGGAGAACCCTTCGGAAGCCTACCTGCCGCTCATGGGTGCTTCACAGCGCGCATCCGTACGCTGCGGGGTGATCATGGCGGCAGCGCTGCTGATCCAGGGTCTATTCTACTAATATAAGCATTGATACATGACTACATTACAGAAAGCGGGAGAATTCATGGACAAGCATCTGCCAGCGAACAAAGATATGCCTGCTGTACAGGGCAAGCAAACGGTAATCGGGGATTTCCATACGATTCTGGAGGAAGGGAAGGTCTGGCAAACCGGCGGCTTCAAGCTGCCGGACGGCTCGTTCTGGGCGTATCGTGAGCCGGAAGCGGTGGTGATCGTGCGTAATGATCATCTGTATGTGCGGGCTCAGCTGAGCCGCCGTCATGATCAGGTCCAGATTCTGGATAATGCCAAGCATATGTATTATTCAGCCCAGCCGGTAGACATCCCGGAGGAAGGTGAAATCCGCTTCGAGCTGCAGATCCGCGCCCGCACGCAGGGCACTGCTCCGGGGGATCTGTATGACGGCTATGTGTCGCTGAATCTGCTGGACTTCACCACAGGCGCTGCGCTTGATTTCTTCGCCGGTAACGACAAATACGCCAGTGTGTACGGAATCCTTCCGTTCCCCGGGGTAACCGTACCCGAGACAGGGGGAACCAAGTACTTCTGTATTTTCAAGGAGGATACGGACTTCAAGCCGCGCGAATTCAACACGTACGCCATCACCTACCACCGGGGCAACAATGAAGCTGTCTTTTATGTAAATGGTAATGAAGTGCGGCGCGAGCGGAATGTGCCCGTGAAATTCAATAGCTTCACCATTGCTCTGGGCATCATGACGGAGAAGGACCTGACCCCGGAAGGCAGCGTGTCGGCGCACGGACAGACGGTTATCGCAGAATGGTCGCCGATTACTATTACAACCACCGCACAGTAACGTGCCCATATGACTGATAAGGATGAATGGCCGTGAATATAAGAACTTTCTTCAAGTTTGTCGAGCTGCCGACGAAGGTGGCCAGTATGCTCCCGCTGCTGCTGGGGACGCTGTATGCCCTGTACCGGTTCGAGGATTTCTATATCCTGCGCTTCGTGCTGATGCTGGTGTCCCTCTTAAGCTTTGATATGGCGACAACAGCGATCAACAACTATTATGATTTCAAAAAAGCCGCCAAAACCCATGGCTACGGGTATGAGACCCATAATCCGATTGTCCGCTTCAAGCTGAAGGAGTCTACAGTGGTGGCGCTGATCGTCATCCTCCTTGTGCTGGCGGCAGGCGGGGGCATTGCCCTGGTGTTCCAGACCGGACTGCTGGTATTTCTGCTCGGGGGACTCTCCTTCCTGATCGGCATCCTGTACTCCTTCGGACCGATCCCCATCTCGCGGATGCCGCTCGGGGAGCTGTTCTCCGGGCTGTTCATGGGGTTTGTTATTATTTTTATCTCGGCTTATATCCATTCGGATCAGGCGGTGGTCACTCTGCTGCTGAAGGGGGAATGGATCAGCCTGCATATCAATTTCCTTGAGGTGCTGTATCTGTTCTGGTTCTCCGTCCCGGCTATTCTAGGTATTGCCGGAATTATGCTGGCGAACAATATTTGCGATATCGAGGATGATATCGACAACCGCAGATACACGCTGCCGGTGTACATCGGACGGGAGAATGCGCTGCTGCTGTGGAGGCTGCTCTATTATGTGTCTTTTGCCGATCTGATTGTGCTGGTGCTGCTCGGGGTCCATCCGGTCCTGGTTCTGCTGCTCCTGCTGACCCTGATTCCGCTGCGCCGCAATATTGCACGCTTCTATCAGGAGCAGCATAAAGGCACGACCTTCATCCTGGCGGTGAAGAATTTCGTGCTTATGAGTGCGGCAAGAATCCTTGTGCTGGGTATAGCTGTTATATGGGTCACACTAAGATAAGGAAGGTGATAACTATGGCAGAGAAGCTTCGCTGGGGAATTATGGGCTGCGCGCAGATCGCTACAGGCTCGGTAATGCCGGCTATCCAGGAGTCCGAGACCGGGGTAATTCATGCAGTTGCCAGCCGCGGACTCACGAAGAGCAGTAGCGTAGCCGCCGAATTCGGCATTGAACGGGCCTATGGCAGCTATGAAGAGCTGCTTGCCGACCCGGAGGTGGATGCCGTCTATATTCCGCTTCCGAATCATCTCCACTATGAGTGGGTGATCCGTGCGGCTGAAGCAGGCAAGCATATCTTATGTGAGAAGCCGATTGCGCTGAACAGCCGTGAGGCGGCGGAGATGATAGAGGCCTGCCGGAAGGCGGGAGTGCACTTGGCAGAGGCCTACATGTACCGCCATCATCCGCGCATCAATGAGCTGCAGGTGATTATCGCCAGCGGCGAGATTGGTGCGGTGCGTTCCATCCGCGGCACATTCACCTACAACGATGCTACGGATACCTCCAACATCCGCTTCAACGCTGCCTGGGGAGGCGGATCACTCTATGATGTCGGCTGCTACCCGCTCACAGCCGCGCGGCTGCTGTTCGGTACAGAGCCGGAGGCCGTAACCGTGCACGCGCTGTTCTCGCCGGAGCATGATAATGTAGATATGATGGCCTCCGGGCTAGTGGAGTTTCCCGGCGGGAAGAGCCTGATCTTCGACTGCGGGATGTGGGCGTACAACCGTCAGCTGCTGGAGGTGCTCGGTACGCAGGGACGCATTGAGATTCCGATGCCGTTCAATGCGAGATTCGATGATGCGGAGTTCTTCGTGTACGGCGGCGGAGAGCCCCGGCGAGTCGAAGCCTTCGGAGCCAACCCGTACGTCCAGCAGGCTGACCATTTCGCTACGGCGGTCTTCAGCGGCAAGCCCTGGATTGCGGAAGAGGACCCGCTGCTGAATATGAAGCTGATCGAGAGCTGCCTGGAGTCAGCCCGGAGGCGTGAGCGAATCAGCCTAAGGTAATTATTTTTCATGATGTAGCATAGCAAATTCATCAAGAGTAGCCTAAGGGCTGCTCTTTTTGCTGTTTTCGGGTCTATGCAGAATTCCCGCTGCGATAAATCACAGGAATCAAGTGCTAAAATTTGCTAGAATAGGGTTAATGGTACTTTCTGTTACTGGAACGAAGAGTATGCTTACCGAAGGGAGAGAAACGTCAATGGGCTTATCGGAAGAGCCGGTCATTTCAATTGAGGGCTTGTGGATGAATTACAGTGACCGGATGGTGCTGCGGGGGATTGATCTGAATGTCTACCGGGGACAGATTATCGGTTACATCGGACCCAATGGTGCGGGCAAAAGCACTACCGTCAAGATTATGCTCGGGCTGGTGGAGGGCTACAACGGGACCATACGGATTTTTGGCAGGGATATCTCGGACGGGGATACGGCGTATAAAAGAAGGATCGGCTACGTGCCAGAGGTGGCGGAGCTGTATGACAGCCTGACGGCGCGGGAGTATCTGACCTTCACCGGTGAGCTGTATGGACTGAAGCAGGCGGATGCTGATGACAAAGCGCGGAAGCTGATAGGACTGCTGGGCATGGAGAAGGCCTATGATATGCGGATTGCCTCCTACTCCAAAGGAATGAAGCAGAAGGTGCTGCTGATTGCCAGTATGCTGCATGACCCGGATATTCTGTTTCTGGATGAGCCGCTCAGCGGGCTGGATGCCAACAGTGTAATGGTGGTTAAGGAGATATTCGCCACGCTTGCGGCCAGGGGCAAAACGATCTTTTATTCCTCGCATATTATGGATGTGGTCGAGAGAATCAGCAGCCGGATCATCCTGCTGGATGGAGGCGTGATTGTAGCGGATGGAACCTTCACGCAGCTGCGGGAGCAGAGCCGTGAGGGGTCGCTGGAGGGGATTTTTAATCAGCTGACCGGGTTCGATCAATACAGGGATATCGCCAGTGAGTTCGTGGCCGTGATTGGCGAGGGTGCGGCGCATGACTGAATTCCGGATTCTGAAGCTGCTTGACCGGGTACAGTGGATCTTTAAGGGCCTGGGAGCCGATTATGCGCTCATGCGCCGCATTCTTCAGGTCAAGTTGACGATGGATGGCAGACGGACACCTACCCTGTTCTCCGGGTCACAGAATTCCAAGCTGGAGATGGAGGGCTCCGCCTTTAGGATACAGTGGATCTATCTGCTGCTGGGGCTGATGCTGATCGCCATGGTTGCGCCCAGAGATCATCATATGCTGATGATGAGTCTGCTGTTCAGTATAGTGATGTTCCTGATCACCACGACGCTGATCTCCGATTTCTCGACGGTGATGCTGGATTTGCGCGATAAGAATATCCTCTTCTCCAAGCCGGTGGACCGCCGCACACTGAACATGGCCAAGAGCTTACATATTCTGATCTATCTGCTAACCTTAACGCTGACCTTCACCGGCCCTTCGCTGCTGTTCTCTCTATTCCGGCACGGGCCGGGCTTCTTCTTCGTGTACGCGGCTGAGATTCTGCTGATGGACGGCTTCATTCTGGTGTTCACGGCGCTAATCTATCTGCTGATCCTGAGGTTCTTTGACGGGGAAAAGCTCAAGGACATCATCAACTATGTACAGATTATCCTGTCTGTGGCAGTAACTGTCGGTGCGCAGCTGGTTAGTCGGATGTTCAATCTATCGGCGCTGGGCCTGGATTTCACTCCCGCCTGGTGGCATTTCCTGCTGGCTCCGGTCTGGTTCGGGGCGCCGTTCGAGCTGCTGGGCGGCGGAACAGGAAGCCGGTCAGTGATTATTCTGACGGCGCTGTCTGTGGTGGTGCCTGCCGTGATGTTCGCCGCCTATATCCGGCTGATGCCGGTATTTGAACGCAGCCTTCAGAAGCTGGCTGAGCATGGCGCAGGGGGCCGGGATAGCGGGCGGCTGGCCCGGGTGCTGTCGGAGATTGTGTGCCGGAACAAGGCGGAGGCCATATTCTTCCGCTTCACCTGGTCGATGATGAAGAATGAACGCGAGTTCAAGCTCCGGGTATATCCGACCGTCGGCTTCTCGATGATTTTTCCTTTTATCTTCATCTTCAATCAGGTATGGAGCGGCGATCTGGCCGGGGTCAGAAGCTCCAAGTCCTATCTGTTCATCTACTACTGTGCACTGCTGCTGATGACAGTCGTACAGATGATCCGTTACTCGGCCAGCTACAAGGGGGCATGGATCTACCAGGTGATTCCTTTGCCGGGCAAGGGGCTGGTCTACCGGGGAATGCTGAAGGCAGCGGTCGTGAAGCTGCTGGTGCCGCTCTTTATGCTGGAGGCGGCGGTGTTCATCGCGCTTATGGGCCCCTGGATTATTGCAGATATGATAGTCGTTCTGCTTGCTCTGCTGCTGTATGCCGTTATTTGCTTCCTTACGTTCCCGAAGGCGCTCCCGTTCTCGGAGAAGTATGAGGCCACCCAGCGGAAGGAATTCACCGGCAGCGCTTTTGTACAGTTGTTCATTCTGGCGGGGCTGGCCGGAGTGCACTATGTCTTCACCCTGATTCCTGCGGGAATATACATCTATATGGTAATTCTGGTAGCTGCAAATGGCTGGATCTGGCACAGGGTCTTCCGGCGGGACCTGCCGCAGGACGGCAATTTTCCAACCCTCCGCGCAGGCGGCTGAGGCCAAATATGGACAATTTTTGCCGGTGTTCAAAAAAGGGTCCAAGTTCCAGTATTTACTTAGACAGCCCGGCAAATACAAGGTAAAATACAGCTGAAGTAAGTTTTCAGAGAATACCTGTAATCTTTATATACTCTTCCATTTATCCGCTATTCGTATATTGATTTTACCTTCAGATAGACACTGAAACGACGCTGATACTATAACCGGTGAAGAGGTCAACTATGGATCAAATGGGAATCCACAATAATATCTGGATTGTTTTACTATCCTATGCGCTTGCTGCCGCCGCAGCGTACTCCGCGCTTAATCTGATTTCGCAGGTTTCCCATTCCGCGGGACGAGTCAGGCGTCTCTGGCTGCTCTCGGGTACCTGTGTGCTTGGAGGCGGTATCTGGGCGATGCATTTTGTCGGCATTATGGCCAGCCGTCTGCCGTTCAAGGTCAGCTACCATCCGGGGATGGCTGCGCTGTCTCTGCTTATTGTGCTGTCCTTCTGTTATGCAGCCCTTCAGATTGTGACGGCTCCCCGCCAGAGAAGTTGGCGGTTCCTTACGGCCGGCGGGATACTGGGCGGCGGGATATCGTTCATGCATTATGCAGGAATGTCCTCCATGGAGATGGAAGCCAAGATTCATTACAGGATGGTGGATCAGGCTGTATCCGTACTAATTGCCTTTACCGCTTCTTACATCGGAGTATTAATGTTTCGCAGATTTAAGGATCATACAGGCTTTAGCCGCTGGAAGCTGTATTCGGCATTGTTCATCGCCCTGGCGGTTACCGGTATGCATTATACGAGTCTGAGAGCAAGCGACCTGCACAATTACAACTGGCAGGCGGCCGCGCCCATGCTGCTGGAGACCGATGTGGTGCTCCTGACGGGGATTTCACTGGTTACCCTGTTTGTGCTGGCGATCTCCGGCGGTACCGTTTTTCTGGACAGGGATGTCCTGGAGCGCATGGCCTATCATGACCCGCTCACCGAGCTGCCGAACCGGCATGGGCTGGAGCGCTACTTCAAGGATGATTTCTTCGGCGGGATCTCGGGTGCTGTGTTTTTTGTTGATCTGGACCGCTTCAAGTCAATTAATGATACGCTGGGGCACGATATTGGAGACTTGCTGCTGCGCGAGGTGTCTGCCAGGCTAACCTGCTGCGTGGGCGGGCAGGGGAAGGTGTTCCGGCTTGGCGGCGATGAATTCCTGATAGCGCTGCCGGATTGCGCCGTCGTGGCGGCGGAGGAAGTGGCACAGCATATCCTCCAGGAGCTTAAGAAGTCATACAGCATTGAAGGCAATGAATTGTACGTGACTGCGAGCGTGGGAATCAGCATGACTCCGGCGCACGGCACCGACCGTTCGGCGCTAATGAAAGCAGCCGATACGGCGCTCTATACCTCCAAGGATTCGGGCAAGAATAAATTCAGTGTGTTCGATCTGGAGATGAACCGTCACCAGGTACGGCGGATGTCACTGGAGAAAGATCTGCGCAAGGCGCTGGCCCGCTCGGAATTCATGGTGGTCTACCAGCCCAAATGGGATTCGCTGCTGAATGTCACCGTGGGGCTTGAAGCGCTGCTGCGCTGGAGACATCCGGAGCATGGCGTCATCTCTCCGGGAGAGTTCATTCCGATCGCCGAGGAGACCGGAATGATTGTCCCTATTACATACTGGATGCTGCATGAGGTGTGCGGACAGAATATGCTCTGGCATCAGGCGAAGGTTGCCAGTGTAGCAGTCTCGATCAATATGTCGGCGCGGATGTTTGAAGGCGGAAGCCTGTATGAGGTAGTGGAAGAGGCGCTAACGCGTTCGGGCCTTGCGCCGCATTTCCTTGAACTGGAGATTACCGAATCGATTGCGATGAACAATATGGAGGAGACGGTAGCCCAGCTCTCCAAGCTGCGGGAGCTGGGGGTGCGGGTATCCCTGGATGATTTCGGAACCGGTTTCTCTTCGCTTGGCAATCTGGATGAGATTCCGGTCAACACCCTGAAGATTGATCAGGTCTTCATCCGCAAGAGCAAGATGCATTCCAAGAAAGCGATCATCAGCAACATTATTGCCATTGCCAGCAATCTCAACATGGAGGTTGTGGCCGAGGGCGTGGAGACTACGGAGCAGATTGAGCTGCTGCAATCGCTGGGCTGCCGGGTGATGCAGGGCTTCTATTACGGACGTCCGATGCCGGTTAAAGAATTGGGCCAATGGTTTATTGAGAATACGGCCTAATGTGACTGGCTGCGATGGAATAAAAGGCTGTCCTGTATGTGGGGGTGTACCACATCAGGGCAGCCTTTTGTTTCTGTTTAGGAAATTATGATTTTCTTTTATTGTGGATAAGCCAGTCAGGCATGTAATCGAAAAACTGAATACATATGGGTGCTGCTGCGCCGAGTGAAGGGCCCCATGCATCACAGCTAGTAACATTTTAAGAGAAATCCTGCAATAAGTGCAACAATACTGCCCCAAAGAAGCGGTCTATGCTGAAATCCTGCACGAACTGCAACAAATTCAGCGATAACTTGCTCTGAACACCGAAATTTGTGCAAATAATGCAACAAGGTACTTCAACCAGTAAAAGGGATAGAGAAATCCTTCCAAAAGTGCAACATTACCGCTCCTTAAAAGCGGCCGGTGAGGGAGGCATTAGCATCGTTCACCCGCAGGATGATTTTGTTCGAATAATATATAAAGTTCCGTCCTAAATTTTGAAGTTCTCGACCAATACCTGCAGCTTCTCTGCGAGGGAGGAGAGGAATGCAGCGGAGGATTCGACCTCCTGCATGGCCGCAAGCTGTTCCTGGGACGAGGCGGACAAGGTCTCTGCACCCTCGGCCGTCTGATTGGAGACCGCTACGATCTTCTGAATCGAAGTGACAAGTCCGTCAGAGAGCAGGGCCAGCTCGCGGACCGTGGCCGAAATCTGCTGACTATGAGTAGACATCTCGGAGACAGAGGCCTCAATCTCGGAGAAGGAATGTCCGGCCGCGATAATCATCTCTTTACCGTGATGCATCTCTGCCGTGGAATGCTTCATGGTGTCTCCAGCCTTGTCCATCTGCTGGACAATCAGACTGACCAGCTCACCGATCTGGCGGGCAGATCCGGCCGAACGTTCAGCCAGCTTGCGTACAGAGCCTGCCACAACGGCGAAGCCGCGGCCCTCTTCTCCGGCCCGTGCAGCTTCAATAGCCGCATTAAGGGATAACAGGTTCGTTTCCTCGGCAATACTGGCTATGGTGCCGACGATATTCTCAATCTCTTTGGAATGGCTGCCCAGCGTCTCAATAATGCCGGATAGATCCGAGATGCTTGCGCCCACAATGGCCATCTGGGAGGTGGTCGAGTCCATAGATTCCCGGCCTGTACGGGCCTTCTGGGAGTTGATGGCTGCCTGGTTCATTGCGCTGTCGGCATTGCCTGCAATTTCGGTAATGAAATGCGACATATCCTGTATGGCCTTGAAGCTGCCCTCCAGATTCTGCAGCTGGGTATGTGCCCCGTCGGCCAGATCCAGGGTGACATTAACACTGTGCTCTCCGGCGCGGTTGGTCTCCTGGGCGCTGGCGGACAGCTCCTGGGAAGAGGAGGCAACCAGCATGGACGTATCGTTGACCTGTGTGATTAGGTCACGTAGATTCAGGGTCATCGCATTGAAGTCGCGGGCAAGCTTGCCGATCTCGTCCTTGGCTGTGAAGAGCAGCGGTTCCCGGGTCAAATCGCCTTTGGCTACCGTGTTGACGGATGCGGACAGCTTGGTCAGCGGGCTGACCATCCGGCGGATCAGCAGATAGGCGGCGAGAATCGCAATAATCAGAATCGAGCTGCCAATCAGGAAGGGCTGGGTAATGATATCCATTGTCCGGGATTGAATTAACGGGCCGTCGAAGTTAATCGCCATTAATGCAATGATGGGTTTGGTAGGGTCATGGTCCTGATAGATGGGGCCGTAGCCGGTTTTGAGGGAGGTGCCCTGATATGTATACACTTTCGAGTAGGCGGAATGCTTCATGGCAGTTATCATTTCTTTATCTTCATCTGAGAAGTAGAAGGGGTCTCCAGCTTTGTAGCCGCGTTTTTTGAAGTTTTTGTCAGCCGCCAGCACCTTGCCGTCCAGTGACAAGATGAAGGCTTCTTTGAAAATAGGCTTGTGATCACTGATCCATCCGATGCGGTCTTCAATCGCAGTTAGCTTGCCGGTATCCCCGGCAGCCAGAGCGGTTATGTCGGCAGGATCGATAAGGCCGGTTGTTATATTCGCGCAGCCTACCAATTCAATGCCTGCAGCTTCATCGATCTGCTTGTAAGCTGCATGATAACCGAAGAAGCCTATGGATGAACCAACCAGTAGCAATACAATCAGCATCATCCATGTTAATTTTGTTGCTAATTTCATAACAAATATCACCAGTCCTGACTCTTTAATATTAAGTAAGTTTTAGTTATCACTGCTACGATTATAGCGCATACGCTCAGGTTTGAGCAGACGTCAAAAAAAAAGAATTTTTATGTCGGAAAATGATGGATTATGTATAAAAAATCATAGATTAATAGGCGTGGAATCCTATTTTATTTCCAAAAATGTTTGTATGTCTAACCGGTATAATGGTACGCTTGAGGCAGAACGAACGAACTGGGAGCTGAAAGGGATGTCGCAAGAAATCAATCCGTTGATCGAACGTGTGGGATTATCCATGTGGAAGGTTCAGCGCAGAATCATGTCGCAGATGTCAATGCATAAGGAATTAGGGTTGACCGTGCCACAATTCGGGCTGCTGCATATGATCTTTCAGGAGAAGCATGCACGGGTGATTCAACTGGCGGACAAGATGGAAGTGAAATCCAGTGCAGTCACCGTCATGCTGGACCGGCTGGAGCTGCTGGGGCTGATCGCCCGCGTTCCAGACGAGAACGACCGCAGAGCGGTGATCGTCACGATCACCACTAAAGGGCAAGAGGTGCTGGATGAAGCACAGCGCCGTTCGCTGCTGCTGCTGGAGGAGCATTTGGCCGTTCTAGAGCCGGAAGAGCTGGAGAACTTCGCGGATTATTATCTCATGCTGGAGAATCAGGAACGTTAATATAAACATTACAACAAGGCAGCGCTTCTCCCGTTACGGAGAGGCGCTGCCTTGTGTCTAAATATACGAATTTATATGTTTCACATGATAACTTATCCTTCTATTTCTCGCTGAAACGGTGCCGGCCTTTAAAAGGACGGCAAAGCCGTTTCCACTTGTCCACTTGTGAATCTGCTTATCAAGAAATTATTCTCCGGCAGGTTCTTTGTCCGGCAATTGTGTGACGTAGCTGTCCGACAACTGGCGCAGCCGCAGAGCGCGGTTGTATTCATCCTCGTTGCCGGCAGGAGCAGTACCTCCGGCAGCCAGCGGATATTGGGTGTTATCCTCGAAGCTGTTCCCCGGAATCAGCAGGGCGGAGCTGGAAATGAACGATCCGGTAGGCAGATAGTAGCGCTGCGGCAGCAGATTGTAGGACTGGCTGAGCAGATCCTGGCCGAAATGCAGGTTGTGATCCATCGATACCCCCAGCAAGCTGGCAGCCGTAGGCATAATATCCACTTCTCCGCCTACTTGCTCAAGCTTCTGCGGAGCCAGTCCTTCGCCATGAATGAGCAGCGGGATATTGAGCATATCTGCGTAGCTATATTCATGGCCGTAGATTTCCTTCATTAGTTCCTTGTCGTCATTATCAAGCGAATAGATGGGCAGTCCCATGTGGTCGCCATAGACCATAATCAGGCTGTCCTCCCATAATCCGTCCGCCTTCAGCTCATCCACGAATTGTCCGAAGGCATAATCCGCGTAGTTCTGTGAGCGGACATAATCTCCGACAAAGGTACCTTCATACCGTTCAGGAAGCTTCAACTTATGCTTCTCTGCAGGAATAGTGAACGGGTGATGCGCAGACATGGAGATGACCTGGGCATAGAACGGCTTCCCGGCGTCGTTCATTTCCTTCAGCTTTTCCGAGGATTTGCGGTAGAGCACTTCATCGGAAGCACCGAAGAAGAAGGCATCCTCGTCTCCGAAGAATTTGTGGTCATAATAATTCTCCCAGCCCAGTGCTTTGTACAGCTCACCCCGGTTCCAGAATTCCACCACATTGGTGTGGAAGGTGGCCGTCTGATAGCCGTTGTCTCCCAGCAGACGGGGCAGACTCGGCAGCTGCTTGTCGATATAAGACATGGTAGCCGCACCCTGCGGAGGAATATAGAAGGATGAATTGACCACGAATTCCGCATCGGAGGTATTGCCCTGGCCGACCATCTGATAGAAGTTCGTGAAGTACAGGCTCTGCTCCATCAGGCGGTTCAGGTTAGGGGTAACCTCCTGGCCGTCTACCTTCAGACTCAGCAGGAAGCTCTGGAAGGACTCCAGCTGGATTATAATCAGATTTTTGCCCTTGGCGGCACCAGCATAAGCCGATACTGCCGAAGAGTCGATGCCCTTGAGTTGGTTAATCGTGCTCTGTGTGATTTCACTGGCTTGGACCAGCTCGGTTTTATCTTTGGCAAATATCGTGTATGCTTCATAATTAAGGATGCCCATCTCCTGGGCCTTCTTGATCTCATTCATGCTGGCCTTATTCGGAAGAATATTGAACAGGCAGAGTCCGAGCGAGACCGCGAACAGTACGACATGCAGCGTCCGGCCACTGCGCCGGTTGATCTGGTCTTTTTTATAATTGCGTCCGTTCTTGTTAATGAAGAAGTAGAAGCCCAGCACGATAATATCGGTGAAGATCAGCAGATAATAAGGGTCCATCAATGAGAACACGCTGTTCTTGACGGCAGTGACCTGGTTCACCTGCTCGGCGGCATGGTAAGTGACAATGACCCCGTAATATTTGAAGTACATAATGGCGGCAAAAAAGATCGCGGTAACCAGCAGATTGACCGTCATGTAATAGCCGAGCTTCCGTCTGGAGGCAAAGCGCTCAATCAGGAAAAACAGTGCCCAGACAAAGGGCAGCTCCGTCAATACGGATTGCCAGAACTGTAAATCATCAAAGATTACACCCCAGGCCAAAAGGCTTTTGAACAGAAAAAGAATGGAAAAGAACACAAATGGCTTAAGGAGCCATCGTTTCACAGTTTGGGATGACACAGCTTCGCCTTCTTTCTGAAGAATGAACATGTTTCCCGGCTGAGAGGAAACAGCAGCATGAGGACATAAGAATACCATTATCAATAGAACTTATTATGCAGTGCCAGGGAACGAATGTCAAAAATCAGAAGCGGCCGTATACTCCCTGGAGCGCGCGTAAACTACGGCCTGAATGCACCCGGCGCAGACCATACCCTCAGGCGCGTTAATATCGGCGTTAAACGAAGAATATGAGCCTTACGCAACGGAAGCTGGCGGAAATTATTGGAGGTGGGGACGGATGGAGCATACAGAAATCACACTGTCCGTGAGGGCGCTCGTGGAATTTGCCTACAGCAGCGGCAGTCTGGAGCCGGGCTTCCGCAGTGGAGCCGCCATGACGGAGGGGACGCGCAGCCATCAGCTGATTCAGAAGCAATATAAGGAAGGGGACCGCAAGGAGGTCTACTTGAAGACCGCAATTCCTTACGGGGACCTGCTGTTCCAGATTGACGGGCGCTGCGACGGTCTGCTTACAGCTGAGGATGGGAGCCTGACGGTGGAGGAGATCAAGTCCATGGCCGGAATTCCGGACCCTGCGCTTGAAGGGAAGGAGGTCCACTGGGCCCAGGCTTACATGTACGCCTACATACTGGCAACGGAGCTTGCGCTTCCCCATATACAGGTGAAGCTCACCTATGTGCAGCGGGGAAGCGAGGCGCAGTACAGTCTCTACCGGGAGATGACCCGCGAAGCACTGACGGCCTTTGCGCTAGAAACAGTAAGCAGGTATGCACCGTATGCCGAGATGATGGTCCGTTACAAGGCGAAGAGAGGGGAGAGCATCCCGGATCTGTCTTTTCCGTTCTCGGCTTACCGGCCCGGCCAGCGCCATTTCGCTGCCGCCGTCTACACCTCAATAGCTGAGGGGGCCAATCTCTTCGCCCAAGCACCGACAGGCATCGGCAAAACCATGTCCACTCTGTTCCCGGCGATCAAAGCGCTGGGCGAAGGCAAAGCGGCCGGTATCTTCTATCTGACCGCCAAGACCGTTACACGGATCGCGGCACAGGAGGCGGCCACGATGCTGAACCGCCGGGGGCTGCATCTGCATGTCATTGCCCTGACGGCGAAGGATAAGGCCTGCTTCCGGGAGGAGGGAATCTGCGGCAATGATTCCTGCGCTTATGCGGAGGGGTATTATGACCGGATCAACGGCGCGCTGATTGATATGCTGGAGCAGGAGACGCTGATGACCCGGGAGACGATCGCGGACTATGCCCATAAGCATCGGGTCTGCCCGTTTGAATTCTCCCTGGATGCTGCCTATGCCAGCGATGTCGTCATCTGCGATTACAATTATATCTACGATCCGCGCATCAGTCTGAAGCGCATGTCTGAGGAGCGTAAGAAGAACACCGTGCTGCTGGTGGATGAAGCGCATAATCTGGTAGACCGGGGCCGGGAGATGTATTCTGCTTCGCTGACCAAGGCGCCCTTCCTGGCGCTCAGCCGGACCTACAAAGCGGCGAATCCCCGGCTCGGCACTGCCGCCAAAGCGGTGAATGCCTTCTTCATTGCGCTGCGCAAGAGCTGCGGTGACAAGCGGGCGGGAGAGTGGACGGACTATCCGGAGGAACTGCCGGAGCTGCTGGAGAACTTCGCGGCCGAAGCCGAGCTGGAGCTGCTGAACAACTCTTCCCCGGCAAGCTCTGCGCAGGCGGAGGAGGACGGGACAGTCAGCCTGCTGGATACCTATTACGCTGTTCAGGGGATGCTCCGTACCTTCAAAACCTACGATGAACGCTACATTACTTATGCCGAGGTGCGCAGCGGAGATGTGTATCTGAAGCTGTTCAATCTCGATCCGTCGCATCTGCTGCAGCAAATGGGCAAGAGCTTCCGCAGCCAGATTCTATTTTCTGCGACCCTCTCACCGCTCTCGTATTACAGGGATATGATTGGTGCGGGAGAGGAGGATTACAGTCTGAGCCTGGCCTCGCCTTTTCACAAAGAGCAATGGCAGGTAGCTGTGCTGCCGGTATCGACCCGGTTTCATGACCGGGAGGCTTCTATACAGCCGCTTAGCGATGCGCTCAAAGGCCTGGTCTCGAAGAAGGGAAACTACCTGGTCTTCTTCCCCTCTTATCTGTACTTGAGGAATGTCTATGAGGTGTTCACTGAGAAGTACCCCGAAGTCCCTACGCTGCTGCAGGGCAGTGGCATGAGCGAGCCGGAGCGGGAGAGCTTCCTGGCGGCCTTCCGTCCTGACAACCCGGAGCCGCTGCTCGGCTTTGCCGTACTGGGCGGTATTTTCTCTGAAGGGGTCGATCTGCCCGGTGACCGGTTGAACGGGGTGATGGTCGTGGGGGTCGGACTCCCGCAGGTCGGTCTGGAGCGCAATCTGCTGCGGAGCTATTTCCAGTCGCAGGGCAAGAACGGCTTCGATTATGCGTATATTTACCCAGGAATGTGCAAGGTGCAGCAGGCCGGAGGACGGCTGATCCGCAGCGAGAACGACAGCGGGGTCATTATACTCGCAGACGACCGCTTCATGCAGCATTCTTACCGGCAGCTGCTCCCTGAGGAGTGGCAGGACTACTCTGTCATGACCTAAGCGGGTATAATCTATTGAAAAGGCATTCATCAGACAACTCAGGAGGTAATGACATGACGCTTAATATCGGACTCGTTGGAACAGGCTGGTTCTCCAAGGTACATGCGGATTTGCTGGCGGGCATGGAGGATGTGTCGCTGAAGGCTGTCTGCGGCAGCAGCAAGCTTAAGGGAGAGGAGATGGCCCGCCCTTACGGGGCCGAAGGCTACGGGGAGATTACCGAGATGCTGGACAGCCATAAGCTGGATGCCGTCTACGTCTGTGTGCCGCCGCAGTCGCACGGGGCGATTGAACGGGCGCTGATCCGCAGGGATATCCCCTTCTTCATCGAGAAGCCGCTAGGCTCAAGTACGGCCATTCCGGCCAGTCTGCTGGAGGATATCAAGCAGCATCAGCTGCTGACCTCGGTAGGCTATCACTTCCGCTATCAGGAGAATATCCAGCGGCTGAAGCAGACGCTTGCCGGAGACAAGGTAGGGATGATTACCGGAGAATGGATGGGCGGAATGCCCGGCGTGGCGTGGTGGCGCAATCAGGAGCAGTCTGGCGGACAATTCACGGAGCAGACGACGCATATCGTTGACCTGGTGCGTTATTTGGCTGGTGAGGTGACAGAGGTCTACGGCATGTTCGGCAACCGGATTATGCATGAGAAGCATGAAGGGGTGACCGTAGCCGATGTGGGCACCGTGTCCTTGAAGCTTGCAAGCGGCATTATCGCCAGCATCTCCAATACCTGTGTGCTGCCCGGTGAGGTGAACAAGGCCGGAATCAGCTTCTATAATGACAACGGAATGCTTGACTGGAACCCGGAGCGTCTTCTCGAAGTCCGCAGCGGGGACAGCAAGGAATACAAGAATTCGGGCAATCCTTACGCGGTAGAGAGCGAGGCATTCCTGTACGCCGTCCGCACCGGGGACCGCTCCCGTATTCTCAGCGATTATGAGGACGGGTATAAGACGCTGAAGGTAACCTGCGCCGCGTATGAATCCGCCCAGAGCGGATTGCCTGTGAAGCTGTAGGTCTCCGTCTTAGGGCCAGGGAGCTGCTTAATGAATGAACACTGCGAGCAGTGCGGGTGCCAGCCCAATGGAGAACAGCGCCGCCAGAATCATTGAGATACTGGAGATGGTGCCGGTCAGCGAGCTAAGCTCGAAGGCCTTGGAGGTGCCGGTGCCATGCGCTGCGGTGCCCAGCGAGACTCCGCGCGCCACTTCATTCTCAATGTGGAAGAGGCGCAGCACCGAGGGCCCCATCATGGTTCCAAGTACACCCGTGAGAATGACGAAGACTGCGGTGATGCTGGGAACCCCGCCGATGCTCTGCGAGATGCTCATGGCAATCGGTGTAGTTACCGAACGGGGGACCAGGCTGGTGGCCAGATCTCCGCTCAGGTGCATTAATTTGGCCAGCAGCATGGAAGACAGTACAGCCGTTACCGTTCCTGACAGCACGCCTGCCGCAATTTCGGCGGCGTGCTTTTTGAGTAGCTTGAAGTTCTTGTGCAGGGGAATCGCAAAGGCAATTGTCGCTGGCTGAAGCAGGTCTGACAGCCATTTGCCACCTGCATTATAGGATTCATAAGAGCTGCCTGTGATCAGCAGGAAGCCGATGATTGCCAGCGGGGTGATGATCAGCGGAGAGGTGTACATTTTGCCGCTAGCAGCATAGATCCGTTTGGTTACAAGGTATACCGCGATGGTAAGTCCAAGGAATAATAGTCCGGTCATCATGAGCTTCTACGCTCCTTTACTTTATAAATAACGCTTGTCAGCAGACCCGAGCTGGCCATGACAGCAAAGGTGCCCACGAGCACAACAGCCAATACTTGCAGGCCGAAGGATTCAAGCAGCTTCGAGTAGTTCATCACCCCGATAGCCGATGGAATGAAGAACAGCAACAGCTCAGCCAGCAGCCACGAAGCTCCTGCCTCCACCCAGTTCAGACGGATCACGCCGGATTCGAGCAGCAGGAATAATAGAATCATCCCGATAATGCTTCCGGGAAGCGGAATATGCAGTAGTGAGGTCAATCCGTTAACCAGCAGGGAGAACACGGTTAGTCCAGCCACCTGCAGTAAGCCTAAGGCAATCTTTTTCATCATGATTACCTCCTTTCATCTCTTACTGAAATTTTACATCCAATTCTTTCATAGGTAAAATGAATAGATTGAATAGCTCACATTCTAATTGTCTATACATGGAGGTTACCTAATGGATATCAGACAGCTGGAGTATTTCGTGCAGGCCGCCAGGCTGAACAGCTTCTCCAGAGCCGCAGAATCGCTGTATATTACCCAGCCGACCATCAGCAAGATGATCCGTAATCTGGAGACGGAGCTGGGGGCCGATCTGTTCTACCGCGAAGGCAAAAGCATCCGCCTGACGGATGCCGGAGAGCTGCTGCTCGTCAAGGCGCAGAATATTGTAGAGTCCTTTGCCAGTCTCTCCTCTGAGCTGGACAGCCTGCGCAATCTGAAGCGGGGGCATATCCGTATCGGACTGCCGCCCATGGTGGGGGCCAGCTTCTTCCCGGCGGTCATCGGGGAATTCCACCGGAAGTATCCCGAGGTGACGATCCGGCTGCATGAGGACGGGGCGAAGAAAGTAGAGGATGACGTAGAGTCCGGCCTGCTCGACATCGGGGCGATTGTGCTGCCGGTAGATCAGACCCGGTTCCACAGCTTCACCTTTGTGGAAGAGAAGCTGGAACTGCTGGTTCCCGCAGGACACCGTCTGGACGGAGCCCGGCAGGTGCCGCTGAAAGAGCTGGCCGAGGAGGAGTTCGTCCTGTTCCGGGAGGACTTCGCCCTGCATGACCGGATTATCTCGGAATGCGTCAAAGCGGGCTTTCAGCCCAAGGTGGTCTATGAAAGCTCCCAGTGGGATTTGATCAGCCGGATGGTCGCCGCCGGAATGGGCATTGCGCTGCTGCCGGAGACCATCTGCCGGGATATCGACCGTTCGCAGGTAACGGTCATTCCCCTGACCGAGCCGGTGATTCCCTGGCAGCTGGGCATGATCTGGCGTAAGGACCGCTACCTGTCCTTTGCCGCAAGGGAGTGGATTGCTTTTGCGATGAATGTACTCGGGGAGCGGTATCCCCCGCCGGAGCATCCTCAGGATATATAAATAACGGAGCTTTATTTTTATACTTCAAGCGACATTTTTTTCTTTTTTTGCAAATTTTGTTTTTTGGCATCATGATTTATGATAAGGGAGAAGTTGATAGAGAGAAGGTGAGTGACCGTGAACCTTTACCAGAATTCTCCTGATGTTAGCGGCCGGGATTACAGAGAAGACGAGCTGTTCCTTACTATAGAGAACTTAAGAAGCGAGCTCCTGGAGGTTGCCCAGGAACGGAGTCTGAGCGACCACGCAGTGCTGGAGCTTAGCCAGCGGCTGGACGGATACATTGTCATGGCCCAGAACCTGATGATGGAGAGTCTGCGCAGCCGCAAGAACGGAGCCGCGCCCTACGGCAAGAATACGAAGAGTCAGCGGATCAGGAATAAGGCGGCTTTGCAGCAATAATCAATAATACAACCGGTTTTCTGACGGTGTTCGGAACCTGTGGTCCTACTATTGTGGGGCCATTTTGTTGTGCTTTTCATAGTCATGTCCTATAATGGAAATTAATAGAAGGATAACCTGAATGATGGATTGGGAGGTGCCGGGTGGAGGCGAAGCTGACTACATTACGAACGGAAATCGAGAAGAGTCTGTCCCGCTCGGGCCATAATCTTGCCTCATTTGCCAAAATATCCGGCCTGAACCGTGGCAGTCTCAGCGCCATTCTTCACGGCAGTCCGCCGAAGCCCATCTCGCTGGGACAGCTGGATGCCATGACCCGGGCCTTCGGATTCCCGGAAGGCTGGCTGTATCCGCTGTATGTGGATGATTGCTTCAGTGAAGAAAGAATCTCCCGCCGCCGCGTCGAGCCCTTCCTGGTCAAATGTGCCGAGATGGGCAAGCAGCAGTGCATTGAAGAGGTCTTAAGCAGGATTATGGAATATCAGCGGCCGCTCGATATCATCTTCAGGGTGGCAGAGAGGCTGTTCTGCGGCGGCAGAGTACAGGAATCCGTCGTATTCTACAAGCTGATTGTAGACCATGAGCCGGACGGCTATTCCGAACGGATGGCGATTAGCAAATACCGTATCTTCAAGTCTCTGCAGTCCACTCCCGATGTGGATATGGAGCAGAAGCTGCGCGCTGTAATCAGCTTCGAGCCGTATCGCGGGCTGCTTCCCGAGGAGATGCAGCTGGACGGGCTGCTGAAGCTGGCGAAGGTATGCTTCGCGCTGCACCGCTGGAAGGATGTAGAGAAATTCGCCGATGAGCTGAGGGCATTAGCAAGCGGCATCTACCGCGAGGAGCTGCGCCGCAGCAAGGGGAAGAGGGCAGAGGCCTTTCAGGCGGAACGTCCGCTGGTGGTCTATTACGGGCATGGTTATCTGCTGAAGGCATCAGCGCTTACCAAGCAAGGGGAGTATGAGCAGGCCAAGAAATACACCGCCGGCTATGCGGATCTCGGATGGTTTGAGATGATGGATGACGAGGGGCGCAGCAGTGTGGACAGCTTCAAGCTGTTTGCTGCCGCCAACGGGTTTACGCTTGAGATTCTGATGGGCAACATCTCTGTATTGCCGTCCTATATCGTTTTCTTGTCCGAGCACCCCGGCGAGATTCTGTCCGGCATGGTGATCATTATGGAGTCGGCCAACCGCTTCGGATTCTCCGCAGATGCGGTGATGTCGCGCTTTTCCCGGGAGATGCTGCGCTTTGAACAATTCCAGGATACGATCAATGTGGACCGGGTGTACCGTCTCTATTATCAGATTGCGATCTACCATATCTCCCGCAAGCAATATGCCAAGGGAATAGACTATATCATTCATTGTCTGCGTCTGGCCATCAGGCTGAACAACGGCAAGGACTTCATTAATTGTGTAACCTTATTTGAACTGAACAGAGACTACGCCTCGGATACCCAGCAGAATGCGTACCGGGAGCTGATCAGGGAGGTGAGAGCGCATGAAGAGATCACTGTTGATGACGGCCAGCGTTTTGGTATTGTTTAGCTTCATTCTTGCGGGTATAGGAACAGATCAGAAGTCCAAGACCAGAGGACTAACTGCTGTTGAACACGGAGTGGAATTCTAAAGCGGACTAGAGCAGTGAATTGTATAGCTTAGAGAGACTCCCCGGCCCTTTGTGTCGAGGGAGCGTTTGCGCGTGGATATGTGAAATAAATTACATAGTAAGGGCGTAATCAGGAATTGACAAATTGCAGGCACGAAAATATAATTAGGTAGCCTAATTAGTATATGATTTAATTATTTGTAGACCTAACTAAAATGAGGTGGAAGCATTGGGATAGAGCGGGAAGGTGAAAACTCAGTCGGGCACAAGCTTTTCTCAGCATTAAGGAAGCTGCGCAAAGGGCATTGGCATCACTCGGTGGAGGGGCATAAGCCAAGTGAGATGACTTTACTGATATGTATAGCACGGGCGTCACATTCTACGGATCTGGGACTTAAGGTGTCGGAGATCAGCCGTTTCCTGGGATTGACTCCGCCCACGGTAACCCAGCTGATTAATAGTCTTGAAGCCAAGCAGATGGTTGAGCGGCAAGCCGATGCCTCCGACCGTAGAGTAGTGCGCATCAAGTTGACCGAACAGGGCAAAATTATTACACGCAAGGCCAGGGACCACATGGACGCTACCCTGCAGAAGATGGTGGCGTATCTGGGGGAGGAAGAATCTGACCAGCTGGCGGAATTGCTGTTGAAGGTCTATGCCTTCATGGAGGATAATCCTCCGCCTAACTTAGACCGGTTACAAATGAACGGAGATGAGAAGCTTGATTAAATTAATGAAACAACTGAAGCCCTTCCGTTTGGCCATCGCAGGGGTATTGATTCTGGTATTCCTGCAGTCCATGGGTGATCTGTATCTTCCCACCTTAATGAGTAACATTATCGATAAAGGGATTGTGGACGGAGACCAGCCGTATATCTGGAGAATCGGCGGCTTCATGCTGCTGGTGGCGGCAGGCGGTGTGCTTTGCTCTATTATTGCCAGCTATCTGTCAGCCAGAGTGGCGGCAGGCTTTGGGAAGAATACCCGTTCCCGGGTGTTCAATCATGTGGAAAATTTTACCCTTCATGAATTCGATAAGCTGGGCACGGCCTCATTGATTACACGTACCACTAATGATATTACACAGGTTCAGACGGTACTGACTATGATGCTCCGCATGATGGTTGGTGCTCCGATGATGATGATCGGCGGTATTATTATGGCGGTTTCGGAGGATGCCAAGCTCTCACTGATCTTTGTGGTGGTGATTCCGCTGCTGGTTGGGGCGATTTTTTTCATCGGAATGAAGGGTCTTCCGCTGTTCAAGGCGATCCAGATCAAGCTGGACAAATTAAATCTGGTGCTGCGCGAGCATCTGACCGGTATCCGCGTCATCCGCTCCTTCAACCGGATTGAGCACGAGAACAGACGGTTCAGTGAGGCGAACCGCGACCTTACCGACACAGCGATTAAAGTCAACAAGGTGATGGCGGGACTGATGCCGTTGATGATGATTGTCATGAACTTCTCGATGATTGCCATTCTGTATTACGGCGGAATCCGCATTGGTGACGGGGATCTGAAGGTTGGCTCTCTGATGGCATTCATTCAGTATGCGATGCAGATTATGTTCTCGCTGATCATGGTATCGATGATGTTCGTACTGATTCCAAGAGCTTCTGCCTCAGCACTGCGCATTAATGAAGTGCTGGATATGCAGCCTGAGATTAAGGACCCTACCTCTGCGGAACTGAAGACTACGGCTACAGCTACCCATAAGGACGGCCGTGACGGATTGCGCGGGTATGTGGAGTTCGACAATGTATCCTTCGCTTATCCGGGTGCGGAACAGGCGGCCTTGTCGGGAATTACCTTCAGTGCGCGCCCCGGTGAGATTACCGCCATTATCGGCGGAACCGGGTCAGGTAAGTCGACGCTGCTGAACATGATACCTAGATTCTATGATGCTATAGAAGGTACGGTGAGTGTGGACGGTGTGGATGTGCGCCAGATGACGCAGGAGGAACTGCGGAGCAAGATTGGTTATATTCCGCAAAAAGCCGTGCTGTTCACCGGTACCATCAACGAGAATATCCGTTACGGCAAAGAGGATGCTACTGAGGAAGAGATTCTTCATGCCGCCAAGGTGGCACAGGCCTATGACTTTGTCACAGCGATGAAGGAAGGCTTCGATTCAAGCATCTCCCAGGGGGGCGGCAACGTCTCCGGCGGCCAGAAGCAGCGTCTGTCGATCGCCCGTGCCCTCGTCCGCAAACCGGAGGTGTACCTGTTCGACGACAGCTTCTCCGCGCTGGACTTCAAGACCGATGCCAAGCTGCGTGCCGCGCTCAAGGCGGAGACTACGGAATCTACTGTCCTTATTGTCGCACAGCGGGTAAGCACAGTAATGGATGCAGACCGGATTATCGTACTGGATGAAGGTCAAATTGTCGGAATGGGCACGCACCGCGGGCTGCTGGATAACAATGAGGTGTACCGCGAGATCGTATCCTCGCAGCTGTCAGAGGAGGAAATAGCATGAGTGAACAGAACAAAGCAGCGAAGCCGCCGCAGGGCGGCAGACACGGCGGCTTCGGCGGTGGACCGGGCGGCGGTCCCGGCATGAGAATGCCCGCCGAGAAGGCGAAGGATTTCAAGGGCACCCTGCGCCGCCTGGTCCGGTATTTGCGTCCGCGCCAGGTTCAGCTAATTATTGTATTCGTGATGGCGATTGCCAGTACCGTATTCAGTATTTTCAGCCCCAAGGTTATGGGGAAAGCAACGACCAAGCTCTTCGAAGGCGCTTATGGCAAGATGATGGGCGTGGCTGGGGCCGAGATTGATTTTGGCTATGTGAATAATATTCTGATTATTCTTGCCGGGCTGTATCTGTTCAGTGCACTGTTCAGTTACATTCAACAGTATGTAATGGCCGGTGTGGCGCAGAAGGTTGTCTATGATATGCGCGAGCAGATCAACAGCAAGCTGGAGCGGCTGCCGCTGAAATATTTCGATTCCCGGACCCACGGGGAAATTCTCAGCCGGGCGACCAATGATGTGGACAACATCAGTACCACCCTGCAGCAGAGCTTGACCCAGCTGATCACCTCCATTGTGACGATTGTCGGGGTTATCGTGATGATGCTGACGATCAGCCCGTGGCTGACCCTGATTACGATCGTTACGCTGCCGCTTAGCTTCGTGGTGATTATGCTGATCACCAAGCGCTCCCAGACTTATTTCGTCGGACAGCAGAGATCGCTGGGCCAGCTGAATGGACATGTGGAGGAGATGTATACCGGGCACCGGATCATCAAGGCTTTTGGACGGGAAAAGAATTCACTGAAGGACTTCAATGCCATCAATGAGGACCTGTATAACTCCGGCTGGCGCTCCCAGTTCATCTCCGGGATTATTATGCCGCTGATGATGTTCATCGGGAACCTGGGGTATGTGCTGGTGTGTGTGGTCGGCGGGATCTTCGTGACCAAAAAAGTGATCGACGTCGGCGACATTCAGGCGTTCATCCAGTATTCGCGCCAGTTCACCATGCCGATTACGCAGACCGCGAATATCGCCAACATCATTCAGTCCACCATCGCTTCGGCAGAACGTGTATTTGAACTGCTGGATGAGGAAGAGGAAGTTCCTGAAGTGGCAGCTACACTGGCGAAACGTTCAGCAGCTGCCGAAGAGGGCTCTGTGGAATTCCGTCACGTGCAGTTCGGCTACAAGCCGGGTGAACTCCTGATTGAAGACATGAATATCGAGGTCAGTCCGGGACAGACCATTGCGATTGTAGGGCCAACCGGAGCCGGCAAAACCACGCTGATCAACCTGCTCATGCGCTTCTATGAGATCAGCGGCGGGGAGATTGTTATTGACGGTGTGAACATCACCGATATGAAGCGCAGTGAGCTGCGCAGCAAATTCGGAATGGTGCTCCAGGATACCTGGCTGTTCAACGGGACCATCCGCGATAATATCGCTTACGGCCGGGAAGGGGCTACGGAGGCTGATGTGGTGCGGGCAGCCAAGGCTGCGCATGCCGATCACTTCATCCGTACGCTGCCGCTCGGGTATGACACGATTCTGAATGAAGAAGCCTCCAACATCTCCCAGGGTCAAAAGCAGCTGCTTACCATCGCCCGGGCGATTCTGGCCGATCCGTCCATCCTTATCCTGGATGAAGCGACCAGCAGCGTAGATACGCGGACAGAGGTGCAGATCCAGAAGGCGATGAACACGCTGATGCACGGCAGAACCAGCTTCGTCATCGCTCACCGCCTGTCCACCATCCGTGATGCCGACCTGATCCTGGTCATGAACCAGGGTAGCGTCATTGAGAAGGGCACCCATGTGGAACTGCTGGAAGCCGGCGGCTTCTATGCCGATCTCTATAACAGCCAGTTCTCCGGGGATGACCTGCCGGACGCAGGCTGATTCCGATTGGTTCCAAGATAAGCTGAAACGAATGCCGTCCTTTTAAAAGACAGCGTAGCCGTTTCCACTTCATAGCTCCACTTGATAGCTCAGCCCCGGCGTTCATTGCAGAGAGTCTTCGGACAGACTTTGCGTGGACGCCGTTTTTTATCTAATGAACCTAACCTAATCTACCTAATACACTCAATCTACCCAACCCAACCCAACCCAACCCAACCCAACCCCATCTACCACCCATCAACCCCGATCCAACCTCCATCTATCCTCAACCAACTCCCTCCCATCTAACTCCATCTATCGTCCATCGCGCGATTTCACCATTTCCTGCCCAAAATGCAACTTTAACCGCATTCAATTCACCTCAGTAGAAAAATGTTGCTTAGAATACACGATTCTTTCTCTTATCTAGCAGCTACAAGTAAAATTCCTGCATTCCCTGCAACAATCCTCCGAATACCCGATTATTGGTGAGCAGAAGCTGCATTAATTACAGAATTTCTGGTCTGGTCCGCACATAGTGAGCATTTAATCCGGGGGAATTCTCTAGTAAATGGTTATTGTAACTCTCTGTTGTAAGAGGTAATGAATCAAGATATTCCGGTGACGATGCAGCAGATTATAACTCTAGTTTTCTACGAAACGAGAAAAAAGGTTTGCTTAAAATTTTCGGGGTATATATGATAAGATTATCAAAATGACCCGTGGCTCATTTTTGGGGCGGACGGACAGGAGAGAGGATGAAAGGTATGTCAGGCTACGGAAAATGGGTAGCAGGGAGTAAGACCAGATGGATTACTCTGCTGGTGTGGATCGCGGTGGTTGGAGTGCTGACCATGCTATGGCCTTCGGTGAACTCTCAGGTTGCCAATAATGCACCTAACCTGCCGGAGAATTCACAATCGGTGCGGGCATCGGTCGTTGCCGAGAGAGAATTTCCGGCCGGAAGCGGAGTGCCGGCACTGCTTGTATGGCATCGTGACGGCGGAATATCGGAGGAGGACCTCGTACATATAACCGCAGTATACAGCAAGCTTGAGCAGCAGCCTCTGGAGCATCAAAACTTCGTTCCGCCGCTGGGTAAGCTGCCGCCGCAGGCGCTGCAGGCGTCCTTGTCGGAGGACCGGAGCACGATCGTCACCCCGGTGTTGTTCGACAAGACGGCGGACAGCGACCAGCTAGGCGATTCGCTAACCAGCCTGAAGAAGCTGATTCAGACAGAGACGGGGGCTGACCCGTCTGCCGCCAAGCCGGACAGCGGAGACTTAAGTCTGCGCGTATCCGGTCCGGTCGGAATCTCGGTGGATGCTACCGGACTTTTCAAGGATGCCGATGTATCGCTGCTAATTGCAACCGTCATTCTGGTGCTAGTCTTCCTGCTCCTGATCTACCGTTCGCCGATTCTGGCCCTGATTCCGCTGGTTGCTGTAGGCTTTGCTTATGGTGTAACCAGCCCGGTGCTGGGCCTGATGGCCAGAGAAGGCTGGATTACGGTGGATTCGCAGGCGGTCTCGATTATGACGGTGCTGCTCTTCGGGGCAGGGACAGACTATTGTCTGTTTCTGATCTCGCGCTTCCGCCAGATGCTGAAGGTGGAGGAGAATAAGGGGCGTGCACTGCTGAGTGCCATTTCCCACTCCTCCGGGGCGATTGCGATGAGCGGCTTCACAGTGGTGCTCGCACTCTTCGCTCTGCTGCTGGCTAAATACGGCGCGTACCACCGGTTTGCCGTGCCGTTCAGCGTCTCCATTCTGATTATGGGGGTGGCCAGTCTGACCCTGGTTCCGGCCTTGCTGGCGATCTTCGGACGGACTTCGTTCTTCCCGTTCGTGCCGCGGACTCCGCAGATGGAAGCGGAACGTGCCAAGGCCAAGGGCAGACCGGTACCGCAGCCGCAGCCGAACCGCCGCAAAGGAATCGGGCAGCTGGTCGTTTCCCGCCCCTGGGCCATTGTCGGAATTACAGTAGTGCTTCTAGGAGTGCTGGCCTCGTTCTCCAGCGGAATTAAGTTCACTTATGATATTCTGTCGTCGTTCCCGAAGAATATGGAGTCGCGGGAAGGCTTCGACCTGATCGGCAATCAATTCTCTCCGGGGGAGCTTGCGCCCGCTAAGCTGATGGTCGATACAGAGGGCTTATCTGGCGGAGAAGACCTGAAATCCGTGCTGAGCAGCCTGTCCTACGTGGATGAGGTCTCAGACCCGCAGCAGGGGGCCGTCAACCCGAAAATTACCGCCTATGATATCGAGTTCAAGGACAATCCGTATTCCATCGAAGCGATGAATCATATTCCGGCACTTCAAACTACGGTTGAGCAGGCATTGGCGGAGTCGGGAATCGGGAACGTACAGGATAAGGTGTGGATCAGCGGCCAGACCGCTACTCAGCATGATACCAAGGAGCTTGGGGAACGGGATACCGATCTGATCATACCAGTCGTAATCGGCTTGATTACGCTGCTGCTGCTGGTCTATCTCAGATCCGTTGTAGCTACGGTGTATCTGGTAGGGACAGTTATTCTATCGTTCTTCTCGGCACTGGGCCTGGGCTGGATCATCATTCATTATGTACTCGGTGCAGATGCGATTCAGGGTTCAATTCCGCTCTATTCCTTCGTCTTCCTGGTAGCGCTAGGGGAGGATTACAACATCTTCATGATCTCGAATATCTGGAAAAAGAGTAAGCACATGCCGCTGAAACGGGCGATTGCTGAAGGCGTAAATGAGACCGGGTCGGTGATTACCTCCGCCGGACTCATCTTGGCCGGTACCTTCGCCGTGCTGGCTAGCCTTCCTATTCAGGTACTGGTGCAATTCGGCATCATTACAGCGATTGGTGTGCTGCTGGATACCTTCGTGGTCCGCCCCTTCCTGGTGCCGGCCATCACCGTCCTCTTCGGGCGGGTGGCCTTCTGGCCGGGTAAGCATGAGGAGATAAGCGAAACCGCTGTTCCAGATACAAAGAGTTAACCATAGGGATGCCCCGCAAGGCTATCAGGCCTGCGGGGCATCTTTGTTCACAAATATAGGGATTTTGTGCTAAGAACAAAGGAAGTTCCGCGGGCCAAATGAGCGAATGAGAAGCAGAAGTGCACCTGAATTCCCCGGACGCGGGCCAAATGAGCGAATGAAGAGCAGAAGCGCACCTGAATTCCCCGGACGCGGGCCAAATGAGCGAATGAGGAGCAGAAGTGCACCTGAATTCCCCGGACGCGGACCCAAATGAGCGAATGAGGAGCAGAAGTGCACCTGAATTCCCCGGACGCGGACCCAAATGAGCAAATGAAGAGCAGAAGTGCACCTCTTTACATCTTATACCACAAGAAGCAGGCTGAATGGAGAACGCTGTGGCCGCCTTATATGATGCTTCAGGCCTGGCCGCCCGGAGTACGGCTGTGCAGCAGCTCGTACTTGTCGAGCGAGGCACCGACAATGGCCTCGTTCTTGCCTGCGCCCCGGTGCGATTCGCGGAAGGCAGGGCTTGAAGTCCAGCCGTTCAGCGCGTCCTCACTCTCCCAGACGGTGGAGATCTTCAGTTCCTCCACACCTTCCTTGGGCGCTCCGCGCCAGACCTCCATGCGGATGAATCCGGGCATACTCTGCACACCGTTATTAGCGCCGAACCGTGAGGCCAGCGCTTCTCCGTGCCCTTCTTTGATCTTAATTGTATTGGTAACTACCAGCATAACATAGTCCTCCTTGTAGGGCTTTCGTAATGACTGCTGTTATTATTGCGGATTGGTGGTCCAGATTCCTGCTGTTTTGAGGAAGACGCGGTCAGGCAGCTTCAGTGCGGCGAGTGTCAGCTCGGCCACGTCCTCCGGCTGCATCATCCGGTCTTCTTCTCCGATCTTAAGGCCTGCGCCTGTAGCCAGGCCTGTATTCACTGTGCTCGGAGTCAGCGCCACGACACGGATATTATGCTTGCGCACCTCCATGGCCAGCGCTTCCGTCATGCCCATCAGCGCGAACTTGGAAGCACAGTAGGCGGAGCCTGTGGCGAAGCCGCGTTCTCCTGCGGTGGATGAGATATTGATAATATTGCCGCTTGAACGCTCAATCATAGCAGGCAGTGCCGCACGGGTTACATAGTAGGCGCCGAACAGGTTGATCTGCATATGCCGTTCCCAGTCGGCAGGGTCCATCTCCAGGAACGTGCCGAACTGGGCGATCCCGGCATTGTTGATGAGCGCATCGAAGGGTCCCAGGGTCTTCTGCAGGGCCATAACTGCGCGCTCGGCTTCTTCACGTACGGCTATATCCGCTACTGCAATACTGACCTTGATGTCATATACCTCAGTCAGAGCCGTCTTCAGCGCCTCCAGATCCGCTGAAGTTCTGGAGATAAGGCCCAGGTTGGCGCCTTCCTTCGCCAGCGCCATGGCGAGCGCCTTGCCGATTCCCTTGCCTGCCCCTGTAATTACAATACTGGTTCCTCTCAAATCCATAACCTGTCGTCACGCTCCTTATAGAATGATGGGTACTGCAAGATCGAATATATTGCTATTATACCTGAGCGGACAGCGACAATCACGCCGGAGCGGCAGCCCCGGGCAATATTATCCTACTATCCGCCCGGGCCGCCGCCGGTGACGCGCATCGCGGGCAGAGGCTCAGTTCAATCGCCGTCCGCTCAGCCGCCGTCGCTCAGCCGCCGTCAGCTCAGTCGCTGTCAGCTCAATCGCCGGCCGTGATTTTCTTAAGCGGCACAGTCGCCGGCCCTTCCAGCACATCGCCTTCATAGGAGAAGCGGGAGCCGTGACACGGGCAATCCCAGGAGCGTTCCCCGTCATTCCACTCGCATTCACAGCCCATATGGGTGCAGGTTCTGTCGATCAGATGCAGTTGGCCTTCGGGATCGCGGTAGGCGCCAACGCGTTTACCGTCGTGAAAGACCACGGCGCCCTGATCCGGTTCCAGATCCTGCGTCTTTTTATGGACAATCTCCACTTTTCCGGATACCAGCTCCTTGGCGACAGAGAGATTCTGCACAACGAAATTCTTGATGGCGGGAACCGCCTTGAAGCGTGAAGAATCGTATAACCCGGTGTACGGGTTGCTGCTGCCCTGAATCGAGTCTGCGATCATGCGCGCGGCCAGGGTCCCGGTGGTCATGCCCCACTTCCCGAACCCGGTAGCGATATAGATTTCTTCGTCCTCTGCCCGTTTGCCGATGTAGGGAACCCGGTCCAGAGTGATCAGATCCTGGGTGGACCAGCGGAAAGGAATGCTGCGGATGCCCAGTAATTCTCCTGCAAACTTCTCCAGATTCTCATAATGGCCGAACGTACAGATGCCTTGTCCGGTCTTGTGGTTCTCCCCTCCGGCGATGACCAGCTTGCGCCCGCCCCATTCCACGGCCCGCAGCGAACGGGTCGGTTCACCGGCACTCAGATACATGCCGCCTTCATAATCCGTTTCCGGTTCAAACGCCAGGCAATAGGAGCGTTCGGCATGCAGCCGCGAGAAGTAGAGAGATCCGCCGTCATAAAAAGGGAAATGCGAAGCAGACACGGCATGGCGGCAGCGGATTTGGTATTTGCCGCCCTCGGTATGAAGGGTTAGGTGTCCGTCCGAATCCACCTGCTCCCCGATCATCGTATGTTCAAATACGGTACCTCCCTTATCCAGAACCGCCTGCAGCAGTCCCTTTAAATATTCAAGCGGATGGAACCGGGCCTGCCCCGGCATCCGGATCGCGCCGCCCGCGCCCAGAGGCAGGGGCACCTGATCCAGCCACTCCCCAGGCAGTCCGAGCTTGCTGTACGCCTCGAATTCCCGGTTCAGCTCCTTCAGCGTTTTCTCATCTCCCTTGTCGGCATAGAGATAGGCGGCTTCCGGCTTCATCCCGCAGGAGAGGTCCAATTCCTCCGCTGTGGCCATCATCCACTCCATGGCCTCACGGTTGGACTGATAATACATGCGGGCCTGCTCCTCACCGAAATTCTTCAGCAGGTCGCCGTAGATCATCCCGTGCTGGGCGGTGATCTTGGCGCTGGTGAAGCCGGTGGCTCCGCCGAGAATCTCTCCGGCCTCCAGCAAGGTGACCTTGTACCCGGCATTGGACAGCAGATAAGCGGTGGTAATCCCGGTAATCCCCGCCCCTACAATAGCTACGTCTGTGACATGATCTTCCGCAAGCGCCGCGAAAGAGGGCAGCCCGGTGCTGCTTCTCCATAACGATTCCGGGAATTGCGGAAGACCTTGCGAACGGTGTTCCTGTGAGTTCATAGTCAGTCCCTCCTAAGTCATTATCCATTCAATTATTACCACTCTTCTGGAAATAGAAACGCCATGCTTCAGCCACAGGTGCATGAAAACAGGCAGGAAGTGCCAATATAAGGAGAAGTTAACGGAGAAGCGGACATAGAGGGGGAAAGACCCATGCCGGGACAAGAGCATAAGCAGGAGGCCTCCCTGAATGGAATCAGAGGTCAGCTAAGCGGGTTCGGCGATCTTGAAGACAAGAGCTTGACGGTTCCGGCGGGGCAGGTCAGCCTGCTGTATATCAAAAGTGTTACGGATGGACAGGCGATCAGCCGGAATATCATTGCTCCGTTCTACGAAATGGGGAATCCGGCAGGCTATTACAGCTACATCGCTGATTACCCGGGCAGTGAGGTGGTGACAGAGGGACCGCGGGCGGTGGAGCTTCTACTCAGCGGTTATGCCTGTATAGGCTGGCAGGATAAGCTCTGCTTCTTCGATGTCCTGCGGGCCGAGGCCAGCAGTGTGAAGGAGACGGTCACGGAGAGCATCAGTCAAGGCCCTTCCGACGCGCTCGGGGAGAATCTCGCAGTGAACCTCAATCTGATCCGGCGGCGCTATCAATCCGCTGCACTCAAGATGGAATTCACCGTTATTGGCAATATGTCCAAGACCAAGGCAGCGATTCTCTATGACGAGGACAGAGTGAATCCTGAGGTGCTGGCGGAGTTAAAAGAGAAGCTGGACTCGCTTAAGCTGGATATTCTGCAGGCCGCCGGAGAGCTGGAGAAGTATATCAGCAGCGACAAGCTGCGCATTTTCCCCAAAACCATCGTTACAGAGCGCCCGGACCGGGTAGTATTCAATCTGGCGGAGGGCAAGGTAGCTATCCTGCTGGATACGACCGGGTATGCCATTGTGCTTCCGTCGATCTTCAACGATTTCTTCATAGCCATGGATGACAAAATCCAGCTTCCCTTCGTAGGGCGCTTCCTCAAGCTGCTGCGCATCGTGGGCGTGGCCATGACATTATGGCTGCCAGCCTTGTATATAGCCTTCACCTCGTACAATCCGGAGATTGTGCGCGTACAGATTGCCCTGCTGATCGGGGGAAGCCGTGCAACGGTGCCTTACCCTTCTTTTGTCGAGGTGATTCTGATGATGATCATGATGGAGTTCCTGACGGAGGCCAGCTTGCGGCTGCCCCGGGCGATCGGTCCGACAGCGACAACGGTGGGCGGTCTGATTCTGGGACAAGCGGCTACCGCAGCGGGGTTGATTGGCAACATCATGATTATTCTCGTCTCCGTTGTGGCGATATCCAATTTCCTGGTGCCGCTCAATATGATGAGCTTCTCGATCCGGGTTCTGAAATATTTCTTTGTCATCGCAGCAGCCTTCCTCGGACTCGTCGGCGTGGTCATCTGCCTGGTGGGCTTCACGCTGTATTTATGCAGCCAGCGCAGCTTCGGCCAGCCTTATTTCAAGCTGTTCTTCCTGGATACGATAGGAACATCCCTGAAGAAGAAAGGCGGGGGACAATGATGGCGAAGAGCCGCTATTTCTACTGCCTGTTTCTCATGAACTCCCTGATTAATATCATTAACTTCACCCCCCGGGAGCTGCTCGATACCCGCTTTGACGGTGCGCAGTCCTCCATTCTGGTTGCGGTGGTTACAGGCACCCTGTTCATCTACCTGTTCACCAAAGTCATTAATAAATTCCCTGGCAAGGGACTCCCGGAAATCTTCGCGTCAGCCTTGCCGAGGCTGCTGTCCTCTCCGCTGATTCTTATTTATGCGGTTCTCTGGTATTTGGCCGGAGCGCTGATCCTGCTGTCCTTTGTGGATATTACTCTGCGGTTTGTCAGCCCGGATACCCATCCAACGGCAGTCCTGCTGGGGTTCCTGGCTGTGGTATGTCTCTGCAGCCGAATTGACTCGCTGTCCCTGCTCTACGGGCTGGAGGTGACACTCGGAATCACACTGCCCTTAATTCTGTATACGACAGTCAAGGCGGTCGTTAACCCGAACTTTAGCTGGGATGCCGTACTGCAAATGATGACCTATTCGTTACATCGTCCGGATATGAACAGTATTGCGGCAGCGACGTTTACGTTCAGCGGCTACATTAATATGGCCATCTTCAACCGGGTATTTCATGGTTTGAAGCTTAAGCATGTGTGGATTCTGAGTCTGGAGGGGCTGCTGGTGCTGCTCGTCACTTTTCATGTGCCTATCGGGTACCATGGGACCGTCGGCGTCGAACGGCATGTGTATACCTGGTTCACCACGGCGGACAGCATCAGTATCGAGGCCTTTTTGGTTGAGCGTATGCTGTATGTTTTTTATTTTGCTTACAGTACGCTGGCTCTGGTCAGTGCCGTTATCCAGTGGCATGTCGGCAAAGAGCTGTTCCTTAGCCAGCTTCCCTCTACAGGCGGCAAACCCAGATCCAAGCTGCGGCAGGAGGTGGTTATCCTGGGGATTTTTGCGGCAGGGACCCTTCTTCTGATGCGTATGGATCAATACAACCTTAATATGCTGGGAGTATTCCTGCTGCACATCCGCTGGTACGGGGAGCTGCTGCTGATCCTGCTGTTATTCTGGTGCTACTGGATGATAAGGAGGCGCAGAGCATGAGGGGAAGAGTCATTCGGGCCATGCTGCTGATGCTGCTGTCCACCGTCATGGCCGTGCTCATTTCAGGCTGCAACTACAAGGATATCGACCGTAGAATATTCGTAGTGGCGATTGGAATAGATCCCGGTAAGGCGGAAGGAACATTCAAGGTCAGTCTGAAGCTGGCGATTCCGCAAGGGGATGTAACGAAGATTGACGAGAAGATGCAGATTCTCACGGAAGAATCGGAGAGTATCTCCGAGGCGCTGCGCAGAATGAAGTCCAAGGTGGAGAAGGAGCTGGATTATGTCCACTGTAAATCAGTGGTTCTGGGTGAAAAGATTGCCGCCAAGGATATCCGGCATGTTGTGGACTGGGCGGTACGGCGCAGGGATATCCAGCTGATTATTAATTTTGCCGTGGGCAGGCCGGGGGCACTGGAAGTGTTGCAGGTCAAGCCGCCGTCGGAGCGCATTCCGTCCAACTCTCTGATTCTGGCGATGAGCGGGCAAGGGACCGAGTCCCCCTTCATCTCAAGTGTGTACTCCTATCAGCTGATGAGGAGCATCTATGAGAAGGGGATAGATCCCATCCTGCCGATTATTGAAGTGCCGGAGGAGAATCAATTCCTGATTGATAAAATCGCTCTGCTGGATAAGAACAAAATCAAGCTGGTCCTCACGCCCGATGAGACCAGGCTGTTCAACCTGCTGTCCCGCTCCGATCTGCAGACGAATTTCCCTGCCCATATTGGCAGTGGAATGTACCAGTATTATACCGAGAGCTCTTCCTCCAGCTACCGGATTGTGACTCCGCCGGATGGAGAGCCTTATATCCGGTACACCATCAAGATTCGGGCAATTCTGGAGGAGAACAGTACGGAGGAGATGATCACCCACCAGATGCTGAAGAAGATTAATGAGGCAGGAGCTGCGGAGCTGCGTGAGGCCGTTACAGCCTTGCTGGTCAAAATTCAGGATAGCGGCATGGACCCCTTGGGGTGGGGGCTGCGTTACGGGTCACGGCACTGGAACAACGCAACAGAGATGTCGGACTGGGAGAACTTATATCCCCGGCTGAAATTCCAGGTCAAAGCCGATGTCGATGTGAAATACTCGGGAATGATCAAATAAAGTCCGGCCGGTTGACGCTTTCAGCATCAGGACTTATACTTGATCTAAAAATAAGCTAGAGGATGATAAAGATGAGAACCCTGAACTTAACCTCTCAACGTCAAGCTGTATACGATATCGTCCGTAATTCCCATGACCACCCGACCGCTGCGGAAGTCATGAACCGGCTGGTGGAGCAGGGACATAATCTGGCTTATGGAACAGTCTATAATTCCCTGCGTTATCTCTCGGATAAGCAGATGATCCGCGAGCTGAAGCTGGGTGAGGCGGCAAGCCGGTATGACGCCCGTCTGGACGATCATCAGCATATTGTCTGTGAGATCTGCGGTGCGGTAGATGAAGTGATGAGCCAGGTTCCGCAGGAGTGGAGCGACTCGGTCGCACAGGATACCGGTTATTCGATCACTCACACGCATGTTGTATTCGGTGGCGTATGCCCGGCTTGCAGAAGCAAGAATTCGCTATAGAACTATATAGATTGAACTTGAAAATATACAGACAGGGAAAAGTGGCGGAGGAGAATTTTGGAACTGTAGGAGCGATAGCGTCCGCCTGAAAGCTTTCCGCAGGAAAGCTCGCTTCGGAAGCATCAGCAGTCACCGGATTTCCTCCGCGAAAAGCGGATTGAAATCAAGAAATCTGTAGACAACAGCGGCCGGAGGGCCAAACATTCTCTGGAGTCACGGCAATCCCGTCACAGAAAAATAAAAGTACAATCTATATAGGACCTTTGTACGGGGATATGCCTTGGACAAAAGGTTGAATATAACAAAAGACCGTTTTCATCGAAACGGTCTTTTGTTGTGTACATATAAAAATTATCAATAAAGATAGGAGAATAATCATGATTTGGAGCAGAAAAGAGGGTTTCCGGGGGCGGTATTTAATTATATAGTTAGTCTGCCAAATTATCGTTCTTAAGACCCATGAAGAAAGAGAGAGTGAGTTCATCATATGACTAAAAAGGCGCGTCTGAACATCCGTACCAAGCTGATTGCTACCTATCTGCTTGTCTTGCTGGTGCCGAGCATCATTATAGGCTGGCAAACCTATCAATCCGCCAGCAGCAAGGTCGGGGAGCAGCTTACCAATAATGCCAAGGAAAGCGTAGTAGCAGTGAACGAGATCATTAATCACAATATTCAGTCCAAAATAGATGATATTCTTTATTTTGCCGGCCAGCTTGCGGCGGATTCTATTAATAGTGAAGCAGCCGGAGAGACTGCGCCTGTTCTGGAGAGCCGATTGAAGGAATATGCCGCGCTGCATTCCGATGTGCTGGATATTTATGCCGGAACCAGCAAAGGCAAAAGTATCCGCGCAGCAGAGATGGAGCTGCCGGACGGCTATGATCCGCGCAAGGAGAATTCCTATGTCAATGCGCTTAAGCGTGGCAGCGGCATCGTGATCTCACCGGTATTTCAGACGGTCAATCAGGAGAGCGCGGTTGCCATTTCGGCGGTGCTTGCGGGCGGAGACGGGGTAGTCAGCCTTGATCTTAACCTGTCCTCACTCGCCAGTCTGACGAATATCAAGGTCGGACAGGAAGGTTATATTCTCATTGTAGACAGCAGCAAGAAATTTCTGGTTCATCCGTCAGAAGCGATTGGCGAAGAATCCTCGCTTGATTTCGTGAAGCAAATGTTCGGGAGTGAGAGCGGAAGCTTCGATTATGTCTATAAGGATTCACCGAAGAAGCTGACCTACATGGTGAACGGGCTGACCGGATGGAGAATCGGGGGGACCATCAGCCTGAATGAGGTTACACGGGCGACCAGTGATATCCGCGAAACGGTGTGGCTGGTGATTTCTGTATCCGTACTTCTGGCCCTGGTGCTGATCTATTTCAATGTCTCGTCGATCCTGAAGCCGCTGCTACGTCTGCGCAGAGCGACTGAACGCATCGCCGGAGGCGACCTGTCGCAGGATATCGGGGATTTCCGTGCGGATGAGATTGGCCTCCTGGCCGGGAATTTCCGCCAGATGGTCGGGAATCTGCGGCAGATGATCATCGGTGTACAGGAGATGACGGACAATGTCTCCTCATCGGCGGAGCAGCTCACGGCGGGCGCGGAGCAGACGACCAAAGCCATAGAGCATGTTACCGTGGCGATTCAGGAAGTAGCGGCGGGGACTGAACGGCAGGTGAACAGCGTACATAAAGGGATGATTAGTACGGCAGCCACCACAAGCGAGGTAGCCCATATCTCGGAATTCATGGAGCAGGTGTCGGCGATGATGGACAAGACCTCGCTCTCGGCTTCGGAAGGCAATGATTCGGTCATCAGCGTGGTGGACAAAATCAACGGCATTCATGAGACCGTGGAGGAGATGGGGACGATCATCGACAAGCTGAGTGAGCGGGTCGTACAGATTCAGGGAATTACCGGTGTGATCACGGGGATCTCGCGGCAGACCAACCTGCTCGCACTGAATGCTTCCATTGAAGCGGCCAGAGCGGGTGAACAGGGACGGGGGTTCGCTGTAGTGGCTTCAGAGGTCCGCAAGCTGGCAGAAGAATCAGAGAAGTCGGCGAGAATGATCTCTGAACAGATTACGTCCATTCATTCAGAGATGCTCCAGGCTACAGCTACCATGGAGGATGCGAAGAGTAAGGTTATGGGCGGCATTATGGCTGTGGATACAACGGGGCGTTCCTTCTCGCGCATCCGCAGGGCCGTCAAAGGGGCGGCGGAGAAAATCGAAGCGATGAACGAAGCCGTCCATACCCTCACCGCTGAAGCGGACAGTATGGACAAAGCCATCGGCGAGATCCGCGGCATTACCGAGGAGGCGGCAGGCAATACCGAGACCATCTCGGCCGCAGCCCAGCAGCAGCTTGCATCCGTGGAGGAGATTGCCTCCTCTTCAGCAGATCTGAGCCATCTGGCCGATGAGCTGCAGCAGCTGGTAGGCCGCTTCAAGTTGTACCCCGGAAATCAGGCTCCACCAGTGTCCGAAGTACTTAAGCCCGGGGTGAGCCTTCCCGAAGAGCCGCACAATTCCTGAGGATAAATATGCGGCCTGGTCTTTTCTTTTACCACACTTTGCAAGTATACTGATAAGCAATAATACGGGGTGATGAAGGGGAGAGACGTTCATGGCAGAGCAATTGAAGGGCATTACCGTGGCCCTGGCCGGTCCGCGCAAAGCGGAGGAAATGGCCAAGCTGGTAGAGAATATGGGAGGAACCGCGCTGCACCGTCCCGCCCAGGGAACCACGTTTCTGGATGATGCTGCCCTGCGTGACGGGCTGATCGCCTGGACGAATCAGCCGCCGGATCTGGCCGTTCTGACTACCGGCATGGGACTCGACGCATTGTTCGAAATGGCCACGAAGCTGGAGCTTGAGGGCCGCTTCCTGGAGGTTCTCTCCGCTTCACCTATTGCTGCGCGCGGTTATAAGACAGTGAATGCTCTGAAGAAACGGGGACTTGAGCCGGTGGTGCGTGACGATGACGGCAGCAGCGCCGGTCTGATCCGCGGACTGCAGGATTGGGATTTGCAGGGCAAGCGGGTTATGCTGCAGCTGCACGGGGAGACTGCGCCTCATCTGGTCGGGTGGCTGGAGCAGGCGGGGGCAACCGTAGGCTGTGTGCAGCCTTACAGGTATACCGAGCCGGAGCCGGGAGCACTGTCTCTGCTGCTCACAGAGATTACGGAAGGACAGGTGGATGCGGTCGCCTTCACAAGTGCGCCGCAATTCCGCTTCCTGGCGCAGCATGCAAGGGAGCAGGGCCGGCTGGAGGCGCTCATTCAGGCACTGGAGGACCAGGTGCTGGCAGTATCCGTCGGCCGGCTTACCTCGGAGGCCCTGAAGGAAGAAGGCGTGAAGCGGATTGTTATGCCGGAGCATGAACGGATGGGCAGCATGTTCGTGGCACTGGGCCGCTATATTGCGGCACACCGGTAGCAGAAGGCCGCCGGGCTCTGCGTACAAAGACAAGTAATACAAGTAATACAGAGGAGGAGACCCATGGATAAGAGAAAATGTCTGTTGTTAGGCGATTATACACACCCCCGGTTTCACCCGCTGCAAGGGGTAGATAAGCAGGTCAGTGAAATTCTGAATGAGCTTCTGACGGTGCAATGCTCGGAGAACAAGAAGCTGCTGTTAAGCGAGCATCTGTCCGGATACGATCTCTGCATCGCATATAATGAATTATGGAACGAAACGGTATCCCCGCAGCAGACTGCAGGTCTGCTGAGTTATGTCAGCGGGGGCGGCGGACTGATTGTCCTGCATACCGGTATATCCCTGGCGAAGCGGTATGAGCTGGCCCAGCTGATCGGCGGCAGATTCACCGGACACCCGCCTTTTACTCCGCTTCAATTCAAGGTGCTGGAGCATGATATCACCGAAGGCATGGAGGATTTCCAGCTGGATGAAGAGCCATACCGGTTCGAGTTCGACCCATTCACCGACAAAAAAATTCTGCTGGAGTACGAAGCGGACGGTGAGCTGCTGCCTGCGGCCTGGTGCCACAGCTATGGACTGGGACGGGTAGTCTATCTGATGCCCGGGCATCACGAGCCTTCATTCCGTCACCCGGCAGTCCGCCAGCTTATTCTGCGGGCAGCTACCTGGGCGGCACGAATCCCCAGATAATCCGCTTTTTTTGTGAAATGGCGGGCTAAGGGGTATACTTTATCCATAACTGGAATCTTTGGGAGGGAAGTACCATGAGTGATTTGTTAAAGAAAGCAATCTCTTTAGGAGTTGGCCTCACCATTGTCAGCAAGGAGAAAGTCGAGAAGGTCGTAGATGAGCTGGTGAAGCGGGGCGAGCTGGCCCCTTCGGAATCCAAGGCCCTGGTCGACCGCCTGGTAGAGCGCGGGGATGAAGAACGGGGAGCGTTCAAGTCTGCCGTGCAGGAACAGGTTCAGCGGGTGCTGAAGGAGCTTAAGGTGCCCGTTCAGGAGGATATCGCCGGACTGGAGTCACGTATTGCCAAGCTGGAAGGACGCGTGGCCGAGCTGGAAGGCAAGTCCCCTCAGGAGTTCCCCCAGGAGACCATCGTGCCGGAAACAAGTAGTGAATAAATGGCAGTCCGCATAAGGCATGCCGGACGTTACCGGGCTATAGCCATGGCGCTTATGCGTCATGGCTTCGGCTATATGGTGGAGGAACTGGGCCTTTACCATCTTCTGTCACTTCCCCGCCGGATTATTACACAGGAGGTTCATGAAAGTGTGACACTCGGTGAGCGGGTCCGCCGGGTGCTGGAGGATTTGGGGCCGACCTTTGTCAAGCTCGGCCAGCTTGCCAGTACTCGCTCCGATCTGCTGCCGGAGGGGATTATTCAGGAGCTGGTTAAGCTGCAGGATCATGTGCCGCCCTTCTCTGCCGAGACTGCCCGCAATATTCTGGAGCAGGAGCTGGACCAGAATATTGATGCGGTCTTTGAATACTTCGAGAACAATCCGCTCGCTGCCGCCTCCATCGGCCAGGTACACCGGGCTGTACTGCATGGCGGACAGAGTGTAGCGGTCAAAATACAACGTCCAGGCGTCATGCGGACCATGAGCAGGGATCTGGAAATTCTAACGGATCTAAGTCTGCTTGCCGAGCGCAAGATGGACTGGGCCAGACAATACGGATTAACCCGGATGGTCGAGGAATTCTCCCGCGCACTGCTGGCGGAGCTTGATTATGCCCAGGAAGGGCGTAATGCCGAGCGTATAGCCGGGCAGCTGTCTGCTCAAGATAATGTATATATTCCGTCCATCTATTGGGACTTCAGCTCCACAAGGGTGCTGACCATGGAGTATATGGAAGGAATTACGCTGAACCGCAGGGACGAGCTGCTGGGCGCAGGCTTTAAGCTCAAGACTATCGCCCAGCAGCTTGTTGAGATGATGCTGAATCAGATTTTTATTCATGGCTTCTTCCATGCCGATCCGCATCCCGGCAATGTCATGGTGCTGAAAGACGGCAAGCTGGCCCTGATCGACTTCGGGATGGTCGGGCGGCTTAGCGAGGACATGAAGGATAGCCTGTCCGCGCTGGTCATCGCACTAATGCGTAAGAATACGGATTCGATGGTACGGGCCATTCTGCGTCTGGGTGTAATTCCTGAGGATGCCGACCGGATGGCGCTGCATGATGATATGGACCGGCTGCGGGAGCAGTATTATGATATCCCGTTCAAGCAGGTCAGCATCGGCAAGGCGCTGAATGATCTGTTCGGCATTGCCCGCAAGCACCGGCTGGTCATTCCGCCGGATCTGGCGATGCTGGGCAAGACCATGCTGACGCTGGAAGGCATGGTGTCCAGCCTGGACCCGGCCTTCAGCATTATGCAGATGGCCGAGCCGTTCGGCAGGCAGCTGCTGAAGCAGCGCTTCAGCGGAAGCCGCCTGCAGCGCAAGCTGCTGGGCGGGGTAGCCGATCTTGCCGAGAGTCTGGTGGAGCTTCCCGCCCAGGCCCGGCAGCTCTCGTCGCTGATCAGCAAGGGCAAGCTGAAGGTCGAGATCGGTGTACCCGAGCTCCAGGGTCTGGAGCATAAGTTCAGCCGGGTCGGTAACCGTCTGTCCTTCAGCATTGTGCTGCTGGCCTTCAGCATCATTATGGCCGGGCTGATTATCGCATCTTCCCTGCGCGGCGAGCCTTCGCTGCTCTGGGACTTCCCGATCGTTGAGATCGGATCAGTCATCGCCCTGCTGATGATTCTGTGGCTACTGTTCTCTATCTTCAAATCAGGAAGATTCTAGCCGGAAGAAGACGGGAAATAATTATTCTCCGGCAGATGCACACAAGCGGCGTGAAATCAAGTACAATATATACAGATAACTTGCCAGAAATTAAAGTGTAATGGAACGCAAATGGAGTGCCGTCTGAATGTCCGGTGGATCGCTGCTGCGCCTTTAAAACCGAACTTCGACCGCAGCCTTGCGGGCCCATGGGACGGAAGGGCTCCGGTGACGGGGTTCTTCCGCTTTTGTTTGATACGGATACTCACGAGTGATATCCGTATCCTGCTTACTTGCGTACATTACTCCGTTAAATGGATGAATATAAGTTATGAAATTTGATTGCCGGAGGGGCGTTCCCTTTCGGGTAGCCTCCTGGTGCGAGAATGAAGGGTATTAATGCACCTGAATTCGCTGGATGCGGGCCAAGTGAGGGAATGAAGGGTATTAATGCACCTGAACTCGCTGGATGCGGAACAAGTGAGGGAATGAAGGGTATTAATGCACCTGAATTCGCTAGATGCGGGCCGAATGAGGAATGAAGGGTATTAATGCACCTGAATTCGTCGGGTACGGGCTAAGTGAGGAAATGAAGGGTATTAATGCACCTGAATTCGCCGGATGCAGGCCAAGTGAGGGAATGAGGGGTATTAATGCACCTGAATTCGCTGGTTGCGAGCCAAGTGAGGAAATGAAGGGTATTAATGCACCTGAATTCGCCGGATGCGGTTTTGAGGTTGGACCGGACTTTTATGAAACAAAAATTTAGGAAAAAGAGTGAGGTGGAGCAATTGCCGGGTTTTAAGGAATTAGGAGTATCTGAAGTATTAACCGATCTGCTCAAGGGGCAGGGAATCGTGAAGCCGACGCCGGTGCAGGAAGAGGCTATTCCGCCGCTGGTGGAAGGTCTGGATGTCATTGCGCGCGCGAAGACGGGAACGGGGAAGACATTGGCTTTTCTGCTGCCGATTATGGACAAGATCCGGGTAGAGGCGGCGTATCCGCAGGCGCTTATCCTTGCGCCAACACGTGAGCTCGCGCTGCAGATTACCGAAGAGGCGCGCAAGCTGGCCCGTCATACGGGTGTGAAGATTCTGGCGGTCTACGGCGGCCAGGATGTAGAGAAGCAGCTCCGTAAGCTGGAAGGCGGCAGACATTTGATCATCGGCACGCCGGGACGGCTGCTGGATCATCTGCGCCGGGAGACGCTGGACCTGAGCGGCGTGAAGATGCTGGTGCTGGACGAAGCGGACCAGATGCTGCATATGGGCTTCCTGGAGGATGTGGAGACGATCATTACGGCTGTGCCTTACCGCCGCCAGACGATGCTATTCTCCGCGACCATGCCGGACCCGATCAAACGGCTGGCTGCGAACTATATGAAGGAGCCGCTTGATATTATTATCAAGAGCGGCTCGCCGATTCCGCTGGATAATATCCGCCAGCAGGTGGTGGAATGCTCGGACCGCAACAAGGAAGAGGCGCTGATCTCGCTGATCGAGCGGGACCGCCCATACTTGGCCATTATTTTCTGCCGGACCAAACGCCGGGCCATCAAGCTGAACGAAGCACTGCAGGCGGCCGGTTATGATTGCGACGAGCTGCACGGGGATCTGTCGCAGGGCAAACGTGAAGCCGTCATGAAGCGGTTCCGGGAGGCCAAGCTCCAGCTGCTGGTAGCTACTGATGTGGCGGCACGCGGTCTGGATGTGGAAGGGATCACCCATATCTTCAACTACGATCTTCCGCTGGATGCGGACAGCTATATTCACCGGATTGGCCGCACGGGCCGCGCCGGAGGCAAAGGCCTTGCGATCACGTTCGCTTCGCCGCGCGAGCGCGCCGGGCTCGAACTGATCGAGCACGGCATCTCCCAGCGGCTGGACCGCCGCCGGTACGAGAAGGATGAATTCGGCGTAGGCGAATTCACCTCGGTCCAAGGCGGCGGCTCGCCGCGCGGGCGGCAGAGCGCTGCGCCTGAAGCGGCGCGCGCCGGCCGTGGCGGCCGCGGGCAGGGCCGCAGCGGCGGTGCGC